>CAZZND010000148.1:0-6330 GCA_964655465.1 uncultured Actinomycetes bacterium
CCGAACCTGAACAAGGTGTACGAGCGGCTCGAGGAGATGGAGCTGGTCGTCGTCGCAGCGCGATCGTCGCTGCGGCCGTGTCGATCCTGCCGGACCTGGGCCGGCCGCAGCTGGTCTGGAAGATGATCTGGCAGCCGCACTGGACCTCGCCCCTGATCTGGGACGTCGTGGTGATCGCGCTGTACCTTTCGATCGCAGCGGTGGATCTTCGGCTGCTCACCCGGCCTGAGCCCCGGCCGCGCGCTCTCCGTACCATGGCGTTCGTCGCGCTACCGGCCGCTGTGCTGGTGCACTCGGTGACGGCGTGGATCTTCGGCCTGCTCGTCGCTCGCCCGTTCTGGAACACCGCGATCCTGGCGCCGATGTTCATCTCTTCGGCGTTGGTTTCGGGTACCGCGTTGCTGATCTTCGTGGCGTACGTCACCGACCGCACGACCGACTGGGATCCGCCCGAGCGCGTCTTCCCCGATCTCGGCCGGCTGATGCTGTGGTTCCTGGGCGTCGACGCGTTCCTGCTGTTCACCGAGATCTTGACGTCATATCTGTCGCGGGTTCCCGACCACATCGAGCAGTTGAACGTGCTGCTGTTCGGCCGTCTGGCGCCGGTGTTCTGGGCCGAGATCATCCTGGGCGTCGCGGTGCCGTTCGCGATCTTCAGCTCCCGCCTGCGGAACCGGCGCGGCTGGGTGGTGGCCGCCGCGGTCCTGGCGCTGGTCGGGGTCTTCTTCAAGCGGATCAACATCGTGATGACGTCGATGTTCGTGCCGCTCGTGGGCCTCGCGCCGGGCATCCCCGGTGGCCGTCCGGGCCAGGAGTTCCAACCCGACGCGATCTACATCCCGACCGCGGTGGAGATGGGGATCCTGATCGGCGTGGCGGCGCTCGTAGGTGCGTTGATCACCCTCGGTGTTCGCGCCTTCGTGGCGCCGAAGCGCTGAGCTGACCGAGCTGGTGAAACGTCAGCCGCCCTCGGCCCGTTCTCACGACGACCACGATGCGCGGAGCGTGAGAGCATCCGACCATGCTGAGGATCCTCGTCGCCACGCGGGACGGCCTGCATCCGTTCGACGATCGAGGGCGTCCGGGTGAGGTCCAGCATCTCGGTCGATCGGTTACCGCGGTTGCCCCCGCGCGCTCCGACGTGTGGGCGGTCCTCGACGGGTCCGAGATCTGGCACGCCGCCGGTACCGAGTGGCGTCACGTCGCCGACCTCGACCGCTTCCGCGCGACCTGTCTCGCGAGCATCGATGCCGGCGTGTTCGTCGGGTCCTCCGAGGCGCGCCTGTTCCGGGTCGCCGGTGGGTCCCTCGAGCCCCTCACTTCGTTCGACGGAGTCGAGCAACGCTCCACCTGGTACACACCATGGGGCGGCCCGCCCGACACCCGCTCGATCGCGAACTGGGACGACGACGTCTACGTCAACGTCCACGTCGGAGGCATCCTTCGCTCCCACGACCGAGGGGAGACCTGGACGCCGACGATCGACGTCGATGCGGACGTCCACCAGGTCACCACCGCCGAAGGGCTGGTCCTCGCCGCCTGTGCCGGCGGGCTGGCGGCGAGCACCGATCGCGGCTCCACCTGGTCGTTCCGGACGGAGGGTCTCGAGGCGCGGTACTCCCGCGCCGTCGCCGTCTGCGGGCAGGCGGTCCTCGTCTCGAGCTCGAACGGCCCGCGCGACGGAGGAGCCGCCGTCTACCGCGCCGACCTCGCGGGTGGCACGTTCGAGCGGTGCCGCGCGGGGCCCGGTTGGTTCGACGACAACATCGACAGCTACTGCCTGGACGCGCTGCCCGACGGCTCGTTCGCCGCGTTCGGAACCTCGGACGGGCGCGTGTACGCCTCGGTGGACGCAGGCTCGACCTGGGAGGAGCGCGTCTCCGGGCTGCCGCCCGTGCAGCGCGTCCTCGTGATGCCCTGACGAGGAGCGCTACCCGCGAGTTGCTCGGTCGGACTACATTGCAAGCGCTAGCGAAGGGAGAGCCCGATCGAGCATGCCATCTGCCTGTACCTATGATGAGTTCTCGCCTCTGCGTGAGGTCGTGGTTGGGAACGCCGCGAGTGCGAGGATCCCCACGACCGCCCACACGTCGATGTGGCTTACCCTGTTCGGCGAGCTCACCGCCGAAGAGCTGGCACGAGTCAGCCGTGGGCAGTTTCCTCGACACGTCATCGAGGAGACAGAGGAGGACTTGGCGACCCTGATCGAGACCCTTGAGGATCTCGGTGTTCTGGTTCACCAGGTGGAGGCGGTCGACCACGAGCTCGAGTTCGGCACTCCCGACTGGCGGACCGATGGCTTCTATTCCTATTGTCCGCGCGACCTGACGCTCGTCGTAGGACCCACGATCATCGAGGCGCCAAGCCCGATGCGCGCCAGGTACTTCGAATCCTTCGGGTTGAAGAGGATCTTCCTGGAATACATGAAGGGTGGCTCTCCCTGGATCTCTGCCCCTCGGCCGCGACTGCTCGACGACCTCTACTCCGTAGGTGCGGATGGTCGCCCGATCCTCAGCGAGGCAGAACCCGCCTTCGAGGCCGCGAACGTCATACGGTGCGGACGGGACCTCTTCTACCAAGTCTCGTGCACAGGCAACGAGATCGGTCGGATCTGGCTGGAGAACGTGCTTCGTGCCTTCGGTGATTTCCGCGTACATCCACTGCGGGGGATCTACCGCTACATGCATATCGACAGCACGATCGTCCTCATCCGACCCGGTCTCGTGCTCCTCAATCCCGAGCGCGTGAGCGAAGACAACATCCCAGATCTGCTACGGCGTTGGGACATCGTATGGTGCCCGCCGATGAGCGACGCCGCAGCACCGCCCCACCCCCTGGGATCGGCGTGGATCGGGATGAACTTGCTCATGGTCTCTCCTGAGCTGGCGATCGTCGACGCTGCGCAACGCGAGCTGATCCAGACACTTGAGTCGCACGGCATCGAAGTCCTTCCGCGACAGATCCGTCATGCTCGCCTGCTCGGAGGTGGGTTCCACTGCGTCACCCTCGACATGGTGCGAGACGGCGACCTCGAGAGCTACTTCGATTAGGGACGACAGGAGCTTCCGATGAAGGTCGGCCTTGCCGTTGTCATGCAGACGTCGGGGTCCTCTGAGGAAGCGGACTTCACCTCTGAGGTCGAGCTCCAGCACATGACAGACACGTTTCGAGGTCTCGGACATGAGTTGGTGTGCATCGATTTCTCGTCGCCTCTGTCGGACATCGCTGCACAGATCGAGGAGGGTGATCCGGACGTCATCTTCAACACCGTCGAACAGGTCAGAGGTGAAGCCCGTCCGGCAGGGCTCGTCCCGACGGTCTGTCATGCCCTGGGCAGGCGATGTACTGGTCCGGGACCGCGAGCTATCACGATCGGAAGCGACAAGTGGCTGACCAAGAGAGCCGCCTCGGCTGGTCCTGTCCGATTTCCGAGAGACGCGTCGGTGACCTCCGACGGGCTCTGGGACGAGAGCCAGCTTGAAGGTCTCTATCCTGTCATCGCCAAGCCGAACTACGGTGGTTCATCCCAAGGGATCACCGCTCATTCGATCGCGTACTCGCCTGCGGACGTGGACTCGGCGATCGGGGGCCTTGGCCCGTTCCTGAGCTCTGGGGTCCTCATCGAGGAGTTCATCCCCGGGCGAGACATCACCGTTGCATGCGTCGAGTCCGGGGGCGAGTGGCAAGTCCTTGCCCCGATCGAGTACTTGACGCCTTCGACGGACGGCCAACATCTCTTGACGGAGCGACTCAAGAGATGGGAAGGCTGGGTAGACGTTATCCCTCGGTATGCAGATGGCTTGTCACCCGAACAGCATCGCGAACTCGAGACCCACGCTCTCGCGATCGTGCAGGCTGTGGGAGCGGCCGGTGCTGCCCGCCTAGATTTCCGACTGTCTGACTCGGATGATCGGTTGTACGCGCTCGAGATCAATGTGATCGCGAATATCGAGGCCGAAGCCGGCCTTGCTCTGAGCGCTCAGCACGCGGGCCTTGGGCACCAAGATCTCATCTCCCTGATGCTCGATAGCGCGAAGTAGGAACCGTGCGACTGGACCGAGCACTCGTCAGGCCTCCGGTGCGAGCTGGGCCAGCAGCGCTCGTGACTGCTCCGCCAGCCGCACGGCGCCCTTGCGCTCGTAGAGCGCCAGGGCCCGCTCGAGGCAGACGCGCTGCTCGTCCACCTCGCCTGCGAGGCCGAGCACCTCGGCCAGGTCGAGGAGCGTGTCGCCGATGAACGTGACATCGTCGCCCGTCTCCGCGAGCGTCACGGCCTCCCTCGCGAGCTGCTCTGCGTCCTCGAGCTCGCCGCGCCGGGCGAGCACCTTCGCCCGTACGGAGCGCCACATCACCTGTGACGGGATGTCCTCCGGTGAAGCCTCCTCCTCGCTGACGCGCGTCCATCCCTCGACCTCTTCGTGGCGTCCGAGGGTGTAGAGCGTCTGGGCGAGCATGGCCGAAGCGGTCGAGAGGAAGCTCCGCTCTCCCATCCGCTGAAGGGCTTCGCACGCCTCGCGGAGCGAAGGCTCCGCCACGGCCGGGTCGCCGGCGTGCAGTTCGACCCAGGCCTGCTCCATCGCGAAGGCCGCCCAGATGAGCTCCATGCCCAGCTCCTTGAAGATCGCGCGACCTCGGCCCACCAGGGTCCGAGCCTGCTCGATACGGCCCGCCAGTGCGTGGAGTGTCGCGAGGTTGACGAGCAGACCCGCCTCGGCGTGGGAGCCTTCGGGCACGCGCTCTCGAAGACGCTCAAGGCGTGCGATCCCCTCTTCGACCCGCGCGGGCCCGCTCGCGATCGCCACGGCCAGCCACACGATGGCCTCCGAACGCTGTTGCGGGTCATTCGCTCGCTCGGCGTACTCGAGCGATCTGCTCATCGCCCGATCCATCTCGGCGTACCGGGTGAGGAACAGCGGGGCCTGGCCGACCAGGGACCAGGCCTTCGCCAGCGTGCGATCGTCGCCCGTGCCCTCGAGCGCGGCGACGATCCGCTCTCCCTCTGCGCTCGCCTCCTGTGCGCTCCACTCCGTGTCGGTGGCCGCGAGGAGCAAGATCCGCGCGATCTCGGCGCGGGCCCGCGGGCCGGCCGCTCCCAGCGCCCGGGCTTCTTCGATCGCCTGCGCGAGCACAACGTCTGCCTGCGCGAGGTCACCGACCTCGCCGAGCGCAGCGCCGAGCTCTGGGAGGATCTCGATGCGATCGGGGTCATCACGCTCGAACAGAGGCTGCCCGCCCGAGCAGGCTGACGGCTGCCGGCATGTCGCTGCGCCCGAATGCGCGACCGCCGGCACGAGCCAGGCGGGCTGCCGCGCCGCTCGCCAACCCGCGGGCCGTTTCGTCGATGCTGCCGAGTTCGGCCCGGTACCGGTAGGCCCGTTCGAGGTGGTACCCGACGATCTCCTCGAGTTCGAGAGCGCGGTCGTCCGTCGTGCTCTCGAGCCACCCGGCGAAACGTTCGTGGAGATCTGCACGTTCCTCCTTCGGGAGGCTCAGATAGGCCGCGTCGCGGATGAGCTGGTGCTTGAAACCGAAAGCGTCCTCGCCCGGGAACTCGCCCTCTTCGGGACGGATCAACTCCTTGCGAACCAGCGAAACGAGGTGCGCCGGGACGTCGGGTCGAAGCTCGGGAGAAGCGAGCTCGGCCACGGCGGCCCGATGGAAGACCTTGCCCTCGACGGCCGCGCGCTCCAAGACGCGACGCTCCGCTGGGGCGAGTCGTTCCAGCCGGGCGGCCAGCAGCGCCTGGATCGTCGCCGGCACCTCCACGTCGGCGTCGCCGCCTCCGTGCTCCTCGGCGACCATCGCCAGCATCTCCTCGACGAAGAGCGGATTCCCCTCGGCCGCCTCAACGATCCGACGGCTGATGTTTTCGTCGAGGGGTCGCTCGTGGGTGAGGTCGGCGATGAGCCGCTCGCTCTCCGAAGCGGTGAGCGCCGCGAGGAGGACGGCGGGGGCGTTCAGCTTGCCCCCACCCCACGTGGGACGGGTATCGAGGAGCTCGGGGCGTGCCAAGCAAAGCAGGAGGATCGGTGCATCGCGGCTCAGGTCGGCGACGTGCTCGACGAGGTCGAGGAAGGTCGGCTCCGCCCAATGCAGATCGTCGAGCACGAGCACGAGGGGACGCTCGCGGGCCCACCGTTCCAGGAGCACGCGAACGGCCCAGGCCGTCTCCTCACGTGTCGGCCGTGACAGCGCCTGCTTCAGATCGTCGTCGGCACGTGCCTGGCGGAACACCTCGACCAGCGGCCAATAGGTGATCGCCTCGCCGTAGGAGAGACAGCGCCCGGTCAACACGGCAGCGTCGCTACCGACGCCGGCCACGAGCTCCTC
>CAZZND010000149.1:0-6208 GCA_964655465.1 uncultured Actinomycetes bacterium
GGGAGGTCAGCTGGAGACCGCTGCTTGACGACACCGGGTCGTGGGATGTCTAGGCGCATCCGGTGCTTCGCACCGGATGCGTCACATCTCAGGCATGAAACCCAACTGCATCATCATCCCGGCGATGTCGGGACGGGAGTTGAACTCGACGATCCTCCCGTCTCGCTCGCGGGCGAAGTAGGCTCCGGTTCCCCTCACGCTCTTGCCCGTCGGCGCTATCTCCTTGCCGCCCATCATCATGGGTCCGGTGTTCGTGCCGGTGAACTCCACCTCGGCGGCGACGGAGTCATCGGAGACGACGCGGTTCGTCTGTTTCACCGACATGTCCGGGAACGCGGTGAACCATGCCTGGGCGTACGCCAGGAGCCCGGCTCGATCGGTGATCGGCTGCGGTGTCGCCACGTCGTTCAACGCGAACGTCTCCGCGAAGAGGTTCGCGAACCCCTGTGGGTCGTGGTTCGCCCACGATGCCATGCCGGCGTCGTCGAGCCTCTCGATGTCTTCCCTGGTCATGCCGCACCTCCCCCTCGATCTGTTGCGACCCGATAGAGGCTACTCTCGCGCCTCCAGCCGTCAAGGTGGCGTTGCGAACAGCCGATCATCGACGACCTCGCGCTGCTCGCTCCACTCACGGCTCGCCGGGAGGGATGTTGTGGTTGAAGCGGAACACGTTGTCGGGGTCCCACGTCGCCTTGACGGCCTGAAGCCGTAGGAAGTTCTCTCTGCCGAAGGCGTCCTCGACCGTCTCCGCAGCGTCGTCGGTGGCGTAGTTGAGATACCCGCCCTTGGAAAGAGGCTGGAGGCGATCTCGTGCCGATGTCGCCCACGCGATCTCCTCGTCGTCGGCACCCGGATCCTCCCAAACGGCCATGGGGCTGACGTTGAAACGCGCACTCCGGAAGGCGAACGCCGTCTCCGACGGGTGGACCCCCGATACCGCGCCGTGGAGTGGCTCGAACAGGATGCCGCCATATCCAACCTTCGGTGCTCGTGAGAAGTGCTCGACCATGAAGTCGATCAGATCGTCCGACAGTTCCTCGATGAACCGTCCGGTCCAGTAGTTGCGCAGGCCGAAAGGCATGTACGGGTACAGCGCTTGTAGCTGGGAGTAGTAGGCAGGCCCGACGTTGTCGAACATCGGCGGGGGAGAACCGAGGGGGGCGATGGCATCCCTCGCCTCTTCTTCGCCTCCGAGGAACGCCACCGAGGTCAAGAGCACATGCTCGCCCTCGATCAGGCCGGCTGAAGGGAGCAGCTGAGGCATCACGGTGAGCGCGCCGGGCATGTCATCGCGGATCCGAGCGAACGCGCGCAGGGCGTTCGCGGCGTCCTCGAGCCGATGGATCAGGGATCCTCCCGTCATCAGCGAGACCTCGTGCAGTCCGAAGACGAACTCCGTCACCACCCCGAAGTTCCCGCCACCCCCCCGCAGCGCCCAGAAGAGCTCGGGCTCTTCGTCCAGGTTCGTGCGAACCACACGCCCGTCAGCCGTCACAACCTCGGCCGAGATCAGGTTGTCGAGCGACAAGCCGTAGGCGCCCGTCAGGTGGCCGATCCCGCCGGACAGCGTCAATCCGGCGACCCCGGTGTCGCCGTAGGTTCCGCCCGGCATGGCGAGGCCGAAACTCTGGGTCGGGGCGTCGACGTCGTTCCAGCAGGCGCCGCCGCCGACGGTGGCCGTCCGTGCCTCGGGATCGACAGCGACCTCACGGAGGAGCCGCAGGTCGATCATCACGCTGCCTTCGCCCACCGAGTGACCTGCGACGCTGTGCCCGCCTCCTCGCACCGACACCGGGAGCGCGTGCTCGCGCGCGAACGCGATCGCGGCGACGACGTCGAGGGCATCGACCGAGCGGGCGATCATCGCTGGACGAGCCTCGATCAGCGCGTTGAACGTGCGTCGCGCCGCGTCGAACCGCGGGTCGTCGGGAGTGATGACGGGTCCGTGATGGACCTTCTCGAGGTCGCTCGCCACGTCGTCCTCCATCCTGGGGTTCCCGCCCGGGCCCATCGAAGCGGGCTGGATCGCGCCGTCGCGAGCCTATCCGGCTGCGTTCGGCGTCGCCAGTGTCGAAGCGTTCGTGTCCTCGACGCCGCGGCGAACGCCCATGACACGTTCGTAGATCAGCCGGTGAGACGACGCCATCGGCGGGGATCCACGTTCCCGAGTAGGGTCGAACTCGTGGACATCAACGGGAGTGCCCCAGCGATCGGGGAGGGGAGATCCAGGTAGCGGCGCCTCCCGAGACGGTGTGGGACGTGATCGCGGACATCGATGGCTGGCCCCGGTGGAGCACAGACGTCAGGTCAGCAGCGCTCGCCGGTACTGTCGCCGTCGGATCGGTGTTCCGGTGGAAGTGCGGCGCGAGTTCGCTCACGTCCACGCGATCCACGTTTTCCGGCTGCGATCTGAGCAGGGCGGAACGCTGGTGCGGTCCGAGGAGTCATGGGAGGGCTTCATCGCCGGCCTGCTGAAGGGATACAGCCGGAAGACGATCCATCGTGGCATCGAGCACGTCCTTTCCGGTCTGAAGCAGGAGGCGGAGCGCCGGACCGCGGCATGAGCGCGATCCGGGGCTTGACCCTCGTAGATCCGGTTCGCCTGCGAACTCTCGATGTTGGCCGCCTCGGATACTGGGGGTTCACGATGGGCGAAGGCGCCCTCGCGTTCCCCCTCGGCATCGTCGCTCCGGCTCTCGCTGCGGTCGTCTGGGGGCTGTTCGTTGCGCCGAAGGCCAGGCATCCCGTTCCGATCGGTGTTCGGCTGTGCGTCGAGTTCGTGGTGTTTGCAGCGGCGGTGCTCGCGCTGGTGGCTACCGGACATCCCGTTCTCGCTGCGACCCTCGCCGTGCTGGCCGCGACGACCTCAGCGCTGAATGCCATGCAAGAGCGGAATGGTCAACCGTCCGGCCACGTCGGGTGAGGACCGCGGAGAAGCACGTGTCCCACGATCCTGCCATCACCCTCCGTCGATCTTCGGGATCGCGCTCGTCGACGATGCCGCGTTGCTTCTCCCAAGCCGAAGCGCTAGGGTCCTCGCCTCGCACGAACAGCTGCGCGCCGCGGTGAGGTTCGGATAGATGTCAGGCATCGTTCTCGTTGTCGCGGCGGTCACGCTTCTCGTGATCCTCCTGGCTGTCGCCCGTGGCAGAGCCCGGAGTAGGTGGGTCATCGTGATCGCTGCCCTGCTCATCGTGGGGTACTTCCTTGAATACGGTCGGTTCGGGCGCGCCTGGCCGGGTGGGCCTGCGATCAGTATGGACGTGCAGGTCCTCATGGTCTTGGCCGCGCTGATCTGCGCGGCGACCGCCCTGACCATCGCCATCGTCATGGCTGTGAGGCGCAAGCGACCTGCGAGCCATCCGGCGAGGAAACCAGCTGGTCACTAGGGTGCGAGAGGGGGGATCCGACCCTCCGTGGCCTCTCGGCCACCGGTCCTCGCTCGGCACGAGACTGCCGTTCACGTGCCGCGCCATGTCACCCGTTGCGTCCTGCGCCGTCACTGACGGGTCTCGCATCACTCCCGATGTCGGTAACAAGTTGGCGCCTGTGTGCGTTTGCACAACGGTGAACACCGTGACGGAGGGCCCGGGGCGCGGACCGAGGTGGCCGACTTCTCGGATCTCGTCCGTTCGGAGTACGAGACCGACCGCGGGCTCTACACGATCGGCCGGGACGGGTCGGATCAGCAGAGGGTCCTCGTGACGGGCGGCTCGGGGTTGGGATCTTCCCCCGCCTGGTCGCCCGACGGATCGAAGATCGCCTACCTCGCGTGGGTCGGGACCCCGGATGGGGAGATGACGCGGATCGACGTCATGACGGTCGCTGTCGACGGGTCGGATCCGACCCTGGTGGTAGAAGGCGGGAAGTGCTTCTTCGTCGGCTTCTCGCCGGGCCTCGCGTGGGCGCCCGATGGTGCGCAGATGGCGCTCGCGGTCCCAGGTCCGCACGGCGGTGGGTCCGGGCTCTACATGGCGAACGCCGATGGCACGGGCCTCCGATCCATCCGCGGGGGAGCCTGGGGCGACCCGGTATGGCGGCCCGTTCCATGATGATGCCACTCCCTCAGCCCTACGGCCCCGGCATCTGAGCCAAGCCGGATTGCTTCTCTCATGCCCGCGCGCTAGGGTTGCGTCTACGCGTCAACGGTTGCCCGCCGCGGGGGTGAGTATGTGATCACGGACGTGGATGGCAGCGGGCGGGAGCTGAAGCGTCGCTCCACTACGTTCCTCGCCTTCACGATCGCATTTGTCGGCATGGTCGTTACGACCATGCCGGCCGGGGCTATCAGCGGCGGCGAACTCGACGGCGAGGCTCACCCGAACGTGGGCGCCCTGCTGGGCCGACCTCCGGGGGAGGAGGACCTCAGCCTCGCGTGTTCTGGGTTCCTCATCTCGCCGACCGTGTTCCTCACCGCCGGCCACTGCACGAGGTTCTTCGAGGAGGTGGGCGACCCGGCCTTCGTCACGTTCGACTCGGTGTTCGACCCGGAGTCGTCTCAGGTCGTCGCGGTGAGCGGCTTCACCACCCACCCGGACTTCAACCCCAACAGCCTCGCGAACGACCTCGGGGTCGTTCTCCTCGCGAAGTCGGTGAGGGGAGTGACACCCGTTCGGCTGCCGACCGCTGGGTTGCTCGATGCGATGAAGGCTTCGGGAACGCTCCCGAGCACGCTGACGGTCGCGAGCTATGGGATCGTGGTCGACTGCTCGTCACCCCCGTGCACGTTCACGGAGGACGGTGCACGGCGGTTCGCCACGGAGTCATTCACGTCCCTGCAGCGGAGGTCATTCACGGTCGGGAATGGTCTGTGCGGCCACGATTCGGGGAGCCCTCATCTCCTCCCGGGCACGAACACGAGCATCGGGGTCACGTCCGCCGTCACATGCAACACGCTCGGTCAGGCCGTGCGGCTCGACACGGCGAGCGCTCGGTCGTTCCTCGGCCGGTTCGTGACGTTGCCGTAGCCGCTCTGCAGCCACCTTGCCGGGCGCTTGCGACCTGTGTTGCCTGTACGGTGGCACCCACGTGAGCGAGTGGCCCGAGACCCGATACGCGAAGGCTCCCGACGGCACCTCGATCGCCTATCAGGTCGTGGGCGACGGTCCGGTCGACCTCGTCTACTCGTCGGGGATCTGGTCGAACGTCGAGCTGATGTGGGACGACCCCGACTGGGCGTCGTTCCTCCAGCGTCTCGCCTCGTTCTCGCGACTGATCGTGTTCGACATGCGCGGGGTCGGTCTGTCCGACCGCGGCCCCGAGCCCCCGTCGATCGAGCTGCAGCGCGACGACATCGCGGCGGTGATGGATGCGGTCGGCATCCACGATGCCGTCGTGTTCGCCGGCGCCCGAGCAGGCACGATGTCGATGCTGTTCGCCGCCACGCACCCGGACCGAACGAGCGCGCTCATCCTGTACGCGCCTGTCGCGAAGACGGTCGCGACGCCCGACTTCCCGTTCGGGAAGAGCCCCGAGGAGCAGCGGGCCTTCTTCGAGCGGTTCCTACGAGAGGTGGGGACGGGCCGTAACCTTGCCTTGCAGGCACCCTCGAAGGCCGATGACGAACGCTTCGTGGCCTGGTGGGCTCGGTTCGAACGGCTCGTGGCGAGCCCGAGCGCGTACGAAGAGCTGGCACGGGTGTTCAACGAGGTCGACGTTCGTCACGCGCTGCCCGCGATCCACGCGCCCACCCTCGTCATCCATCGCCGGGACGACAGGATCGTCTTCTCGCCGCAGGTGCGGTACGTGGCCGACCAGATCGAGGGGGCTCGTCTCGTCGAGCTGCCGGGCGTCGACCACATCCCGTTCATCGGGGACGCCGACGCGATCGTCGATGAGGTCGAGGAGTTCGTCACCGGTGCACGTCCGGCGCCCAGGACCGACCGGGTCCTCGCGACCGTGCTGTTCACCGACATCGTCGGCTCGACCGAGCTGCAAGCCTCGCTCGGTGACCGCGGCTGGACGACCCGCGTGAAGCAGCACCACGTGGCGATCCGCGAACAAATCACGCGGTTCCGAGGGCTGGAACAGGACACCGCCGGCGACGGCTTCTACATCCGGTTCGACGGACCTGCGCGCGCCATCCAGTGCGCCCAGGAGATCGTTCGAGCGGTCCGTCCGCTCGGGATCGAGGTACGTGCGGGCGTCCACACCGGGGAATGCGACATCGTCGAGGGCAAGTGCAGCGGCCTGTCGGTGTCGATCGGCG
>CAZZND010000150.1:0-6184 GCA_964655465.1 uncultured Actinomycetes bacterium
CCATCGCCGCCGATGCCTGATCTCGTATGGCGTACATGACTTGCCCCGACTGCATGATGCCGAATCACGTCGGCGACGACGCGATCCGATACCACTGCTTCTCGTGCTCGGCCGAGATCGTGTTCCAGTCCTGTAGCGAGTGCGACTACGAGCAGGCCATCCCCGCCCGCTGGCAGGTGGCGTTCACCTGCGGGAAGTGCGGGGAGAGGTGCGAGATCCCACGCCAGCGGCTCTACTCGACCTCGACGAAGGCGATGAAGGTCCGCGGCTACGGCTACGTGTACCCGAAGCTCTGACCCCTCGGATAGGATCGAACGGGTCCGAGCGGCCCACCGAGGGGACACGAGACCGGTGAGCGAACCATCAGAGTCGGATGTCAACGGACGGCCCGTCGATACCCCCTCGAGGGCCGAGCCCCGGTGGCCCATGGCGGTTGCTGTGTTCGCCGCCATCCTGCTCCAGGTGGGGGCGCCGCACGCGGGCCGGGTGCGCGGGTGGCAGGTGTTCCCGGCGCTTGAGCTGATCCTGCTCGCGTTCTTGATCGTCGCCGACCCGGGTCGCATCGACCGACGTGGCCCGCGGATGCGCCGCCTCACGCTTACTCTGATCGTGGTCATGACCATCGGCACGATGGCCGGGGCCACGATCTTGATGTACGACATCATCGCCGAAGCCGGAGAGGTCAGCGCGACGAGCCTGCTCGGCAGAGGCGCCGCGATCTGGTTCACGAACGTCATCGTCTTCAGCCTGTGGTACTGGGAGCTCGATCGCGGTGGCCCGGCAGAACGAGCGGCCGGCTCCGATATCCCTCTGAGCTTCGCCTTCCCCGAGAACGCGATGCCCGAGCTCGCAGACCAGGGGTGGACACCTCGCTACTCGGATTACCTCTACCTCGCGTTCACGAACGCCACGGCGTTCAGCCCTACGGACACGTTGCCGGTACGGACGTGGGCGAAGATGACGATGATGCTGCAGTCCGCCGTCTCCCTCGTCGTGGCGATCTTGGTCATCGCACGCGCCATCAACGTCTTGCCCGGATGACGAGCATGCCCGACGACCCACCCGCCGGTCGACGACGCGCGGAGATCCTCGAGGTCATCATCCTCGCGGTCGTCGCGATGGCGACCGCGTGGACCGGGTACCAGGCGACGCAGTGGGGCGGGCGGCAGGCGCTCCTGTACGGACAGGCGTCGACCACCCGTTTCGAAGCGGAGGCTGCATCGACCCTCGGCGGGCAGCAGCTCGTGGCCGACTCAGCCTTCTTCACCGCGTGGCTCCAGGCGCACGCGGCGAACGACCAGGACCTCGAGGAGATGCTCGTCCGGCGATTCAGCCCCGACTACGCGGTGGCCTTCGCGACCTGGCTCGAGACGGACCCCTTCACCGATCCGTCGGCGCCTCCGGGTCCCGGCTACATGCCCGGCTTCAGCAACCCCCACCTCGATGAGGCGAAGCGACTGAACGACCAGGCGTCGGCGACGTTCCTCGAGGGCACGGACGCTCGCGAGACGGCGAACAAGTACGTGCGCGACACGGTGCTGTTCGCCTCGGTGATGTTCCTCGTCGCGATCGCCCAGCGCTTCGAGACCCAAGGCGTGCGGATCGGCGCCAATGTGCTCGCCATCGGCCTGCTCGCGTACACGATCTACACGCTCGTCGACCTGCCCCGCGCCTAGGTCCGTGGCGCGGCGGGCAGGATTCGAACCTGCGACCTGAGGATTAGAAGTCCCCTGCTCTGTCCACCTGAGCTACCGCCGCCTGACGCGAAGCGTACCGCCGACGGACGACCAGCTTCCGAAGCTCCTCCGCGCCGAGGAACACGAACGGGGTGAGCATGACGGGCGCCCACGCGTGCGCGGGCAGGGGAGCGGCGCCGAGGAGATCCGCGACGGCCGTCACCTGGACGAAGACGAGCAGGGTCAGGACCTCGAGGGCGACCGCCACGAGCAGCAACCGGTTCGAGAGCGGCCCGATCTCGAAGAGGCTGGTGGGATCGCTCCGGCACTCGAACGCGTTCGCCATCTGCATGAGGACGATCGCGGCGAACAGGGCGGACGAGATCACGGCCGCGTCCGAGCCGGCGGGTAGCGGCGCACCCCAGGACCACCCGAACCACAGCGCCGCACCGATCGGAAGCATGGCGAGCGATAGCACCGCTTCCACGGGTCCCAGGAACGCGAACGCGCGGAGCAGGACGTGACGGCTGAGGAGTCGCTCGTCCGGTGCCCGAGGAGGTCGCGCCATGACCCCCGGCTCGGGGCGCTCGGCGCCGAGCGCCAGGGCGGGCAACAGGTCCGTTCCGATGTCCAACGCCAGAACCTGCAGCACCGAGATGAGCAGCGGGATCCGTCCTCCCGAGAGTGCCCAGGCCACGAACGGCATGAGCTCCGCCACGTTGTCGGTCAGGTGGTAGGTCAGGAAACGGCGGATGTTGTCGAAGGCAGCTCGACCCTCCTCAACGGCCTCGACGATGTGCGAGAAGTCGTCGTCGAGCAGGACCAGGTCGGCGGCCTCGCGCGCGACGTCGCTGCCGGTCAGCCCCATCGCCACCCCGATATCGGCCTGCCGGAGCGCGGGCGCGTCGTTCACGCCGTCGCCGGTCATGGCCACTACCTCACCCGCGGCCTGGAGGCTCGCGGCGATCCTGAGCTTCTGCTCAGGCAGCACGCGCGCGAGCACCCGGACGTTGGGGTCCCGCAGGAGGTCGGCGAGGGGCCCGTCCTCCTCGGGCAGGTCGGCCCCGAGGACGGTGCGTCCGTGGCCGAGGCCGACGGTCTCGGCCACGGACACGGCGGTGCCGGGGTGGTCGCCCGTCACCATCACGACGCGGATGCCCGCCGCCATGCAGCGGCGCACGGCGTCGGGCACGCCGGGCCGCACCGGGTCCTCGAGCCCCACGAGCCCGAGCAGCTCGAGGCCTCTCTCGGCCTCCTTCGCGGTCCGGGGCTCGCCCGCTTCGAACACGCGGCGTGCCAGCGCGAGCACGCGGAGCCCCGACGTGGCGAGCTCGTCGACCTGCGACAGGACGCCGTCCCTCGCTTGACCGTCGAGCTCCGCCGTGCCCTCCGACGTCCTGACGCTGACGCAGGCGTCGAGGATCGTTTCGGGCGACCCTTTGGCGAAGAGCGCCATCGCGCCGTCGGCGCGGCGGTGCACCGTCGACATGCGGCGCCGGTCCGACCCGAACGGGAACTCGCGTACCCGGGGCATCGCTCGCTCGGCGCCTGCTCTATCGACGCCGCCCTTCGCGGCGAGGGCGACCAGCGCGCCCTCGGTCGGATCGCCCATGCAGACCCAGCGTCCGTCGCGTTGCTCCAGCCGCGCGTCGCCGCACAGCGCAGCGCCGTAGAGGAGGTCCGTCGCCGCGTGGAGGCCCTCGGCAGGCGCGGGCACATCGCCGATGAGCAGGGTCCCTCCCGGTGCCCACCCGAAGGACGAGGCCGAGAGCGACAGGCCGGCGGTGCGGACGGTCCGCACGGTCATCTGGTTCGTCGTCATCGTGCCGGTCTTGTCCGAGCAGATGACGGTCGTCGCCCCGAGGGTCTCGACCGCTTCGAGGTGCCGCACGAGCGCCCGGTGACGCGCCATGCGGGTGGCGCTCATCGCGAGCGACAGGGTGAGCGTCGGCAGGAGGCCCTCCGGGACGAGGGCGACGATCACGCCGACCGAGAACAGGAAGCCGTCGCCCATCGGCTGGCCCATCCACATCGTCGCGACGAAGAAGACCACGCCCACGAGCACCGCGATCGTGCCGATGACACGGACCGTGTGATCGAGCTCGCGTCGAAGCGGCGTGGGGCGGCGCCGGACCTCGCCGGTCAGGGTCGCGATCGCGCCCAGGACGGTGCGAGTGCCCGTCCCGACGACCACGGCCCGGCCCGAGCCGGAGGTCACGAACGTCCCTGCGAGGACCAGCGAACGAGCCTCGGCGGGATCCGTGCCGCCGCTCCACGGCTCCGCATCGCGCTCCACCGGCTCGGACTCGCCGGTCAACAACGACAGATCCAGGCGGAGCGCGTCCTCGTGGACGAGCCGTGCGTCGGCGGGGACCCGGTCGCCCTCACGGAGCGAGATCGCATCGCCACGGACGAGCCGGTCGGCCGGCAGCGGGACGGGCCTACCGTCCCTGTGGGCCGCGACCGTGGCCGGTAGCAGGCGCGCGAGCTCGCGGGTCACCCGTTCGGCGTGCTCCTCCTGCGCGAAGGAGAACACGCCGTTGACGACGACCACGACGGCGATCGCGATCGCGAGCTGGGGCAGACCGCCGATCCACGCGAGGACCGCTGCGACCCACAGGAGCCGGGCGAAGAAGTGGGTGAGCTGAGCTAGGAGGCGCCGCGTGACGCCGGCGCGCGGCTGTTCCGGGATGACGTTCGGCCCTTCACGCTCGAACCGTGCGTCGGCCTCGTCGGTCGTCAACCCCTCGGGACGCGACCCGAGCTCCGCGGCGACGTCGGGTGCGGACAGGGTCGCGTACCGGAGCAGATCGGGTCTCGGATCGGCCCCGGTACGTTCGTCGGCGGCCACGACGTCACGCTACCGGTGCCGGCTGTGGGGACGGGGGGCCGATGGGCCCCCATAGAGCGGGTGACGGGGATCGAACCCGCATAGCCAGCTTGGAAGGCTGGAACTCTGCCATTGAGCTACACCCGCGTAGGCCGATTCTAGCCTCCGTACACTGCGCGTCATGCGCGTCGAGTTCCGGATCGTGGACGTGTTCGCCGAGCGCAAGTTCGAGGGCAACCGGCTCCTGGTCGTGCCCGAGGCCCCGCCCGGCCTGGACACCGCCACGATGGCCGCCATCGCGCTCGAGATCAACTTCTCCGAGACGACGTTCGTGACCGCGGTGCGGCCCGACGGGTACGACGTGCGCATCTTCACGCCCTTCGCGGAGCTGCCGTTCGCCGGGCACCCGACGCTCGGCACGGCGTTCGTGCTCGCGAGCGGTGGACGGACCGGCTCCCGGGTCGTTCAGGTGTGTGGCGCCGGCGAGGTGCCCGTCGAGGTCGACGTCGACGGCGGCCGAGCCGTGATGCATCAGCTTCCCCCGGTGTTCGGCCGCGAGGTCGCCGACCGCGCGGCCGTCGCGGCGGCCGCGGGGCTCCCGCAGGACGACCTGGTCGACGGGCTCCCGATCGTGCCCGTCTCGACCGGCATCCCGCACCTGATGGTGCCCGTCCGCGACGAGGCGACGCTCCGGCGCGCCGCCCGACAGGACAGCACGCCCCAGGTCTGCCACGCCGCCGACGAGGCCGAGTCGCTCTACCTGTTCACCGTCCGCGGTGATGGCGACGTGATGGCTCGGATGTTCGATCGTGACCACGGTATCGGCGAAGACCCAGCGACCGGGTCGGCGGCGGGCCCGCTCGGCGCGTACCTGTCGGCGCACCGTCTGGCCGGGATGCCGGGGTCCGTGGTCGTCGCGCAGGGGGAGATGACGGGCCGGCCATCGCTGCTGTTCGTCGACGTCGCGCCGGCGGGTTCCTCGTGGGCGATCGCCGTCGCCGGCGGCGTGCAGCGGATGGGAGAGGGCGCGTTCGAGATCTAGCGCTCACGCGTCGCAACGGAGCGCGGGCGCGAGCACCTCGTCGCTGCCCAGCGTCGTGACCTTCACGTAGACGCCCTTCACCTCGCCCCCGCCGAGGCGCACGCCAACGCTGTCGGCCCCGTTCGCGAACACCGCCTCGGTGCCGGTCGCGGCCATCGCGAAGCACGTCGCCACGCCGTCTGCCTGGCCGGTGTTCGTGACGTCGAAGCGGAAGCATGCCGGTGCACCGGAGCCGACGGGACATTCCTCGGCATGCGGCTCACCGATCGCGAGCGTCATCTGCCCGTTCGAGGGACGGAGCGTCAACAGCAGCAGGAGGATGAGCGCGACGAGCAGCCCGACCCCGAGCACGATGCTCCCCGCGACCAGCGTGGGGCTCGAACGCTCACCCGTCGCCACGGTGGCAGCGTAGCGCCGAGGAGCGCTCCCGGGGAGGGGGTAGGCTCACCTGCACGGGGCGTAGCGCAGCCTGGTTAGCGCACGTGCTTTGGGAGCACGAGGTCGCGGGTTCGAATCCCGCCGCCCCGACCGGAAGAACTGCAGGTCAGAGCACATGTGGCACGCGGACCCGGTCATCGAGAGTGACAAGACTGACCCCTGATGCAGCGATGAGGCAGCGCCGCGCACGCACCGCGC
>CAZZND010000151.1:0-6143 GCA_964655465.1 uncultured Actinomycetes bacterium
AACCCACCTCGGCGCGCGGTCACCCGTAGGCTGACGCTCGTGTCCTCGCGCCTGAGCCGGATCGCCATCGACGTCACCCCGCTGCGAGTCTCGGCCCCGTTCCGACGCCTGTGGCTCGGGCTGGTCGTGTCGACCTCGGGCAGCCAGTTCACGCTCGTCGCCGTCTTCATCCAGCTGACCGCGCTGACGGACTCCGAGGTGGTCGTCGGCGCGAGCGGGCTCGCGTACCTGTTCGGCCTCGTCGCGGGGACCCTCGCGTTCGGACCGGTGATCGACGCCTGGGACCGGCGGCGGCTGCTGATCCTCGCGCAGCTCGGCATGATGACCGCGATCGCCGTGCTCCTCGTAGCCTCGACCCTGGACGATCCGCCGCTCGCGCTCATCTACCTTGGCCTCGCGGTCGCGGCCGCGTTCAGCGCGCTCGACTCCCCCACCCGCTCGGCGATGACGCCCCGGCTGCTCGGCGCCGAGCTCATCCCGTCGGCGCAGGCGCTCAACCAGGTGGTGTGGAACGGGGCCGCGCTCGTCGGGCCGGCCATCGCCGGCATCATCATCGGCGCCGCTGGGCTCACCGTCGCCTACGCGATCGATCTTCTCTCCGTGGTGGCGATGCTCGCGGCCGCGTGGTCGCTCGATCCGATGCCGCCGCTCGACACCGAGCACAACGCGACCGGCGCCGGCGCGATCCGCGAGGGCTTCGCCTACGTGCGCGACAACCCGCTGATCCGATCGACGTTCGTCATCGATCTCGTCGCGATGATCTTCGGGATGCCGCGGGCGCTCTTCACGTTCCTCATCGTCGACGACTTCGCCCGGAGCGAAGCGTTCGTCGGTCTGCTGTTCAGCGCGCCGGCCGTCGGCGCGTTCCTCGGCGCGCTGACGAGCGGTTGGACGAGGCACGTGCGCGCGCAGGGGATGGCCGTGGTCATCGCCGTCGCGATCTGGGGCGCCGCGATCACGGCCTTCGGTCTCGCCGTCCCGCATCTGTGGATCGCGCTCGTCGCGCTCGCGGCCGCCGGATGGGCCGACGTGATCAGCGCGATCTTCCGCACCACGATCTTGCAGGTCGCCGTCCCGGACCGCCTGCGTGGCCGGCTCTCGCAGATCCACATCCTCGTGGTCACGGGCGGGCCACGCCTCGGTGACCTCGAGGCCGGGATCGTCGCGCGGCTCACGTCGCCGGTGTTCAGCGTCGTGAGCGGCGGCCTCGCCTGCATCGCAGGAGCATGGCTGGTCGCGGCCCGCTACCCCTCGCTCCGCCGGTATCGGGCGGCTACCGCATCGGAGGCCTGAGCGGGTCTAGGATCGGGCCATGCCGCTGCACGACGACGAGATCCGCCTGGCGCTCCGCGACCTGCCCGAGTGGACGGCGTTCGGCAACGCCTTGCACAAGCAGTTCCGCTTCCGCGGGTTCCGGGCCGCCATCGCCTTCGTGAACCGGGTGGCCGAGCAGGCCATCGCCGCCGCGCACCACCCGCGGATCGAGATCGCGGACGACCGCGTGATGCTCTCGCTCACCACCCACGACGAGGGGGGCATCAGCGAGAAGGACGTGGCGCTGGCCCACGCGATCGAGCGCGTCCGCGACCCCGCGTCCGAGGACGCCTCGACAGGCTGAAAGCGTCCCCGCTAGGCTCCGCCTCGCCGTGGCTGCCCCTGCCGCCGACCTCGTCGAGCTCCGCGTCCTCGATGGTCCCAACCTGTACTTCCCCCGCCCGGCGATCAAGCTGACGCTCCGGGTCGCGGGATGGCAGCGAGCCTCGGCCGCCACCGTCGCGAAGGCCGGCGAGGCGCTCGGGGTGCGCGCCGCCGCTCATCCTGGGGAGCCGGGGACCGAGCAACGCCAGCGCATCGTGGCACGTATCGCCGCGATGATGGTCCGCCGGCTCGCGGTCGAGGCAGGCGCGCGGCGCCTCGCGGTCCGCGCGCGACCCAGCGACGAGGTCGACCTGGTCGTGGTGGTGTTCCCCTGGCGGCGTCGCGGGGCGGCCGAGGCGCTGGGTCGCGCCGCCGCCCGCGCGATGGCGGCCGGGCTCCGCCGCTCTCCGGTACGGGTGATCGGTGAGCTCACGCCGGCGGTGCGTGCGGCGGAGCCCGGCCCCGAGCCCACCGTGCCGGACCCCGACGTCCCGGTGATCCAGGTCACCGGAACCAATGGCAAGACGACGACGACCCGGCTACTCGCCCACCTCGTGACGGCCGCGGGCGAACGCGTGGCGTATTCCTCGACCGACGGGGTCTACCGAGGGGCGCGGCGCGTGAAGACCGGTGACTACTCGGGCTTCGGCGGCGCCGCGCTGGCGCTCGCGGGCAAGCCGGACGTCGCGGTCCTCGAGACCGCGCGGGGGGGCATGCTGCTCCGCGGCATCGGGGTCCAGCACAACGACGTCGCGGTCGTCACGAACGTGAGCGCCGACCACCTCGATCTACAGGGGATCCACACCGTCGACCAGCTCGCCGAGGTCAAGGGGCTGATCACGCGGATCACACGACCCGACGGCTGGGATGTGCTGAACGCCGACGATCCCAGGGTCCTCGCCATGCGCCGGCACGCCACGGGGCGCATCTGGGTCTTCACGCTCGACCGAGACCATCCTGCGATCCGCGAGGTGCTCGCCGACGGCGGTCGTGCGACCACGGTCATCGACGGCGCGATGGTGGTCCTCGACGGCGTCCGCGTCCGGAAGCTGGTCAACCTGGTTGACGTTCCCGTGACGCTCGCCGGGATCAGCAGCGTGAACATCGCGAACGCGCTCGGGGCGGCGTCCGCGGCCCTCGCGATCGGCCTGCCCGCCCGCGCCGTGGCTACGGGGCTCCGCACGTTCATCCTGGACCGGGAGCGCAACCCCGGCCGCGCGAACCTGTACGAGCTGGACGGCCGGGCCCTCGTCCTCGACTTCGCGCACAACGAGGCGGGGATGCAGGGCCTCACCGAGATCCTCCGCGGCCTCCGGGCCCCTGGGGCCGAGATCTGGCTCACGATCGGCACGGCGGGCGACCGCACCGACGAGATCCTGCACGCCTTCGGGCTCCGCGCCGCCCTGGGCGCCGACCACCTGGCGATCGGCGAGCTGCAGCACTACCTGCGGGGCAGGGCCCGTGAGGACATCGTGGCGAAGCTGCGCGCCGGCGCGGCGGAGGCCGGGGTCGACGACGTGCCGGTCTACGGGGACGAGCTCCTCGGGTTCAAGGCGGCGATCGCGGCCTCGTCCCCCGGCGACGTCATCGGAGCGACCGTGCTCGCGATGCGGACCCAGGTCTTCCGGTGGCTCCGGCGACGCGGCGCGCGGCCGCTCACGCCGGCCGACGTGAAGCGTCTCGCGCGCCGCGCCGCCTCACCGCGCTGAGGCGCAGCCGACGCACAGGACCGACCACGGCCGGGCCTCGAGACGTTCCTCGGGGATGAGGCGGCCGCACCGGTCGCACATCCCGTACGTGCCCTCGTCGAGCTTCGCGAGGGCCCGAACGACGTCGCTCCGCATGGCGTCGAGCTTCTCGGCCGTGCCGACCTTCGTCAGCCGTTCGACGGCCTCGGTGGTGCCGTCGCCCACGCGCTTGCCGAACGACACGGCGACCATCGGGTCGCGCGGCGCCGCCGTCAGCTCGGCCAGGTCCTCGTCCAGGTCGCGCAGGCGATCCCGCAGGACGACACGGACCGCCGCCGTGTCCATCTCAGCGCGGGATGCTCAGGTCGAGCTGGTCGGTGTCGCCGCCGCGGGCGTCGGCCAGCTCGCCCTCGGACTCTCGCAGCACCGACGGCGTCGAGACGCCACGGCGCTGCTCGAGCTCCTTGTAGACGTCGGTGGCGTAGTCCACGCAGAGCACCACCAGGTCGCCGGGCCGCGACCGGTCGAGCGCGACCCGTGCCGCCTCCATCTCGTCGAGGATCACCTCGGCCGAGCCGGCGCGGGCGCCTCCGGCGATCGCCTCCTCGACCCCCTGCAGGATCAGGCCGGCCGTCTCGCCCTTGGACCGCCCCCGCGGCCTGACGTCCTCACGGATGATCACGTCGTCGAAGTACTTCGCCGCGACGCGGCCGAGCTCGCGCATGTCCTCGTCGCGGCGGTCCCCCGCCGTCGCGACCACCGCGACCCGGAGGTTCGCCGCCCACGACGCCTCGCCCGCGCGCTCGCCGCTCGGGGCATCGGCCGCGAGCCGCTCCACGAAATCGCCGACCGCCTCGAGCCCGACGGCGTTATGCGCGTAGTCCAGCAACACGCGAACGCCGTCGAGGTCGAACACGTTCAACCGGCCGGGTGCCTGGTAGATCGACGTCGTGAACGAGCGCAACCCCTGTCGGATGTCGTGCAGGTGCGCGCCGGAGACATGGGCGGCCGCCGCGGCGGCCATCGCGTTCTGGACCATCATGCGGGCCTTGCCCTCGAACGTGGCCGGCAGCGTGTGCACCCACGCGATGGGCATCGAGCGCCGGCCTTCCTTGATCACGATCATCTCGCCGCGGTCGTTCTTCTCGAGCACCACGGCCTTGCCGCCGCGACGGACCCACCGTTCGACCAGGTCGTTCTGCTCCTTCATCGTGAACAGGATCACGTTGCCGCTGCAGTGACGGCGCATCTCGACGACCAGCGGGTCGTCGGCGTTCAGGACCCCCCAGCCGTTGCGGGGCACGGCTTCGATGACGACCTGCTTCACGGCCGCGAGCTGCTCGAGCGTGTCGATCTCGCGCAGGCCGAGGTGATCGCCGGTCACGTTCAGGACGACGCCGACGTCGTTGCGGCCGTAGCCGAGGCCCTCGCGCCCCGTCACGTGGTAGTAGCCGTCGGAGATCGCGCGCACCACGCCGTAGCCGACGGCGACGCCGATCGCGCGGTCGAGCAGGCCGACGTCGCGCAGCGCCCAGCCCAGGAGGAAGAAGGCCGGGATCGACGGGTACGTGATCTTGTCGGGCAGGAGGTGGGTGTCGAGGTCGATGAACGACAGCACCAGCAGATCGAGCGCGAAGAGCGTCCCGATCGCGAAGCGCATGAGGCGCACCGCGATCAACCCGTCGGTGAGCACGACGGCGTGATGGTAGATCGCGAGCACGACGAGGGTCGCGAACGCCTCGACGAACATGTAGCGCGGCGAGAAGGCCGCGCCGCACGCGCGGCAGCGCCCGCGCAGGACGAAGTACGAGACGATGGGCAGGTTGTCGAACCAGCGCACCGGCGTGCCGCAGGCGCCGCAGTGCGATCCCGGTGTCACGATCGACCTGCCCGCCGGCACGCGCAGGATGACGACGTTGCCGAAGCTGCCGAACAGCGCGCCGAGGACTCCGGCGAACAGGTACGCGAGCGGAGACCGCGCGAAGGCCTCGAGGGCGTCGGGATCCATTCGCCGCCCACAACCTACCGCGGTTGACGCCCGGCGTCGAGGCGGCTATCACCAAGGGGCGTGAATCGTCCCCTCCTCGCCCTCGCGCTCTGCGCCACGGTCGGCGCGTCCGCCTGCGGCGACGCCAACGGCAAGCGGCCGCGCGGCCGCTCGACCCTGCTCACCGCCGGCGAGACCCCCTTTGCCCCGATCGACGTCGCCCGCGCCGCGACCGATCCCGAGGGCCTCCTCCCCGCCGCGACCACGCCGCACCGCCACACCACGGCCAAGCTCGGTGCGCATCGCTTCCAGGGCACGGGCACGACCATCGTCAAGGACGGCGAGCGCGTCCTCGAGACGCTCGAGGAGCAGACGCTCGTCGAGGTGACGGCCGGTGGAGAGGTCCACGCGAGCTACACCAACTCGCGCGACTACGGCCGCGAGCTCTTCTTCCGGCCCTCCGACGCGACCTACTTCATCCGCCCGCGCTACGGCAAGTTCCACCGCCGCCCGCCGACGACGAAGCTGGAGCCGGCGCAGGCGGTCGACGAGGTCTACGGCACCCTCGGCGCCCAGCTCGACCTGGTGAGCGCGCGGCTCGCCGCCAGCGACGGCGGCGAGGTCACCGTCGCCGGGCGCAAGGCGCGCAAGGTGACCTTGTCGCTCGGCCCGGCGCGCCCGCGCCCCCCGCACACCGCGCCCGCGCAGGCGTGGCGCGACCAGGCGGTGGTGGAGAGCCTCTCGGGCGAGCTCGTCGTCGACGCGGCGACCGGCACGGTGCTCTCGGGCACGCTCGCCGCCCGGCTCGGCTTCGCGCAGCAGGGCGAGCA
>CAZZND010000152.1:0-6105 GCA_964655465.1 uncultured Actinomycetes bacterium
AAGGATCACATCGGCCACCGTAGCAAGCGTCGAGCACGAGAGCTGAACGCCGAGAACAATGCCGTCACACGTGGTCGCGCGGGAACGTCCGTGACCACGACCGCTCGAAGACCTCCTCGCCGTCTTCGAACGCTTCGAGGCGATCCTCGAGGAAGTACGTCGTGGCGTCCGAGGTCAGCTCGCTCCGCGTCCTGATCTCGACCTCGATCGCGGGGGCGTCCCACCGCAGGCCGTAGATGCGCTCGCAGGTGGTGCGCGCCGAGAGAGGGTCGCCCTCGCGGATGGCCATCTCGTCGCGGCTCGTATCCCACATCGTGACGCCGTTCAGACGCTGGTGGACACGGTTGTCACCGTCCTGGTTCATCCGCAGCACGTACGTGTCCTCGACGACGTCGTGCTCGATGCGGTGGTACGCGGGGTCGGCCCGGATCACGTCGAGCTCGACCGGCGGCGCCGACTCGGGCGGTCCGAAGACCGGGGGCGAGCCGTCCCCGGCATCGAGCGGGCGAACCGGCACGTCGAGCCATGAGCCAGGGCCCGCCGACACCGCGATCGTCGTGACCTGGGGCGAGGGCCAGAGCCACGGCCAGTAGGTCGTCGAGAGCGCGAGCCGCAGTCGATGGCCGGCCGGCACCGCCTGACCGAGGACGTCGAGCTCGATGTCCACCTGGTACGCGGTCCCCGGCTCGAGCGGCGCCGGGTTCTCGTGCGAGTCCCGGTGCGTCAGGTTCAGCGCCCCCCGGCTGATGAGCGTCGAGGTTCCATCGGGCGCGACATCGCACAGGCGCGCGGCGACGAACGCGTTCGGCCGGTCTGCCGCGACGGTCAGGTGGAGCCGGGGATGCCCGAGCAGCTCGAGCCGCTCGGTCAGCGGATCGGTGTCGAACGTCAGGCAGAGCGCGTCCTCCTCACGCTGGTCGGGCGGGAAGTCGGCCTCGGGACCGTAGGGGCACCACGTCCCGGCGAGCAGCCCGTGGTGCTGGAGGCCGGTGTGGGTGAGCTCGGTGGCCGGTCCGGCCGCGCCGAGCGTGCCTTCGCCCAGGTGCAGCCGCCGCGGCTCGACCGACGGCGGAGGCCACGCGTCTTCGGTCACCCATCGCCCGGGCCGGTCCAGGTGCAGCTCCTTCGGCCCTGCCGGTTCCTGCAGCCACGCCGTGACCACCGGCTCGTCGTGGATCCCGTTGTCGGCGCCCTTCAGCCACCGGTCCCACCAGCGGAGCGCCTCGCGGAGGAACCCGATCCGCGGTCCCTGGTCGGCGAGGTGCGGCCACGAGTGCGGCCAGGGCCCGATCAGCGCCTTCTTCGGCCCCGGCAACCCTTCGACGGTGCGCCCGATCGCGTTCGTGTAACCGTCGGCCCAGCCCCCGACCATCCAGACCGCCGCCTCGATGGCGCCGAAGTCCTCGCAGACCGAGCCGTGCTTCCAGAAGTCGTCGCGGCGCTGGTGGGCGAGCCACGTGTGCAGGAACGGCGGCGTCTCCTCGAGCCGCCGCATCCAGGTCTCGCGCCAGCCGTCGCCGGCGACGCGCGGGTCCGGCGGCAGCCCGTCGATCGCGAACATCACCGACGCCCAGGGCAACGCGTCCCAGTTCAGGAGGCAGCCGCCCATGTAGTGCACGTCGTCGGCGTAGCGGTCGTCGGTCGAGCACATCGAGATCACGGCTTTGAGCGACGGCGGGCGCCGCGCCGCGATCTGCAGCGAGTTGAAGCCGCCCCAGCTGATGCCGATCATGCCGGTCGCGCCCGTGCACCACCGTTGGGACGCGATCCACTCGAGCACCTCGAGCCCGTCGTCGTGCTCGACCTTCGAGTACTCGTCGGGGATGATCCCGTCGGAGTCGCCGGTGCCGCGGATGTCGACCCGCACCCACGCGTAGCCGTGCCCCGCGAACCAGGTGCCGAGCGGCTCGTCGCGTCCGGCCATCAGGTCGCCCTTGCGGTAGGGGAGATACTCCAGGATCGCCGGGACGGGCTCGTCAGTCACCGGGCGCCAGATGCGGGCGGCGAGGCGGGTGCCGTCGGTGAGCGTGATCCACTCGTTCGGAGTGCGATCGACCTCGAAGGGGAACGCCGTGACGATCGCGACGTCGGGGTTCATGCGGCGAAAGGGTGGCGCCACCGAAGGCCGGGGAAGCGCGCGAAGTCGCGATCGGTGGTGATCAGCTCGCTGCCGGACTCGATCGCGAGCGCGGCGAGGAACGCGTCGGCGACGAGGTTCCCACGGGCGCCGCCGTCGCGGCAGGATCGAACGAACAGATCCCAGTGGCGCTCACCCGGTGTGAGTCGGACGGCATTGGGCACGGACCGAAGCACGTCGGCGAACGTGAGCGCGTCCTCCAACGATGCAGGTGGGTCGAAGATCCGGGGGTGGGTCGCGACCCGCAGGAACCCTGACAGGACCAGATCGCTCAGCCCGAACGGCTCCTCCGCGTCGATCGCGGTCTGCAGCCACGACCGATAGCGGGCATGGTCCTGTGTTGAGGAGCGGAAGGCGTAGATCAAGACGTTGACGTCAGGAAGGAGCATCGGACTCCATCGTGTCGATGAGGTCCGACATCGAGTCCAGGTTCACCCCCGGCAGGAGTCGGCCACCGTCGACCACCGGAAGCTCGCGCCTCGGTCGATCCTCTCGGTCGCGGGGCGTCAACGCCACCCGGAGCGAGTCTTCGATCACCTGGGTGAGGGTTCGTCCGGTCCGGGCCGCGAGCGCCTTGGCTTCGGCCAGGACGTGGTCATCGAGGCGGACCGTCGTTCGCATGCATCGAAGCATACGCAGGACGCATCGATATGTCTAGGGCTACCGCCTCACCTAGGCTCCGGCGTTCAGCTCGTCGACGCGCCGGCGCGCGATCTGCCGGAGCGCACGGGCGACCTCGGGCATCTCGCGCTCCAGCGTCCCGACCGCCTCGAACCCGAGCGCGACGGCACGGAGCGGCGTGGCGGCGCGGACGGTGGCCGTGCGGCGCTGCGGATCGATCAGGCCGATCTCGCCGACCACGTCACCGGGCCCGAGCGTGGCGATGAGCAGGTCGTCGTGCAGGATCTCGACGGTGCCGTCCTCGATGACGAGCAGCTCCTTCGGCATCTCGTCTTGCTCCATCAATGTCTGTCCTTCGACGGCCGTGACCTCCCGAACCGATCCGACCAGCTGGGCGAGGTCGTGCTGGTCGAGCTCTCCGAACAGCGGGAGGGCGGCGAGCCTGTCGACGTCCATGACGGGCGATCGTACCGCCTTGCGACGGACCGAGTATCCAGTCGGTGACGGTGGGGGGATCTGATCGCATCCTGGTGCGGTTTGATACGTCTTAGCCCGACCGGGGATAAGAGCGCTAAGCCTTGGTAAGACCCTCATCTGCAAGGGGATGAGCTCTGCCCGGCGCGCGACGATACCGATCTCAGACCATGTGGATCGCGAGGTCTCCTCGCCGAGCATGTCGATGATCTTGACCGCGACCGTGGTCTTCCCTTTTGGGGCGGGGAGCTCATACGTGCCGCCCAGCGGGTGGGTCTTCCACTCCGGAACGTCTGAGATCGTGATGTCGAAGACATGAGCGGCGCTCGCTAATCGTGAACTCGAACAAGACCTTCTCGGCCTGGGCCGAGATCTTCGGAGACCCGGTGGCTGTGGCCGCCATGGTCGACCGGCTCGTGCACCACGCCGAGGTGATCGTGCTGCGTGGCGACAGCTACCGGCTCAAGGGCAAAGGGAAGGGGGTCCTGCAATCCGAGGGAGGTTCATGACATGCTCAGCTTTCGACCGGCGGAAACCGCTCATGTTTCGACCGACGTTGACAGCGAGAAGAGCCGGGCGCCGTCTGGCAAGCCGTCACGGTCATCAGCCTCCTCGTGCTCGAACGGGTTCGTTCGGCGACGGCCTCTGGACGGCCTCTCGCGCTCCGCCCGTCGATCTTGAGGTCGAATCGCTTGCCCACGTGACTCATGATCCCTTCCCGGAAGACGTCACCGGGTCGATGCGACCGCCTGCATTCCTTGAAAGTTGGGCAGAGGAAGTCGCCGTCGTCCAGGAGGTTCTGAGCGACATACCGGCGTAGCTGCGCACGCCGACGCCGGGTGCCACGCAGATCGACCTCGACCATCCCTGCCGGGTTCCTCACGGCGTTCGCGTCCTGGGCACGTCGTGCTTGCGGCAAGGCTGCCGGTTCACCGGCGCCGTACCTCGAAGATGACGGCGAGGAACGCGTCGATGTCCTCGTCGGTGAAGAGGCCGGGCGCGGCCAGCTCGTCGATCGACTCGATGGGCCCGACGTCCTGCTGCCGGGCCTGCTCCGCGGCCGACGGGTTCGACCAAAAGGTTCCGTGCGCACGCTCGGGAATCACCTGACCTCCGCCGGGCAACCGTAGGCTCACATGCTCCTCGCCGCGCCACAGCGTCTCACGTTGCCTGCCGCTGGACCGGAGCCAAACAAGGCAAAATGGTGACGTGGTGAGAGTGGAGATCAGAGGGGAGCTTCTCGCCTGGGCGCGGGAGCGCTCCGGCCTCGGCGTGGACGACCTCGAACATCGCTTCCCTCGGCTCGCCGCATGGGAGAGCGGCGATGTGTCGCCGACGCTGAAACAGCTCGAACGGTTCGCGCACACGACGCACACGCCGCTCGGGTTCCTGCTCCTTTCGGAACCCCCCGAGGAACACATCCCGATCCCTGACTTCCGCACGATGGGCGGCGCCGCGCCCCAACGCCCGAGCCCGGACCTGCTCGACACCGTCTTCCAGTGCCAGCAGCGCCAGGAGTGGTACCACGACTTCGCCCAGGGCAACCGCATGGATCCCGTGCCGTTCGTCGGCTCCCTCGACATCACCACCGACGTCGGCGAAGCCGCGACCACGATGCGGAGCGCCCTGGACTTCGGCGTCGATGAGCGTGGACCGACGTGGAGCGAGGCTCTTCGTTGCCTCGCCGAGCACGCGGACGCTGCCGGCGTCCTCGTCATGGTGAACGGCGTCGTGGGCAGTAATACCCACCGGAAGCTCGACGCGGAGGAGTTCCGTGGATTCGCGCTCGTTGACGACCTCGCGCCACTCGTGTTCGTCAACGGTGCCGATACCAAGGCTGCGCAGATCTTCACCCTCGCTCACGAGCTCGCCCATGTCTGGCTGGGTGAGTCCGCACTGTCCGATGCAGACCTCGCATCGACGCCCGACAACAACGTGGAGCGGTGGTGCAACCAGGTCGCGGCCGAGCTGTTGGCTCCCCTCGACGCGATCCGCGAGCAGTGGGACGAGGCAAGCGACATGACCGAGCTGCTTGATCGCCTCGCCGGTCGATTCAAGGTCAGCACACTCGTCGTGCTTCGGCGCGCGCATGACGCCGGGTACCTGAGCTGGGACGCCTACCGAACCGCGTACCGGGCGGAGCTCCGCAGGGTTCTGGCGCTCCTGGGAGACAGCGCAGCGGGCGGCGGCAACTTCTACAACACGCAGCCCGTTCGCGTTGGCAAGCGCTTCGCACGCGCGATCATCTCCAGCACCCTGGAAGGTCAGACCCTCTACCGGGACGCGTTCCAGATGCTTGGCTTCAAGAAGCTCTCGACGTTCCAAGAGCTTGCGCGCCGGCTCGAGGTGACCGGATGACCTACCTGCTCGACGCGAACGTGTTCATCCAGGCGAAGAACCTCCACTACGGCTTCGACTTCTGCCCCGCGTTCTGGGATCGGGTCGACGCCGAGCACCGCGGCGGCAACGTGTTCAGCATCGAGAAGGTCGGTGACGAGCTGATCGCCGGCGCGGACGAGCTTGCGACCTGGGCTCAACAGCGACCGTCCGGATTCTTCCTCACGCCTGACTCGGCGATGATCCAGAGCCTCCACGTGGCGAGCAGCTGGGCGAATGGTGGAGGCTACGAGCCGGCGGCGGTCACGACGTTCCTGCAAGTGGCCGACTACTACCTGGTTGCCCACGCCCATGCCCACGGTCACACCGTCGTGACCCACGAGGTGGTGGCCCACTCGACCAAGAAGATCAAGATCCCGAACGCATGCATCGACCTGGGGGTGAAGTGCGTGACCCCCTACGAGATGCTGCGCTCCGAGAGAGCACGGTTCGTCCTTGGATGAGGCACGCACTCGAGCCGGCAGGAGAGCGGAGGA
>CAZZND010000153.1:0-485 GCA_964655465.1 uncultured Actinomycetes bacterium
CTCGCCGACCAGCGTCGCGGCCTTGCTGGCGGGGCTGCCGGCGACCAGCACCAGCCCGGCGCGCAGGGCCTCCTGCGCCTCGGCGCGGCTCGACGCCAGCCCCCGCCGCACGAGCTCGGCGTCCAGACGGCGTCGGGCGGGCGTCGCTACGCTCCCGCTCCCCCGCTCGACGACCCACGGGCCGCGGTCTTCTTCGCGGTCGGCTTCTTCGCCGCTGTCTTCACCGGCGCTGCGGCACGCTCCAGAGCGGCCACACGCTTCTTCAGGGCGTCGACCTCGCTCTGCGGGGCCAACCCCGCGCGGCGGAGTTGGTCGGCGATCTCGCGGCGGACCATCTCGCGGACCCGCTCCGAGTTGCGCTGCGACCACTCGACGAGGTCGCCCGTCACGCGGTCGATGCGCTCCTTGGCCGTGCCTGGATCGAGCAGATCCTTGGCCATCTCGCGGGCCTTCGCCGGGGTCAGGGCCCCCACCGTCGATCCCAC
>CAZZND010000153.1:495-5848 GCA_964655465.1 uncultured Actinomycetes bacterium
GCGTGCTGAGGCTTGCGAGCGGAGGTGGCGGCGTCGATCCCACGGTCTTGCGCACATCATCGAGCTTCGACATCGGCTCCCTCCGGGGTGTCGTCGCCAGGCAGCATAGCCCGGAGTCATGCCCCTCAGGGCGCCACGAGCCCCCGCACGTCCTCCGCCACATGGGTGGGTGAGATCTGGGCGGCGCGCAGGTCCTCCCTCGAAGAGATCCCCGTCAGAACCAGCATGGAGCTCCAGCCCAGACGGTGGGCCCCCTCGATGTCGGTGTCCAGCCGGTCACCCACCACGAGCGGTGACCCTCCGCCGGCGCGCCGAAGCGCGGCTTCGAGGATCGGTGCGTAGGGCTTGCCTACGATCTCGGGCTCGAGCTCGGTCGTGGCGACGAGGGCGGCCACGATCGCGCCCGCACCCGGCCACCGGAGGCCGTCGGGCGCGGGGTAGGACGTGTCGGGGTTGGACGCGACGAACACCGCGCCCCGCTGGAGGTGCGCCGCGGCCGATCGCAGCGCGTCGTAGTCGACGCCCCGATCCCAACCCACGACGACCGCGTCGACGGGGCCAGCCTCGGTCACGACGTCGACGCCGGCGTCGCGGAGGGCGGTGCGAAGCCCGTCCTCGCCGATCACGAAGGCGCTCCCGACACCCCGCCCGGCTAGGAGCTCCGCGGTCGACAGCGCCGAGGTCTCGACCTCATCCACACGAGCGTCGACCCCGACCGACGCCAGGTGCGCGACCACCTGAGCCGGGGTGCGGGCCGAGTTGTTGGTCACGAACGCCAGGCCCTTGCCCATCGCACGCAGGCGCGACACCGTCTCACCCGCGCCCTCGATCGGCCGGTCGCCACAGAAGAGCACGCCGTCCAGGTCGAGCAGGAACGAGTCGAACGAGGCGGCGATCATCGGCGACACGCCCGCGGCGCGAGCGCGGCTCGGCCGCGCGTCTGCCTGCTATACAGGTCGGGTGCCACGCATCGCCCCTTTCGAAGCGCTCGTGTACGACACCGCGCTTGCGGGTCCCCTCGGGATGGTCACCTCACGACCGTACGACGTTATCAGCGACGATCGTCGGGCCCGCTACCTCGAGCGCAGCGCCTACAACGTCGTGCATGTGGACCTGGCGGACGGGGTGAACGACCCCTCGTCCCCTGGCAACCGCTACGAGCGGGCGGCCGAGCTCCTCCGCGGATGGGAGCACGGGGGGATCTTGCGTCGCACGCCACCCATCTACGCCGCCTACGAGATGGCCTTCCGGCTCGAGGGCCGGGCTCGGACCCTACGCGGGGTCATGGTCGCCATGGAGCTCGAACCCTGGGGGGGCGCGATCGTCCCACATGAGCACGTGATGTCGGGACCGGTCGAGGATCGCCTCCGGCTGCTCCGCGAGACCGGGACGCACCTGTCTGCGATCTACGGGACGGTATCGGGCCCGGTGCCCGCATTGGGTGGGCTCCTGGACGCCCTCGCCGCCACCTCGCCTGACGGAGAGGTCCAAGACGAGGAGGGAGTCCGCCACCGGATCTGGTGGGTGGATCCCACGGTCCCGCTTGACCGGTGGCTGGGCTCGGAGCGGCTGCTCATCGCCGATGGCCATCACCGCTACACCACGGCGCTCGCCTACCGCGAGGAACGGGGCGCGGCGGTGGGCACTGGGCCTTGGGACCGGGTGCTGACGTTGATCGTGGACGCCGGCACCCAGGAGGTCCCCGTCCTCCCCTACCACCGCCTGCAGCGGACGGGCTCGCCGCTGGAAGGCGGCGAACCCGTCCCCGACCTCGCGACCCTGAGGCGAGCCCTGGACGACCGGCGGGGCCGGGTCGGGGCGATCGTGGCTGGGAAGGACACCCGTTATCGCCTGCATACCCTGGACGGCGGAGCGCCGGCCGTGTCGCGCCTGCAGCACGACGTCTTGGACCGGTTGGCGCCCGAAGACGTCTTCACCTTCACCCACGATGCCGACGAGGCGGACGCCGCCGTCGCACGTGGCGACGCCGTTGCGGCGTACCTGCTGCCGCCTACCACTCCCGAGGCCATCATGGGCGTCGTCGAGCGTGGCGAGCGGCTGCCGCGGAAATCCACGTTCTTCTGGCCCAAGCCGCGGACCGGCATGGTGATGATGCCGCTACTCGCGGCTGAGACATCGCCTACGTCTCGATCGGCACCTCCAGCTTCTTGATCCCCATCGCGACGACCTCGGTGAGGCTCCGCGCACCGGCTCCGCTCCGGTAGAACCGGCGGACCAGCTGCCCGTGCACCAAGACAGGATCGCCCTTCGCGATCCCCTCCAGCGCCCGTGCACCGACCGTGGCGTGCCACGCCGCGACCGGGAGGGGGAGGTGGCGTTTGCCGACCTCCGGAACGGAGAGCCGTAGCTCGGTGACCTCATCACCTGAGGGCATCCGGCGCTGCACCGGATCTGCCGCGACGGTTCCCGCCAACACCACGACGTTCACCGTCACCATCAGGCCTCCCTTCGGAAAGAACCCTAGCCAGCACCACCGACATCCTTCAGGGGACGCCGAGGAGGGACCGCACCGTCCCGGTCGGGACCCTGAGCCGGCTCGCGCCCGCCGGTGGACCGCGCGGTCCGGTATGCGAGACTCGGCTCTGTGTCCGGGCACGGATCGATCATGACGACGGTCGCCCGCGGCGTCACCGCCATCGACACCGGGATGGCTGGGCAGCGGGAGTTGAACTCCGTCTATCTGTTCGCGGGGTCCGAGCCCTGTCTGATCGAGGCCGGCCCCGAGACCGACGGGCCAGTGGTCGTCGCCGCGCTCACTCGGCTGGGGGTCGGCCCCGATGATCTGGCGCACATCGTCGTGACCCACGTCCACATCGACCACGCTGGCGGCGCAGGGATCCTGCTCGGGCGGTTCCCCCGCGCCGTCGTCTGGGTCCACGAGCGCGGGGCACCGCACCTGGCCGACCCCGCGCGTCTGCTCGCGAGCACCGCGAGGACCTACGGCACGGACCGACTCCGGTCCCTGTACGGAGGGATGACCCCATGCCCGACCGACCGCGTGCGCGCGGTGCAGGACGGCGACACGATCCGGATGGGCGAGCGCACGCTGTACGTGGTCCACACCCCCGGTCACGCGTCCCACCACGTGGCCCTGCACGACGATCTGACGGGGGCGGTCTGCACGGGCGAAGCGATCGGCAGCTACCTGCCTTGGGCGGACATCTTCCGCCCGGCGCTCCCACCCCCAGAGGTCGACGTCGAGCTGGCCCTCGGGAGCATCGGCGCGCTCCGTGCCCGCCGGCCGCAGATCCTCTTGACCTCGCATTTCGGACCCGTGCCAGAACCCGAGGTCGCGTTCGAACGCGCGGAGCGCAGCGTCAGGGCGTGGTCGGAAACCGTTCGCGACCAGCTCGTCGTCGACCCCGAGAGCGACGACGACGCGCTGGCCGCACGACTCACCCAGGCCGCCCGGCGTGAGATGAGCGAGGTCGGGATCGACCTGGACGACGTGCGGTCCCGCTACGACGCGCTCGGCTCGATCCGGATGAACGCCCAAGGTCTCGCGCGGTACTGGCGCAAACGCTGGGAGCGCGACGCTCAGGAGACTTGAGCCAGCCGCTCCGCGGCATCGAACGCCCCGGGGTCATGCCGCACGACCTTGCGGAACTCCGCGGCGGCGTCCTCGCGGCGGCCGGCCTTCTCCAGGATGTCGCCCTTCACATACCACAGCCGAAGCGTGTAGGGCTCGGCCACGTCGTCGCGCGTCCGCGCTCGGCCGATGTAGGCGAGCGCCTCCGAGAAGCGGCCTTGATCCGCGAGGGCAGACGCGGCCACGATCACCGCCTCGGCCTTCACTTCGCCCGGCGCATGGCGGTCGCGCAGCACCTCATCTGAGAGCGGCACCGCTTCGGAGGGTCTGCCGAGACCCCGGAGCGCGTCGGCGATCACGTGGTTCTGGTCGGATCTACCCGTCATGCGCTTGAACGTCTTGAGCTCGGTCACCGCCTCGGACCACCGGCCCTGGCCGTAGTACGCGAGCCCGAGCACCTCACGAACGCTCGACGAGCGCGGTGAAAGCGCCTTGGCCTTCTCCGCCTCGGCACCGGCCGCACCGGCGTCGTCACGCTGCAGGAGCTCGATCGCGCGGGCCAGGCGCGAGACGACGTCCTGCACGCGGGTCGGCCGGGTCGCCTGCCGCACCTCGTTCAGGACCTCTCGGGGGAGCTCGGCGGCCTTCGACGGAGTGCCATGCGGGCGCGCGCCACCGCGCGGTTGGAGGGACCGAGGCATGACCGGCAGGGTACGGGAAAACCGAGGGGGCCGCCCCTTCGGGGCGGCCCCCTCGAACGATGTCTCGGCAGCGACCTACTCTCCCACCCAGTCGCCCGGGCAGTACCATCGGCGCTGGAGGGCTTAACTTCCGGGTTCGGGATGGGACCGGGTGTTCCCCCTCCGCCATGGCCACCGAAACGGGGTGTCCGTGTCGGACGATGATGAGGATGCTGCCCTCGAGCAGAGCCCGAGAACAACGATAGCGAGCGCGAGCAGGTGGAAGAAGGGTCAAGTCCTCGGGCTATTAGTACGGGTCAGCTCCACGCGTTACCGCGCTTCCACTTCCCGCCTATCGACCTCGTGGTCTTCAAGGGCCCTTACCTGGTCTCCCAGTGGGAGGACTCATCTCCGGGCGAGCTTCGCACTTAGATGCTTTCAGCGCTTATCCCTTCCGAACGTAGCCAACCAGCCATGCCGCTGGCGCGACAACTGGCACACCAGAGGTTCGTCCGCCCCGGTCCTCTCGTACTAGGGGCAGCTCCCGTCAATCCTCCTACGCCCGCAGCGGATAGGGACCGAACTGTCTCACGACGTTCTAAACCCAGCTCGCGTGCCTCTTTAACGGGCGAACAGCCCGACCCTTGGGACCTGCTCCAGCCCCAGGATGAGACGAGCCGACATCGAGGTGCCAAACCCTGCCGTCGATATGGACTCTTGGGCAGGATCAGCCTGTTATCCCCGGGGTACCTTTTAGCCGTTTAGCGACGACCCTTCCACGCGGAGTCGTCGGATCACTAGGCCCAGCTTTCGCTCCTGCTCGACCCGTCGGTCTCACAGTCAAGCTCCCTTGTGCCCTTGCACTCGACGTCTGATTGCCAACCAGACTGAGGGAACCTTTGGGCGCCTCCGTTACCTTTTGGGAGGCAACCGCCCCAGTTAAACTCCCCACCAGACGCTGTCCCCGACCCGGATAACGGGCCTGGGTTAGGGTCCCAATACATGAAGGGTGGTATTTCAAGGTTGGCTCCACGAAGCCCGGAAGCTCCGTTTCGACGCCTCCCACCTATCCTACGCAACATGTGTCAAAACGCAACATCAAGCTAGAGTAAAGGTCCCGGGG
>CAZZND010000154.1:0-5835 GCA_964655465.1 uncultured Actinomycetes bacterium
CGAGACCGCGGCCGACGAACAGCGCGCGCGCGCGGTCCAGCGTGCCGGTCCAGACCTGGCCGCCGGTGGGGGAGCCCGCGCGAAGGTCCGCGATGGCCGCGAACGCCTCGCCGTGGGCCACGTGGACGAACTTGTCCCACGGCTCGGCATGGAAACCGCGGAGCGTCCCCGCGCGCGACTCGGCGACGTTCCACTGGACCGGTGTGAACGCCGGGAGACCGAGCGCCCGCATCTTCTCGGCCTGGAACGCCTCGCGGAAGGACGCCTCGGGCCGCTCGGCGTCCTCGCGGACCTCGAGGTCGATGATCCACAAGCCCGGGATCGTCGCCTCGGTGACGGCCAGGGGTTCCATCGGGCGGGAGCCTAATGGCTCCGGAGCGGTCAGCGGAGTGTGACAGATCTATCCGTGTACCGCATACTTATGCAGGCATGGGAGACACGACGCGGGTTGCGGTGCTGGGCGCCTCCGGTTACGGCGGAGGGGAGCTCGTGCGCTTGCTGGAGGGGCACCCCGCCTTCGAGGTCACCTTCGTCGGGGCGAAGGACTCCGCCGGCACGACGCTCGCGGCGTCGCACCCCCATCTGGCCGGGTTGCAGATCGCGGCCGCGACCCTGCAGGCGATGGATCCCGCAGCTATCGCCATCGCCGCCGACATGGCGTTCTCCGCGCTCCCGAACGGTGCCTCGTCTGCGCTCGCGCCGGCGCTGCTCGACACGGGCGTGCCCGTGGTGGACCTGGCGGGGGACTTCCGGCTGCCCGCGGCCGACTACCCCGAGTGGTACGGGTTCGAGCACCCGGCTCCCGGGTGGCTCGACGAGGCCGTCTACGGGCTGCCCGAGCTGTTCGGCGATCGCATCGCCGGCGCGAAGCTGGTGGCCAATCCGGGCTGTTACCCGACCCCGGCGATCTTAGGGCTGGCGCCGCTGCTGACCGCCGGCCTCGTCGAGCCCGGCCCGATCCGGGTCGACGGCAAGACCGGGCTCTCCGGCGCCGGACGCGGCGCGAGCGAGGCGTCGTCGTTCAACGCGACCGAGGACTCGGTCCGGCCCTACCGCGTGCCGGGTCATCAGCACACGCCGGAGATGGAGCGCGGGATCGCGCTCGCGACGGGCCACCAGGTGCCCGTCCTGTTCACGCCGCACCTGGTGCCGACCGTGCGCGGGGTGCTGGTCACGGTCTACGCCTCGCTCGCCGAGGGCGTGACGACCGAGGCGCTCACCGACGCGCTCTCGGCGGCCTACGCCGGCGCGCCCTGCGTCCGCGTGCTGCCCGCCGGGGCGATGGTCGACTCCAAGCGCACGCGGGGCACGAACGTCGTCGAGCTGCAGGCGGTCGCCGACCCGCGCACCGGGACCGCCGTGGTGATCGGCGCGGTCGACAACCTCGTGAAGGGCGCCGCCGGCCAGGCGATCCAGAACGCGAACCTGATGGCGGGGCTGCCCGGCGAGACCGGCCTGCCGCTCGTGGCGGTGTACCCGTGAGCGCCGGCGTCACGTACGCGAGGGGGTTCCGGGCCGCCGGTGTCACCGCGGGTCTCAAGCCCAGCGGCCGGCCCGACCTCGCCGCGCTCCTCGGCGACGAGGGCACCACGGTCGCCGGGCTGTTCACGACCAACCTCGTCGCCGCCGCGCCCGTGGTGCTCGCGAAGGAACGTCTCGCGGCCGGCCACGGCCGCGGGGTCGTGGTGAACAGCGGTCAGGCGAACGCCGCGACCGGCGCGCGCTGTGACGCCGACGCCCGCACGATCGCCGCCGCCGCCGCGCGCGCCTTCGGGCTGGACGAGACCGACGTGCTCCCGTGCTCCACCGGGGTGATCGGCGAGCCCGTCCACGTGCCCGAGCTGCTCGCGGGGCTGCCGGCACTGGTCACGGCGCTGTCGGCCGGCGGCGGGGCGTCGTTCGCCGAGGCGATCATGACCACAGACACGGTTGCGAAGACCGCCGAGGCGGATGCCGGTCGCTACCGTGTCGGCGGGGCCGCGAAGGGCGTCGGCATGATCAGCCCCAACCTCGCGACCATGCTCGCGTTCGTGACGACCGACGCGCCGGTAGCGCGTGGCGACCTCGCGACGCTGGCGCATGCCGAGCTCAAGCCTCGCTTCAACGCGCTCACCGTCGACGGCTGCACGAGCACGAACGACACCGTGCTGCTGTTCGCGAGCGGGGCGGCCGGCGGCGATCCGGTCACGCCGGGCGCCGGCGCGTGGCCCGCGCTCGCGGCCGCCATCGGGGAGGTCGGCGACTCGCTCGCGAGGCAGCTGATCGCCGACGGAGAAGGGGTCACTACCGTCACGCTCGTCGAGGTCGAGGGGGCCTCGTGCGAAGACGACGCACGCACGATCGCGAAAGCGGTCGCCGATTCCCCCCTCGTGAAGACCGCCGTGTTCGGGTCCGACCCGAACCCGGGGCGGATCCTGCAGGCCGTCGGCTCATCCGGCGTCGACGTCTCACCCTCTCTCATCGACGTCTGGGTCGGCGATACACCGGTGGCGCGCGGCGGGGTCATCCCGCCCGCGTACTTCGAGTCCGGCGGCCTGCGGGGCTCCGCCGAAGCCGCCCTGCGTGAGCCCGAGGTCCTGCTTCGTATCCGCGTCGGTGACGGCCCTGGCCGCTCGCGTGTTCTCGGCGGCGACCTGTCCTACGACTACGTGAAGATCAACGGGGAGTACACGACCTGATGGCCGCCGACGTCCCTCCGCAGATCCGGCAGCACACGGTGGCGAAGGCACGCACGCTCATCGAGGCCCTGCCGTTCATGCGGCAGCACCACGGGCGCGTCGTCGTCCTCAAGTACGGCGGCGCGGCCATGGCCACCGCCGGGCTCGCGGCGTCGTTCGCCGAGGATGTCTCGCTCCTGCGGTCGGTCGGCATCAAGCCGGTGATCGTGCACGGCGGCGGGCCGGCGGTGACGCAGATGTCGGCGCGGCTCGGGATCGAGACGACGTTCGTCGACGGCCTGCGGGTGACCGACGCCGAGACGCTCGACGTCGCCACGATGGTCCTCGCCGGCAAGCTCAGCACCGAGGTGGTGGCATCGCTCGTCTCGGGCGGGGTCGATGCCGTCGGTCTGTCCGGCGTCGACGGCCGCTTGCTGCTCGCCCGGAAGCGAGAGGCCAAGGAGACGGGCAGCCGCGATCTCGGTTTCGTCGGCGAGGTCGTGCACGTGCGCGAGCACGTGCTCACCGCCCTGCTCGACCAGGGGTTCGTCCCCGTGGTCGCCTCGATCGCCATGGACGAGGAGGGGCAGGCCTACAACGTGAACGCCGACGTGGTGGCGAGTGAGCTCGCCGTCGCGCTCGGCGCCGAGAAGCTCGTGTTCATCAGCGACGTGCCGGGGATGATCGGTCCTTCGGGCGATCTGCTCTCGGAGCTCTCGGCGTCGCAGTGTTTGGAGCTGCTGGCGGAGGGCGGCGTGGTCGAGGGCGGCATGATCCCGAAGCTCGAGAGCGCGGTCCGCGCGCTGAAGGCGGGCATCGACCGCGTGCACCTGGTCGACGGCCGGGTCGAGCACGCCGTCGTCCTCGAGCTGTTCACGCCCGAGGGCGTCGGCACCATGATCACACGCGACGCGGAGGCGTCGCCATGAGCCGGATGCCGGGTATGTCCAAGTCCAAGCGCCAGCAGACGATCTTCGGGCTGGTGGCACGCGAGCGCCTCGGTTCTCAGGCCGAGATCGGCGCGCGCCTGGCCTCCCTCGGCATCGACGCCACCCAGTCGACGATCAGCCGGGACCTCGAAGAGCTCGGTCTCGCGCGAGTGCACGACGCGCAGGGAACGCGCTACGTCGCGCCGGGCGAGTCCGGGTCCTACGGGCCGATGGCGTTGCTGCAGCACCTGATGGCCGAGTTCGCCCTGTCGTTCGTGCGGACCGACACGGGTCTGGTCATCCGAACGTCGCCCGGGGCGGCCGCGGCTCTCGCCGAGGGTCTCGACCGGGCCGGGCTCCCCGACGTCGCCGGCACCATCGCCGGGGACAACACCATCCTCGTGCTCGGCCGCGAAGGCGTGAAGCCCGCGCAGCTCGAGCGGACCCTCACCACGATCATGGAGGCAACACGATGAGCGGCACAGCGGTGCTCGCCTACAGCGGCGGGCTCGACACCTCGGTCACCGTCCGGTGGCTGGTCGATCAGGGCTTCGAGGTCCACGCCGTCGCGGTGGACGTCGGCCAGCAGGAGGACTTCGCGCAGATCCGAGCGCGCGGCGAGCAGGCGGGCGCCGCGAGCGTCCGCGTCGTCGACGCCGTCGACCGCTTCGCCGAGGAGGTGCTCGCCAAGGCCATCCGCGCGAACGCGCTGTACGAGGGCAAGTACCCGATGGTCAGCGGGCTCGCGCGGCCGCTGATCGCCGAGGAGGTCGTGAAGGTCGCGCGCGAGGTCGGCGCCGGCACGCTCGCGCACGGGTGCACGGGCAAAGGCAACGACCAGGTGCGCTTCGAGGTGTCCTTCTCGGTGCTCGCACCCGACCTCCAGGTGCTGGCACCGATCCGCGACGCGACGATCCCTCGCGACAAGGCGATCGCGCTCGCCCAGGAGTGGGGGATCGCGGTCAGCGACGTCGCGACGAAGTACTCGATCGACGAGAACCTGTGGGGCCGCACCGCCGAGTGCGGCCCGCTCGAGGACCCGTGGGTGGCGCCGCCCGAGGACGCGTTCGAGCGGACCGCGGGCCCGTCCGACCGCCCGCAGGAGCCGGCCGAGGTGGTGGTCTCGTTCGTCCAGGGCACGCCCGTGGCTCTGGACGGCGAGCCCACCGCCCTCCCGGCGATCGTCCGTTCGCTCGACGCCCTGGGTGGGTCCTACGGGTTCGGCCGCGTCGACATGATCGAGAACCGCCGGGTGGGGATCAAGAGCCGCGAGCTGTACGAGGTGCCGGGCGCGCTCGCGATCATCCGCGCGCACCAGGCCCTCGAGGACCTGACGCTCGAGCGCGAGGTCGCGCATCACAAACCGGGGCTGGAACGACGGTGGGCCGACCTCGTCTACGACGGCCAGTGGTTCAGCCCGCTCAGGACCGCTATCGACGCCTACGTCGAGTCGACGCAGACCTTCGTCACCGGCGACGTGCGGCTGCGGTTCGAGCCGGGCTCGTGCACGGTGGTCGGCAGCCGGTCGCCGCACTCGCTGTACGACCTGTCGCTCGCGACCTACGGCTCGGACGACGCGTTCGATCAGTCGGACTCGCGGGGCTACGTGCGGTTGTACGGGCTGCCGCTCAAGGTCTGGGCGGCGACGCAGGGCGCATGACCGACGCCGGCGGTGCCCTGTGGGCGGGTCGGTTCTCGACACCGCCCGCGCCCGAGGCGCACGCGCTCGGTGTGTCGGTCGGGTTCGACCTGCGCCTCGCCGAAGCCGACGTCGAGGCGTCGACGGCGCACGTGGCAGCGCTGCACGACGCCGGTCTGCTCACCGGCGACGAAGCCGAGGCGCTGCGTGGGGCGTTGGCCGAGGTGCGCGAGGCGATCGCCGCGGGGACCCTCGATATCGACCCCGCCGATGAGGACGTGCACTCGGTCATCGAGCGCGCCGTGACCGAGCGGCTCGGCGATGTGGGCGCGAAGCTCCACGCCGGCCGCTCGCGCAACGACCTCGTCATCACCGACCTGAAGCTCTGGCTCCGCGGCGCAGGCGACCGCGTGCGCGCCGACGTCGTGGCGCTGGGGCGCGCGCTCGTCGAGCGCGCGCGCGAGCAGGCGGAGACGGTCATGCCCGGCACGACGCACGCGCGACCGGCGCAGCCGGTCACGCTCGGGCACCACCTGCTCGCGCACGCCTGGGCGCTGACCCGCGATCTGGGCCGGCTCGACGGTTGGGCGGCGCGCGCGTCGGTCTCGCC
>CAZZND010000155.1:0-5767 GCA_964655465.1 uncultured Actinomycetes bacterium
CTAGAATGACCGAACAGGTCGTGACCGACACGACGCACCCCATGCCATCGCCCTCGTAGGGTCCGGCAGAAAGCCCGATCTGACCTGGTCAAACGGGTGCGCCGGGAGTTCTCGGAACGGATCTCGCCGATCTGGGAACGTCTCTGAGGGCACATCGTCACCGACCTGTGCGGACGGACGCAGCCCTCCTCGAGATCCGCACCCCCATCAACTCGAATCTCGTACCCCCGGTAACTCGTTATCCGTACCCTGTGTTAACATCCGGATCGTGGCCGAGATCCTTGCGCGACACCTCATGCCGGTCGTTCGAGAGGCGCTGTCCGAGTCGCGGGTCGTGGGCCTTCTCGGTCCTCGACAGGCGGGCAAGAGTACCCTTGCCCGCCTGCTCATCTCCGATGGCTGGGACGCCTCGTACATGACGTTGGACGACGCGCAGACGTTGGCCGCGGCGCGCGCCGATCCGACTGGTTTCGTCGCGGACATCGAGGGACCATGCGTGATCGACGAGATCCAACGAGCTCCCGACCTCATGCTTGCGATCAAGCAGCGCGTGGATGTTGATCAGACGCGCGGGCAATTCCTCATCACCGGCTCGGCCAACCTTCTGACCCTCGGAACGGTTCGCGACACGCTTCCGGGTCGGGTCGAGTACCTGAACCTATTCACTCTGTCTCAAGCCGAGATCGAACGGATCCCAGTGCACACGCTCATCGCTGAACTGCACGATGGGCGAGTTCCCGTGGCAACCGGGGCGCCCATCGCTGCCCGCGCGTATGCGAAGCGATTCGTTGCGGGCGGCTACCCAGACGCCTATACGAGGAGTGACGCGTCACGCCTTCGCTTCTTCCGCAGCTACGTCACGTCCGTGACCGAGCGCGACCTCTCCGATATCGCAGGCGTGCGTCGGCCCGAACTTCCCCCGCTGCTGTTGAGCCTGATCGCGAGTCGCTCGGCGGGCATCCTCAACCTGGCATCGATCGCACGGGATCTCGGGGTCGACGAGAACACGGTCAAAGCCCACCTGAAGCTCCTCGAAGACCTGATGCTCGTTCGTCGGATCCCGCCCTGGCACCGGAACCTGGGTCAACGGCAGATCAAGGCCCATAAGGTCTACGTGACGGATCCTGGCCTGTTGTCTGCACTCATCGGTGCAAGCGCGCAGCGCGCCACGTCCGATCCGACGATCAAGGGGATGCTCTTCGAAACCGCGGTTGTCACGGAGTTGATCAAGCTCGCTGCTGCGTCCCCGTTCCCACCCGATCAGTTCCACTACCGAGACGCCAAACAACGCGAGATCGACCTCGTGCTGGAGTGGCCCGATGGCTCACTCGTCGCGATCGAGGTCAAGGCTTCATCGTCCGTAGCCCCTGACGATCTTCGTGCGCTCCGTTACCTTCGAGACAAGGTGGGCGAGGGATTCAAGGCCGGCCTCATCTTGAACTGCGGTGAGCGCACGCTGCCGTTCGGCGATCGGATCCACGCCGTCCCGATCCAGGTCCTTTGGTCGGCATGAGTGACGACATCGAAACCGTCATCGAGGGGATGGCGCGAGAAGATGTCGAGGCAGCTCGCGCGGCCGAGGCGGCTCTCGAGTGGATGACCGGCGGGGAGGATCGTCTCGAACTCCTCACCCAGGAACGGGTCCAGCGATTCCTCTGGTACGAGCTGCCGATGAAGTGGCTCACCGACTCGGATCACCATCGCCTGGTCGTCGCCTCGCTCGCCCGCGCTCTCGATCTCCTCGAACTCCCGAGATACGCGGCGATCTGCAGATCGAGCACCAGCGGGGACGTCCTCAACGCGTACGAGCGCAGCGACCGGGAAGGCAAGCGCGCGTTCCTCGACGCCGAGGCTGCATCCGGCATCTCGCCTCCCGATCTTCCCGAGTTCGTGTGGGGTTCGGTGATGGGCCCCGAGGAGAGCCGCGCGCTGTCGTCGACCGCTGAGACCCTGGAGCTCGCGATCGCAGGAGGAGAGCTCGTGCTCGGCGCGCCGCGGTGGAGGGCGCAGCAGCAGACCGCGACTCGCGCCCACCTCACGTCGCGGCGTGCCGAACTTGAGGGGCGCACCTTCCTGGATGCCGTGGAGTCGGAGCGGCTGCAGTGGTGGCTCGAACGGTCCCGCAGCCCCGCGAGGCGCGGCTTGCTTGCGCCGCTTGCGGGCCGGATCGGCTCACCCGTGGCTCTGCCAGCCGGCGCAGACGATCCCATCCCGACGCTTCGGTGGCTGCTCGAACAACTCGTCGAAGGACAGGCCCTGACACAGACGGGGAACCTCAACCGAGCGTTCGTCCAGACGGCCGCCCAACGTTTCGTGGAGTGGAGGTCGCCACTCGGCCCACCCCGAGGCGAGGACGACGTGTACGAGCTGCAGCTGACCCGCGAGCTCGCCTCGCGCCTCAGGCTCGTGCGGCGCGTCGGCAAGAAGCTCCTGCTCACCATGAAAGGCCGGTCGCTCCTCGCAGATCCCGGTGGCCTGTGGCGGGCGGCTGCCCATGCGATCCTTCCCGCCCACTCCTTCGACAGAGCGACCGGCGAGATCGTGCTCGCCGTCCTGGGGTCAGCCGACACGGTCGGCTATCAAGAGCTGAACGAGATGGTCGCGGAGGTGATCCGCGAAGAGGGTTGGCGCGACCAGCGGAGCGACGACATCCCCGACGGGCACCAGATCTCGATCTCGATGCACGAGACCACCAACCTGCTCCGGGCCCTCGCCCTGCACACCGTCGGCGGCGACTGGCGGGATCGACGCTACGGCCTGACCGAGGTTGGCACGGCGACCGCGCTCGAGGCGCTACACCACGCCGCGACCGGACCGCGGTTCGACATACTCGCATGATGAGCAACGAACAGGAGCGGTGCCGGTTCGCGGTCAGGACATCGGAGGGCGAGGTCATGGGGGTCGCGGTCGGCCACCTGGATCCTGACAACGCCGATGCGCGGTACCTCTTCATCCTCGCAGAGCACCCGGAGCTTGCCAGAGCGATCGAGGACGAGCAGGAGGAGATCGAGATCGAAGGCCAGATCATGAGCCCAACCCTGCACCTCACGATGCACGAGGTCGTCTCGAACCAGCTCTGGGAGGACGATCCCCCGCAGACCTGGCTAAGGGCGAAACGGCTCCTGAACCTCGGTTACGAGCGTCACGAAGTGCTGCACATGCTCGGGTCCGTGGTCTCGGCGGCGGTCTGGGAGGCCATCAACGAGGACGAGGAGCTCGACCCGTCCGGCTTCGTTGCGGACCTCGAACGACTCCCGGAATCGTGGGAGCAACTTCGGGGTGGGTCATGATCGCCCCGACTCCATTCACTTCTACACTCATGATCGAGTTCTCGGCGCCCTCGTAGGGGCCGGCAGAAAACTCCGAGCTGAACGAGGTTTCGGCGATGGATGACGTCGCTCGGAATGGATTTCGCCGATTTCGGAACGCGGCGTGGATAGGTCGTGGATGGCTGGTCAGGAGGGGCGCCTTGCCCCGATCGATGAAGTCCCACTGGGCCACGCCATGTGAAAAGAGGCCTCGCCGGGATACGCGGGGCCCCAACCGGGCTATTCGAGCCGGAAGGAGCCGTCGCCCCAGCTCAGGTACTTGAGCTCGTCGATCTCGAACCGTTGGTGCACACCGTCGGCCTCGATCGCGAACCACCCCGTTGATTCCACGAACGCGATGCGGCTGCCGTCCGGCGACCACATCGGGTCTTCGATGGAATCGCTCGCCGCGACGGTGAACGGCGGGCCATTGATCTGTGAGATCGTCCAGAGGCGGGCAGCAGCATCGTCTTCACTACCGGCGTAGGCGATCGACTTCCCGTCGGGAGACCATGCGAGCCCCCCCGGCTCATAGTTGTCGAGGAGGACTCGGACGCGAGAGCCATCCGCGTTCATGACGTAGAGGCGTCCGCCCCCCGGTTCCAGGTCGTTCATGATGGCGACGTGCGCGCCGTCCGGCGACCATTCGATCTCATCCATCGAGTCGAGGTTCTTGCCCGGCAAACTCACGAGCAAGGAACCCTCTCCGCTCTGAACGTCCACCGAATAGAGGGAGCCTCCTCGGGCCCCGTAGAGTAGCTGTGTCCCGTCGGGGGACCACACGGGAGGGGAGGTGACATCGCCGATCACCTCCCCGAGGTCGATCTTCCCGCCGGTCGAGGCGTCGACGACGGTGAGGTTCGAGTTGAGGATCATCGCGAGCTGCGCGTCGGTGGGTGACCACACCGACACCCCATACAGAGCGCTCGTCACCTTGCGGATCTCCATGTTCGCGTTCATGACCCACCGCGCACCATCGGGCCCGTCGAACACGACCCACCGCCCATCCGGTGACCATGCCGCGTAGGTGATTCGCCCGTGGATCACCTCACCGCCCACGGCGGTGGGCGGCGGGTCGGTGCCCCCTCCGAGGTCCATGAGGGTTCGGCTCTCGCCCGTGTCTGGATCCATCGCGACGAGATCGGGACCCTGGGTTGTGAGGACCTCGCCATCGCGTCGCGAGACACTGGTCTCTCCCGATGCGGCAGACCGACTGCTCGAGGGAGCCGCGGGCGAGCTCGGTGTTTCGCTCGTCGCGGCCGCATGCCCGGGCGAGGATTCCCCCCGCCGGTTGAGCCAGGCTCCGACGACGACGATCAACACGAGCGCCGCCAGGACGTATGCGATGGTTGAACGGGGAGACCGGCCGTTCGGTTCGATCGCATCGCCCTTCGGAGGCGACGAGGGAGTCGTGGTCTCGGACGGGGGGGTGGTTGCGGCGCTCGGCGTCTCTCGGCTGCGCTCGTCGGGATGGTTCCTCACCGGCACCGCCTCGACCTTGGGAGTAGGCGCTTCGACGATGTAGAGCGGTCGTGTCGCACAGTTCGGACACCCCGACTCCTTCGTTTCCCCCTCCCAATCACAACGGAAACAGGTCTTCAACGTCATGGCATGAGGACGTTCGGGGGGGGCGGACGTCTTGCCCGCCCGAGGGATCACGCACCCACCTGCGCCGAGTCCATCGTTCGATAGTAGGTCAGGTCGATCCGGCCCGCGTGCGTCCCTCGCTGCCCGCCCCTCTACCACTTCCGGCCCCCCGCCCCTTCCTATCCCATAGGCGGTTCCGCGCACAAGTCCGGCGGGTTCCGATGGTATAACGACTACGGGCTACCTGGAGAGCTCGGCGGCGGCACGATCACGCCGCGACTCCTCGGGAACGACGCGGATCGCAAGGCGGGGCTGAACCGGACCGAGAACCTCCGCGCGATCCCGCCGTCGGACCCCGACTTCCGCCGCTCTTCGCGCGAAGAATCGACACCGAGTCGATCAGCCGGGCCCTGGACGACACGCTGTGCCTCCGGCGGGCGCACAGTGTTGGGCAGTTGTCGCAGCTCACCGACATCCTGGGCTTCATGCTGCTCGTGAACGCCCGAACGCGTGCGCGTCACCGAGCTCGCGAGCTGCCCAAGGTGGCCGCGTAGGCCCTACCAGCATCCCTACGGCGGTTCCGCGCGCTTCGAGCTCGCGCCACTGCGGTGTGATGCTGACGACGGGCTCGGAAGCCGGCCTCGATGACCTCGCTACACTCCATGCCGACGGGCTCAGGGTTCGCGGCCGGGTTTCCTGCCACATTTTCTGCTAGCCCGCCCTCGTAGCTCAGTGGAGAAGAGCATCGGTTTCCTAAACCGAGTGTCGCAGGTTCGATTCCTGCCGAGGGCACCAGACCGAGACCTCACACGAGACCTGTCAACGCCGGTCGAAACCTGAGCGGTTTCCGCCGGTTGAAAACTGAGCACGTC
>CAZZND010000156.1:0-2026 GCA_964655465.1 uncultured Actinomycetes bacterium
CGCTCCTCAAGGACTTCGAGGGCGCGAGGAAGATGATGCGGACGATGATGGGCGGCAAGGCGATCCCCGGCATGAAGGTGCCGGCGAGGCTCCCCAAGCGATAAGAAGAGGACGGAACGCACATGGCGACGAGGATCCGGCTGCGGCGGATGGGTGCGAACAAGCGCCCCTTCTACCGCGTCGTGGTGGCCGACCAACGGGCCCCCCGTGACGGGCGGTTCATCGAGATCATCGGCAAGTACCACCCCCTGAACGACCCCTCGCTCATCGAGATCGACGAGGGGCGCGCTCTGCACTGGCTGCGGGTCGGCGCGCAGCCGTCGAACCAGGTCCGCAACCTGATGTCGAAGATCGGCATCTGGGAGAAGTTCGTGACCGAGCGTCCGGCAGCCGCTATCGCGGCCAAGCCCGAGCGGACCGAGAAGCCGAAGGTCTCGAAGAAGGCCCAGGCCAAGGCCGCCGAGGCCGAGAAGGCGGCCGCCGAGGCACCGGCCCCTGCGGAGAAGCCGGCGTCCGAGGTTGTGGCGGAGCCCGAGGCTGCGGTGGAGCCTGAAGCTGCCGCCGACGCCGCCCCGGAGGCGCCCGAGGAGCAGGTGCCCGAGGAGCAGGCCGACTGATCGATGAAGGAGCTCGTCGAGTTCTTGTGCCGTGAGCTCGTCGACGATCCCGACGCCGTCGCGGTGACCGAGTCGTTCGACGACCGTGGTCCGACCTACCAGGTCCGCGTCGCCGACGGCGAGCTCGGCCGCCTGATCGGCCGTGGGGGCAAGACCGCGAAGGCGATCCGGACGGTCGTGCGCGCCGCCGCGAGCCGGCAACATCTGTCCGCTCGCGTCGACTTCGAGGACTAGGTGGACGAGCCGGCGATCGTCGTCGGCCAGGTCATGAAGGCCCACGGTGTCCGCGGCGAGGTCTCGTTGCGGAACCGCTCCGACAACCCGGATCGGTGGGTGCCGGGAGCCACGGTGTTCACGCCCGACGGCGACGTCCTCACCATCGCGAGTGTCCGCCCCCACGGCGAGCGCCTGCTCGTGACCTTCGAAGGGATCGCCGACCGGACTTCGGCAGATGCGCTGCGTGGTGTCGAGCTGACCGTTCCGGTGTCCCGGCTTCCGGCCCTGCCCGACGGTGAGTGGTGGCCGCACGAGCTCGAAGGGTGCGCCGTCCGTACGGAGTCGGGGCGCGAGCTGGGTATCGTGCGCGAGGTGGTGCTCAATCCCGCCAACGATCTGTGGGTCACGGTCGACGAGCAGGGGAACGAGACGATGGTGCCCGCGTTGCGTTCGTTGCTCATCGACGTCGACCTCCTGGCGCGTTCGATCCTGGTGAGGGACGTCCCCGGCCTGACCGCGCCGGATGAGGGCGATTAGAGGTCGGCGAGGCGTGCGAGCGCCGTGACCTTCTTCAGCGTGTAGCGGTGGCCGTCACGGGTGATCACGCCTCGTCGCTGTAGGTCTGACAAGATCCTGCTCACGTTCTCCCGGCTCCCGCCGCACAGGCTGGCGAGGTCGGCGTGGGTGACCGGTGGCACGACGGTGCCGTCGGATGGGAGTCGGGCGAGCGACGACGTCCCCATCTGGAGCAGACGCTTCGCAACGCGTCCTCGGAGATCGAGGAACAGCAGGTCGTCGACGAAGGCTTGGTGCTCCGCGACCTGGCGAGCGAGTGCGGCGAGCACCTCACGTGCCGCGGCGGGCTCACCGATCACGAACTCCAAGAAGACCTCACCATCGACGCTCCAGACCTCGCTGTCGTCCAAGGTCAGGACGTCGGCGGTCCGGGGCAAGTCACCGAGCACGCCGAGCTCGCCGAGGAACTGCGGGAGGTCGACGGTCGCGTGAAGGACTCGGGTGCCCGTGGGGGAGATGGAGCTGACCTCCACTCGGCCTGCCGTCAGGAAGTACACGTCGTCGGCGATGTCGCCCTGGTGACAGAGGTAAGTTCCGCGGCGGAAGGAACGGGTCCGCCCGGCTTCAGCGAGTTCCTTGACCCTCGCCTTCGCGACACCCGCGAGGATCGGCGCCGC
>CAZZND010000156.1:2126-5756 GCA_964655465.1 uncultured Actinomycetes bacterium
CGTGCGCTCCGCCTCGGTCGCCTCGCGGGCTCCGGCGGCCGGCTCCGCCTTCTCGGGGGCCTTCGGCTGGATCTTCTTCTCCGCCATGTCCTGCTCCTCCTCTGATCCCGTGGCCCCCATCGGGCCCTTCCATGCGTGCATCATCCACCCGCTCCGTGGGAAGGGGCCGCATCGAGGGTCACAGGACGGCGGTGTCGTTGGTCACCACCGCTGGTGTGACCTTCGTCACCTGATGATGTGACGCAGGTCACAGGTCGAGTTCCGGTAGATCGACGGGGTCGGGGCGCAGCGTGCACGCGCCGCACGAGAGTGCGTCCTCGACGACGAGCGCCTTGGTGTGTTCCGCGCCCTTGAACAGATCGAGCACGAACGCGGCGGTCCCGGCGTGGTCCTCGCAGACGCCACGTCCGCAGAAACGGCAGGTTCCGACGGCGGTGCGTCGGCAGTGCCAGCAGTCCATCGCTCCCGATCTCCCTTCGATGTGGTCCTCAACGCTCCCAGGTGCGGTCGGATGTCCGGCGTAGCGCCCCCGAGCGGAAGGCGTGCGCGACGACGGTCTCGAAGCCCTCGCGATCGAGTCGGAACAGACGCATCGGCGTGGTGGCGATCACGGACGCTGTGCGCGGGACGTCCTCGAGCAGGGCGATCTCTCCGAAATGCTCCCCAGCTCCGAGCTCGGCCCTCACCTCGCCGCCCATCACGACCTGCGCGTGCCCGGACGCGGTGACGTAGAACGCGTCGCCCGCGTCGCCTTCGCGCAGGATGCTCTCGCCCGGCGCTGCGGTCGTGAACGTCCCGTGCTCGAGGAGCACCGCCAGGTCGCCGGAGCCGAGACGCTGGAACGGTGGGAGCGCCCGGAGGTCGGCGTAGGCCTGCATGGTCGGCCCGAAGGTCGGCGCGTCGATCTCGTCGGCCAACAGCCGATCGAACGCGTTCTTGTCGATCCGGAAGACTTCGATGTCCTCGAGCGCGCGGACGGCCGCGGCCCGCGGCGCACCGGTGAGCAGGCCGATCTCGCCGAAGGCCTCGCCCCGTTCGAGGACCCGCAGGGTGCGGGTATCGCTGGTCTCGGGGTCACGATCCTCCACCGCGTGCCGCGTCGCACGATGAAGAAGGCGTCCGCGGGGTCGCCCTGGCGGAAGACCGTGTCTCCGCGCGCGAACGTGGTGAGGCGGACCCGGCCGGCGAGGTCGTTCAGCACCTCCACGTCGATGTCGTCGAACGCGGGGAGCGCGTCGATCGCCTGGGCCGCCTCCACCCGCCACGACGTCTCGGCGCGGAACCGGATCCGCCGCGCGATCGCGCGCAGTCGCCGTCCGAGCGCCTTGCCCAGCGTGATCAGCCCGCGGATGGCCGGCCCGGCGAAGAACAGGATGAGGACGACCATGAGGATCCGAGTCCCGAGGCTCTGCTCCCACAGATCCACGACGATGTCGCCGAAGACCTCTTTCCAAAGGACCAGACCGAGCACTGAGGTGAAGATCGTGAAGGCGATCCCGACCACACCGTAGAGACCGAGTCCGACCTCCTGGAGAGTGAAGCCCTCGCGGCGGAAGAGCTTCTGCCACATCTCGCGCTTGATGAAAGCGATCGAGCGGGGACGAAGGTCCGGCACCTCGATCGCATCGGCCAAGATCCAGTAGCCGTCGAGCTCGAGGAGCGGGATCAGGTTCAGGAAGATCACGTAGTAGTTCAGGACCGAGAACTTGAACAGCAGGCCGGAGAACGAGGAGTCGGGGAACGCGACGAGCGCGAGCGACGAGATGCCGGCCAGGGTGAACTCGGCGAAGGGTCCGGCGAATGCCTGCAGGATCCGCGGTCCCCGCGTGAGCATCAGCCCGTCGGACGTGTCGATGAAGAAGGCGGGGGAGCCGTAGTAGAGGAGGAAGCCCCCCGCCAGGACCTTCCGATCGAAGTGAGCAAGGGTCGCGGCATGACCGATCTCGTGCGCCGCGGTCAGGACGAACCCGAGCGCGATGAGGATCACCGTCTGGATCGATGCCGACCCGAGATCGAGCTGGTGGCGCCCGGACGCGGCTTCGCTGATGAAGCCCGCGAACCCGACGATCCCGATCAGCAGGCACACCAGCACGACCGGCCGGTGGAATAGGAAGCGGAGCCCGTGCTCGTACAGCCAGCGCACGTGTCGATCCGCCCCGCTCCAAGAGATCCTGAGATCTTTCGTGAAGGAGCGGAGCCGCCGCCGGGATCCCGACGTGGGGTCCATGCGGTCCTCGAGGAGGGCCGTCACGTCGAGGGGGGCGGGGTCGAACACGCCGGCGCGCCGGAGCGACTCGATGAGCCCGGCGACCGCCGACACGTCGAGGTCGCCCGAGCGCTGTAGGTGGTCGACGATGACCTCGCCGACCGTGCGGGTCCCGTCGAGCGAGCCCACGAGCTCGGCCTCCCACGTCTGCAGCTCGTAGTGCGCGCTGCGGTCCGCCTTCGCGATCAAGGCATAGTCGTCACCCCAGCGAAGCGGGAACGGGGCGATCTCGGTGCCCTCGGCGAGCTTGGGGCGGAACGACTCCAGGTCGATCGCGCCTTCGACGAAGGCCCACACCCCTTCGAGCCCGCCCTCCTCGTCCTCGTCCTCAGCGGGTTCGACGTCGCCGACGTCCAACGCCGGGGTGCGGACCGCTGAGCGGACGGCCTTAGCGACGTCCGGCCCACCGGGAGGTGCGCTCACGGCGGCACGCAGCAGCGCGGGAACGTCGAGCCGGCGCTTGCGGTGACGCCGCTGGCGCAACGTGTCCGAGCCGATGACCACGATGGCCGCGATGACCACGATGGCCACGAGCGCGTTCTCCACTCCATCGACCCCTCTCTCGCCGCCCGGTCGGCGCGTCGGCGCGGATCATCCGCCCTGGGGTGTTCCGGCGCAAGCGCGCCGACGCGCCGATGGCCCGAGCGGGTAGTCTCCGGACGGTGCGGATCGACGTCATCACGATCTTCCCCGAGATCCTCGAAGGCCCGCTGCGGGCCTCGTTGCTCGGCAAGGCCGTCGGCGCAGGGCTCGTCTCGGCTCACGTCCACGACCTTCGTTCGTTCACCACCGACCGCCATCGCACCGTCGACGACGAGGCGTTCGGCGGCGGTCCGGGCATGGTGCTCAAACCCGAGCCGCTCTTCGCTGCCGTCGAGTCGCTCGACCCCGATCGCGGCCGCGTACTCGCGATGTCGCCGGCCGGCCGGCGCCTCGATCAGTCGCTCGTCCGCGAGCTTGCGGACGAACCGCATCTGACGCTGCTGTGCGGCCGGTACGAGGGGTTCGACGAGCGGGTCATCGAGGGCATCCCAGCCGAGGAAGTCTCGATCGGAGACTACGTGGTCTCGGGCGGGGAGCTGCCCGCGCTGATCGTGATCGAGGCCGTCACGCGGCTCCTGCCCGGCTTCATCGGCAAGGAGGAGTCCCACGAGCGCGACTCGTTCTCCGAGGCGGCGCTGCTCGACCACCCGCACTACACCCGGCCGCAGGAGTTCCGCGGGATGCGCGTGCCCGACGTTCTCGTTTCCGGCGATCACGGGGCGATCGAGCGGTGGCGGACCGAGGCGGCGAGGGAGAAGACGGTTCGCAACCGCCCTGACCTGTCGCGGGAGGAGACGACCTGATCGTTCCGGCGGCTCAGG
>CAZZND010000157.1:0-1071 GCA_964655465.1 uncultured Actinomycetes bacterium
ACAGATTTGCGGACGTCAGGGCGAGGGCCCGACGGCTGATGCGGCCATGACCGGATCGCCGCGACTTCGATTACAGTTGGCCGATGGAGGCTCCAGTCCCTGCTGTCGTGGCGCCCGAACCGTCCTGGCGACCACTGCGCAAGGGCGTGGTTCTCGCTGCGGGCCTTTCCTCTCGTATGGCTCCACTCTCGAACGGCGGGTCCAAGGCGATGCTCCGCCTCGGCGGTCTGACGTTGCTCGAACGCTCGATCCGAACGCTCCTGACCCTGGACCTGGAGCAGATCATGATCGTTATCGGACACGACATGGAGGTCGTGGCCGATTACGCGAAGAGGTTCGACGGGATCGTCAGCGTGATCGAAGCCGATGGCTGGGAGAGCGGCAACGGATGTTCCCTCGCTGCCGCAGAGCCCTACGTCAAGGAAGATGACCTGTTCTTGTTGGTGACCGTCGACCACGTGTTCGCTCCCGACGCGCTCCATCGTCTCCTCGACGCGCGAGCTCCGGCCGTTCTCGTGGACGCAGCGCCCACGCCCGAGGAATGGAGCGAAGGCACGAGGGTCGTGCTTGAGGCCGGGCGAGCGATCGCTTTCGGCAAAGAGCTCACCTCGGAGGTCATCGACTGCGGCGCGTTCCTCTTGCCTTCGACGATCTTCGATGCCCACCGATCGGCGTGGCGTCGGGGCGATCCCACACTCGCCGGTGCGGTCACGGCGCTCGTCACCGAGCATCCTCTTGCAGCCGTTCCCATCGCCCCCGGAAGCTGGGTCGACATCGACGCCCCGCAGGATCTTGCCTTGGCTCGCGACCGTCTTCGACGATCACTCGGCAAGCCCGGCGACGGACCCGTGTCCACGTACCTCAACCGGCCGATTTCGACCCGACTGAGCATGCTCCTCGCCGGTCTTCCCCTCTCTCCGGATGCCGTTTCCGTCCTCGTGCTTCTCGGGTCGCTTGGAGCCGCCCTCCTGCTCGCATCCGGCCGCGGCGTGGCCGGTGGCATCGCCGTGCAAGCAGTCTCGGTGCTCGATGGGGTCGACGGGGAGCTCGCTCGCTTGCGGCTTCGTTCCT
>CAZZND010000157.1:1081-5737 GCA_964655465.1 uncultured Actinomycetes bacterium
CCCAGGGGTGCCATGCTCGACGGGGTGCTCGATCGACTCGCGGATGCCGCGATCATCTGCGGGTTCGCCTTGTGGGCCGTCCCGCTTGCCTCGACGCGAATGGTCATTTTGCTTACCTGCCTCGCACTCACCGGGTCGATGCTGTCCATGGCGTCGAAGGACCGGGCGAAGCTGTTGAACCTCCCGGCAGCCCCGGAACGGTGGATCGGGCGACTCCTCGGCGGTCGCGACGGCCGTTTGCTGCTTTTGGCGATCGCGGCACTGGCGGGCCGCCCCATCGCCGGTCTCGCAGCGGTCGCCGTCACCTCTCTGATGGCGCTGAGTATCCGCCTCATCTATGTCCTGAGGGACGCAACGGCACCAGCCGGGGGTACTCCGATCGGACGTGCTCGGTCTTCTGGATGAGTTCAGCGTCTACGAGCGGGGGGTGCCGCCCGCGATCCGTGCGGTTAACGGTGCCGAAGGTCGTCGAGCTGACTGGGCTTTCGCAGTACCACTGCTGGAGGGTGCGCAAGGGCGAGCGGAAGCTGCACGCGCGTCACGGGCAAGCCATCCGGGATGCTCAACCCTTAGCCGCCTTGTGTTGCGCCTCGCAGAACACCGGTGAAAGACTTAGGTGATGGCGTGATCATTGCACCCGTCTGAAGGTGAGCCAGTGACGAACTGCGTCTACCTGTTAGCGGATGAAGCTTTCTACTACCAGTTTCTGGAGGAGACCCCCAGGCAACTCAAGTCAGCGAGAGCGCCAGCCACCGGAGTTTCCCCCGTCGGATGGAAGCAACTGGCGCGCGAATCGACCACGTGCGTGCTGCTTCGACATCTCGAACATGCGGATGGAAGACGAGCTGTGGACGGACGTTGGGACCTTCTGCTGCAGCCGTGGGGCGCCGAGGCTCGGCAGGAATACCAGGGGTTCGGCGTGATCGAGTGCTACGAGAATGCTTCGCCACAGGCCGATGAGCCCGCGTATCTCAAACACCCAGAAGACATCGCGCACGTAATCAGGATGTGGAATCCAACTGCCGTCTCTCTGAAGCTCGACCGCGGTGAGCGTGTGTCGGTAGGAGAGATTGTCGAGGCCTATCGGGAACTCGAACCAGGCCCGCTCGGCATGGTGATGCCGTCTCCCGAGAGCGACTCGATGACGGCAAGAATGGTTGCGGAGGCAAAGGTGCGCGCCCTCCTCGTTGAGTCAGAGCAATGAGTGTTGGACTCCATGTCTCCAACGCGAAAGCTCGGTCAGGAACTCGGAGTCCAAGGTCTTGAGATCGAGCTGGACGAGCTGCGGGTCGGTTCGAGGACAGGCCGCTGTGTTACCGCCACCCTTCCAGACACACATCTCCTGGATCGTGCTTCCGAGGCCGCACCAGTTCACTGAAGGTGGCCAGACGCAGCATCAGGAGCTCCCTTTCCCGCAACGTCTGATTGGATGTATCGTCCCGTATTGGTTTTTGGACTAGACATTCGACCATTGGGGAGGGGTCGGTCTGGATCCCGCGAAGCTCGATGCCGCGATCGACGAGCGCGCCGAGGCTGCGTTCTCGTTCCTCGAGCGCCTGATCACCGCCCCGAGCACCGTCGGTGACGAGCAGCATGCCCAGGAACTCGTCGAACAGGAGCTGAAGCGGCTCGGGTTCGAACCTGAGCGCGTCCCGGTCAAGGACACGATCGCCGACGACGCGCTCGCCGGTGTGCCGCAGACCTCCTACGTCGGCCGCTTCGACGTGGTCGGCCGTCTGGGCGAGAGCGAGGCTGAGGGACCGTCCCTCCTGCTGAACGGGCACATCGATGTCGTTCCGGCCGACCAGCCCGATCTGTGGACGTCGCCGCCGTTCGAGCCACGTCGCACCAAGGGACGGCTCTACGGTCGCGGCGCCGGCGACATGAAGGGCGGGTTCGCGATGGCCGTTCTTGCCCTCGACGCCCTGCTCGTCACCGCGCCGGACGGGATCACCGGTCCGCTCACGTTCGCATCGGTCATCGAAGAGGAGTGCACCGGCAACGGCACGCTCGCCGCTGCCCGCGCAGGCGTGTTGGCCGACGCCGTCGTCCTTCCCGAGCCGACCGGGCTCGACCTGCTGCTTGCTGGAGTCGGGGTCCTGTGGCTCGATATCGTGGTCACCGGGCGATCGGCGCACGCGGAATCGGCCGACCGAGCCGTAAACCCGGTCGACTTGGCGATCCGGATCGTCGGAGCGCTCCGCGATCTCGAGCGCGAGATGAACGAGCATCGCGAGTCCGCGATGGACGGCGTCGCTCACCCCTACAACCTGAACGTCGGCACGGTCGCGGCCGGCGACTGGCCCTCGAGCGTCCCCGCCACCGCCACCCTTGGCCTGCGCCTGGGTCACCCAACCTCGTGGACGGCCGAGGAGGCGGCGGCCAGGGTTCGCAAGGCGATCGAGGACATCGACGAACCGTGGCTCGATGAGCACCCGCCCAAGATCCTGCTCTCCGGCTTCAAGGCCCACGGCTACACCCTGCACGAAACGCACCCTCTGGCCGAGCGGCTCGCCGCAGCACATGAGCAAGCCCACGGCAAGCGCCCACGCGCCAAGGCGATGGCCAGCACAACCGACGCCCGCCTCTACATCAACGACTTCGATACGCCGGCGATCTGCTATGGGCCGACGGCCCACGATATCCATGGGATCGACGAGTCTGTTGAGTTGCAGTCGATCGTCGACGGCGCTCGCACGCTCGCGCGGTTCATCGCCGACTGGTACGGGCAGGAGCCGATCCGATGACGACTGCGCCGAGCTTGTCGATCCTCGAGCCGGTCAAGCTCCGAAGCGGCGGCGAGCACGTGGCCGACCGGCTCGTCACCGCGATCGCGCTCGGGGAGTTCGTGCCGGGTCAGCGCCTCCCCTCCGAGCGTGAGCTGGCCGCGACGCTGGGGGTCAGCCGCACGACGGTGCGCGAGGCGGTCCAACGGCTCGCCGCCCTCGGCTACGTCGACGTGAAGCGCGGCCGCACGGGTGGCGCCTACGTGCTGGAGGGCATGGGCCCTGAGGCCAACGAGATGATCCGCCGGACACTGCTACCGGAGTGGTCGAATCTCGAAGGCTTGCTCGACTTCCGTCAGCTGATCGAGCCGCTGATCGCGCGGACCGCCGCCGAACGGATCGCACCCGATGGGGAACCGGAGATCCGCACGGCCCTCGATGGCTACCTCGAGGCCGGGGAGGATCGGGAGGCGTCGCGCGCCGCCGACCAAGCGGTTCACGCCGCGATCGCCAAGGCGACCGGCAACCCATACCTCGCCAGCCTGAGCGGACAGATCCGCCGGCAGATCAGCCTCGGGTTCGGCGCTGAGCCGTACAGCCGCGAGATCCGCGCGCGGGCCGTCAAGGATCACACCGCGCTGGTCGAGGCCGTGATCGAGGGCCGGGCCTCGGCGGCGGCGAGGATCGCCGCGCGCCACTTCCGGCTGACCGAGACGGTGCTCCGCGAGTTGATGTCGAAGATCAGTGAGCGCTCGGGGGTTGAACGATGAGTCCGCGCGCGCGCTACGTCCTCCGGCGGCTCCTGCTGGCGATCCCCGTGATCATCGCGATGAGCGTCTTCGTGTTCCTGATGATCCATTTGGTGCCGGGCGACCCGGTGCAGACGATGCTTGGCTTCCGTGCCACGCCGGAGAACGTGGCGACGGTGCGCACACAGCTCGGCTTGGACAGACCGCTGCTCACCCAGTACCTGTTGTGGGCAGGTGGGCTCCTGCACTTCAACTTCGGGCAGGACTTCATCAGTCACGTGCCGGTCTCGACCCTGCTGGCACAGCGGTTGCCGGTCACGATTGAGCTCACGTTGCTGGCGATGACGCTGGCGGTGTTGGCAGGCGTTCCGCTCGGCGTCCGCGCGGCGGCGCGGCCTGGACCGGTGCGCCAGGTCACCGAGGGGTTCGTCGTGGCCGGCATCGCGATCACGGACTTCTGGCTGGGGATCATGCTCGTGCTGCTGTTCGCCGGGATCTGGCATCTGTTGCCGCCTTCGGGGTACGTGCCGTTCCTGAAGGACCCAGTGCAGAACCTCCGGTACATGGCGTTGCCCGTCATCGCGCTCGCGTTCGGTGAGGCCGCCTACATCCTGCGCACCACTCGCGGCGCGATGGAGGAGGTTCTCGGGACGCAGTACATCTTGTTCCTGCACGCGAAAGGGGTCGCCGAGCGTCGCATCGTGTACCGGCACGCGCTGCGCAACGCGGCGCCGCCGATCGTGACCGTGGTCGGGATCCAGTTCGGCGTGCTGCTCGGCGGCGCGATCGTGATCGAGACGCTGTTCGCGCTCCCTGGGGTGGGGCGGCTGATCGTGGTCTCGATCCAGCAGCGCAACTACGTGGTCGTGCAGGGCGGGGTGCTGGTGGTCGCGATCCTGTTCATCCTCGTAACCTCATCGTCGGATGGCTCGACCCGCGGACGGAGGAGGGAAAGGCGGCGTGAGCGTTGCGGTCGAGAGCGTCGGGGGGGCGCCGCGCGCCGTCTGGCGCCGGGGGATCCTGGCCTCGCGCAAGGGCCGGTGGGGGTTCGGCATCCTGACGGCGCTCGCGCTCGTCGCGCTGTTCGCCCCACTGCTCGCGCCGCATGACCCGAACGCGATCGATGCGTCGCGGATCCTGGCGAGGCCCGACCTGGCGTACCCGTTCGGGTCGGATGCGCT
>CAZZND010000158.1:0-5674 GCA_964655465.1 uncultured Actinomycetes bacterium
CTCGATCGTCGCAGACGGACCCGGCCACGGTCGATCCGACGTGCCGCTCCCCCTGCGATCGAACAGGAGGACCCGGGCTTCTGAGGCCAGCCCGCGCACGAACGAGGCGTACAGCGGCAGGTCCCACGACGCCTCGATGTTCGAGTAGTCGTACGGGACGAAGACGAGGTCCATCGGCCCCGAGCCGACGACCTGATACCCGATGTGGATGCCATCGGTGGTCGTCGCGTACCGGGTCTCCGGGGTGTCCATCAGCTCACCACCCGGTGCAGGCGCCAGCGGTCGGGGACACCCTTGAACTCGTGTTCGCCGGCGTCCTCGAAGGCGAGTCCGCTCCCGGCCGTCAGGTCTTTCACCGTCTGGGAGACGAGCACCTCGGAGGGCTCGGCTACGCCGGCGATCCGTGCGCCGAGCGTCACCGCGATGCCACCTGCCTTGCCGTCGATCGTCTGCATCTCGCCGGTGTGGACCCCCGCCCGGATCTGGATCGGGAGGTCGCTCAGGCCTCGGATCGCGCCGAGGGCACAGCGGACCGCGCGCGCAGGCCCGTCGAAGGTGGCGAAGAATCCATCGCCGGCCGTGTCCATCTCCACACCCCGGTGCCGCGCCAGGGCGCCCCGAACGATGTGGTGGTGCTGCTCGACGAGCGAGCGCCACGCGCGATCGCCTCCACCGGACGCGACCGCGGTCGAGTCGACGATGTCGGTGAAGAGCGCCGTTGCGAGATAGCGGTCGAGGTCGGTCTCCTCTTGGTGGATCGTCGAGAGGAAGCGCTCCACCGCTGACGGGAAGTCGTCGCCCACGTCCCACATGTGCTCGTCCCCGGGCAGCTCGACGAGCTCGGCGCCCGGGATGTGCGCCGCGAGGTAGCGACTGTGCTCGATCGGGTGGGCCTGGTCACCGATCCGATGGATGACGAGGGTCGGCACGCGAACCGAGGACAGGAGATCGCGGATGTCGGTATCCCTGTCGACTCGTGCACCGATGACGGCATCCCCCGGGCCTCCGAGCGAGAGCATCCACGCGACGTAGTCCGCGATCTCTCCCGGGTCGTCGCGGGCGGCGGGGTGGAGCGACGCCACCCACCGCCGAGCGAGGTCTTCGGTGCCCCAACCTCGTTCCATGTCGTCGATCTCGGCGTCGTATTCGGCGAGCGTGGGACCGATCGGATAGTCGAGCGTCCGCACCTCGCGCGCGGCGGCGCCGTACACGACGAGCCCCACGGTTCGCTCGGGGAGTGTGGCGGCGAACATCACGGCGACGGCCCCACCGGAGGAGTCGAGACCGAGGATGGCGGCCCGAGGCGATCCCGCGGCGTCCATGACCGCGCGAACGTCCTCCATCCGACCCTCAAGGGTGAGTTGCTGCGCCTGATCCAGGATGTGATCGGACAGTCCGGTTCCTCGACGATCGAGGAGGATCAACCTGCTGAACGACGCGAGTCGCTGCAGGAGCGCTCCTGTCCGCAGGCCGTGCCAGATCTGGCCGAGGCCCAGACCGGAGGCGACGAGTACGAGATCGATCGGTCCATCGCCAACGACCTGGTAGGCGATGTGCACGCCGTCGTGGGTACAGGCGTACCTCGTCACCGGGATCTGCACTCAGTTCACCACCCGGTAGAGGCGCCAGCGGTCGGGGACACCCTTGAGCTCGTGGTCGCCGGCGTCCTCGAACACGAGGCTGGAGCCTGCGGTGAGGTCCTTCACCGTCTGCGAGACGAGCACTTCCGATGGGTCGGCCGAAGACGCCACGCGGGAGGCGATGTGGACCGCGATCCCGCGGATGTCGCCATCGGTGAGCTCGATCTCCCCGGTGTGACAACCCGCACGCAGCTCCAAACCCAGCCTCCGCACGCTGCCCATGAACTCGAGCGCGCACTGGACCGCCCGTGCCGGCCCGTCGAACGTGGCGACGAGCCCGTCGCCGGTGGAGTTGACGTATGTGCCTCGATGCTTGGAGATGGCGGCCCTCGCGAGTTCGTCGTGTTCGCCGAGGAGGGCCGTCCACCGTAGGTCACCCAGATCCGCCGCCCGCACCGTGGAGTCGACGATGTCGGTGAACAAGATCGTGGTGAGCTTGCGGGCCTGGCTGAACGCCGCCCGCGAGCCCGTCACGAACGCCTGGATCTCGTCGATGAGGGGATCTTGATCGCCGGCCCAGGGGAACCCGTCCGCGCCGGGGAGTTGGACGAATCGCGCACCGGGGATCCGCGCGGCGAGGTCCTTGCCGGCCTCGACCGGGATGTCCGCGTCGTCGGCGCGATGCAGGACGAGCGTGGGCGCATGGACGGCGGGCAGTATCCCGCGAAGGTCCATCTCCTTCACCACGTCCTCGAACGCCCTCGCTGTGCCCGGGCTCGCGCTCTGGCGCAGCAACCGCGAGAACCATCGGATCACGTCTGGGTCGTGTGCCGCTGATGGCGCGAGCGCACTCAACCATCGGCGCGCGTAGGCCTCCGTGCCCCAGAAGTTCTCCGACTCCTGGTGGAAGGCGATGAACTCCTCCGGCGTGTATCCGTACGCATAGTCCTCGGAGGTGACCCCGCGAGCCCGGCTCTCGACGAGGATCAGCCCGCGTGTACGTTCGGGATAGGTGGCCGCGAACGTGGTTGCCAGCGCGGCGCCATCGTCGCCATCGCCGAGGATGACCGCTTCACGGGTGCCGATGGCATCCATCACGGCGCGGATGTCGTCCAACCGGACCTCGAGCGTGAACAGGTCGAGATCCACCGTTCTGTCCGACAGGCCGCTGCCGCGCTTGTCGAAGAGGATCAGGCGCGAGAAGGAAGCGAGCCGTCGCAGGAAGCGCTCCACCGCCGGCAGTTCCCATTGCAGTTCCAGGTTCGAGAGCCAGTCGTGGATCCGGACCATGTCGACCGGACCGTCACCCACGACCTGGTAGGCGATGTGGACTTCTCCGCTGCGGGCGTATCTGATCTCGGGGATGTCCACTTCAGGTCACCACCCGGTAGAGGCGCCAGCGGTCGGGCACGCCCTTGAGTTCGTGCTCGCCGGCGTCCTCGAAAGCAAGGCCGCTGCCGGCCACCAAGTCCTTGACGGTCTGGGAGACGAGGACCTCCGACGGCCCGGCTTTCGCGCCGACTCGCGCACCGATCGCTACGCCGAGGCCGCCGACCTTCTCGTCGATCGTGCTCACCTCGCCCGTGTGTACGCCGGCGCGGATCTCGATCCCGAGCGGTCGGACCGCCTCGACGATCGCCGACGCGCACCTGACCCCGCGCGCGGGTCCGTCGAACGTCGCGAAGAAGCCGTCGCCGGCGGTATCGATCTCTGTCCCGCGGTAGCGGGCGAGCATGGCCCGCACGACCCCGTGGTGCCGCTCCAGGAGATCGGACCACCGACGGTCGCCTAGCGACGCCGACGTCTCTGTCGAGCCCACGATGTCGGTGAACAGGACGGTCGCGAGCACGCGATCGTACTCAGCTTCCTCGTCCCGAACCTCACGCAGGAACCGCTCGATCGCGGCGATCAGCTCGCCGGTGTCGCCGTACCACGGCAGGTGGTCCTCGCCCTCGAGCTCCACCAGGTGTGCGCCTGGCACGTGCTCGGCCAGGTATCGGGCTTCCTCGATGTCGTACACGGCGGTGTCGCGGCGATGGATCACCCTCGTCGGGACCCGAACCGACCCCAGCACACCTCGCACATCGGTATCGCGTTCCATCTGCTGCATCACCACCGCCGAGGCTGGGCTGGCCGCGAGTCGGAGGTAGCTCGCCCAGGCCTGCTGGTCGCCTCCCGATCGCGACGTCGGGGCCATCCACCCGAGGTACTCACCCATGAACGGCTCCGTTCCCCACCGATCCTCGAGCTCGTCCAGGAACTCCTGCCACCGCTCTTCCTTCCACGCCCAGGGGTAGTCGGGGGCCCAGAGTCCCCGCGCGTACGTCGAGTAGAGGATGAGCGCCACCGTCCGCTCCGGGTACGTCGCCGCGAACAAGATCGCGAGCGGGCCGGTCGAGTCGTGGCCGAGGAGGAACGCCCGAGCCGAACCCACCGCGTCCAGGACGGCCAGGGCATCCATCATCCGCGTTTCCAACGAGGGCAGATGCTGCTCGGTCACAGGGTCGGACAGCCCGGTTCCACGAGGGTCGAAGACGATCACTCGGGCGGAGGAGCCCAGCCGACGCAGGAACCGAGCGATGGCCGGGATGTGCCACTGGTTCTCGAGGTTGTTGTACGTCGAGCCGGGCCACAGAAGGTCGACGACGCCGTCGCCGATGGTCTGGTAGGCGACATGCACGCCCTCCGACCCGCGCGCGTATCGGATCTCTGGCACGCTCATCAACCCACCACCCGGTAGAGGCGCCAGCGGTCGGGGACACCCTTGAGCTCGTGCTCGCCGGCATCTTCGAAGGTGAGGCCACTCCCCGCGACGAGGTCCTTCACCGTCGATGACACCAGGACTTCGGAGGGCTCGGCGAGCGCCGCGACACGAGCGCCGATGTGGACCGCCAGTCCGTGGACGTCATCGCCGGCACGCTCGATCTCTCCCGTGTGCACGCCCGCTCGGATCTCGAGGCCGAGATCGCGGACGGCGTCGACGAGCGCCGTCGCGCCGCGGGTCGCCCGGGCCGGTCCGTCGAACAGCGCCAGCAGCCCGTCGCCGGTCGACTTCACGTACCGGCCCCCGACCGCCGCGATCTCTCGTTTCGCCGCCGCGTCGTGCTGGGCGAGGAGGGTCTTCCACACGGCGTCCCCCATAGCCGCGGCTCGCTCCGTGGAGCCGACGATGTCGGTGAAGACGACCGTGCCGAGCGCCCGCTCCTGGATGCGCCCGACCGGCGAACCGACGACGAAGCGCTCAACCTCGTCGAGCAGCGCCCCTGCGTCCCCCAGGAACGGCCACCAATCCTTTCCCTCCAGTTCGATCATCTCCGCACCCCCGATCGCCGCGGCCAACCGCCTGCTCCAGGAGATCGGGTTGACGGGGTCGTCGGCCCGGTGCAGCACCTGCGTCGGGACGCGGATCGCATCCAGGATCCCGCTGAGGTCCGTGTCGTAGAGGAGCTCGATGAAGCCGGCGAACGAACCGGGACTCGCTGCGTGGCGCTGGAATCTCGACATGAAGGCGTACACGTCCCGGTCTCCGACGCAGGAGGCCGCCAGGAGGCCGAAGAGGTCCTGCTCGAACGCGGTCGTTCCGAAGGTGCGCTCCCACGCGGCGTTGTCGCGCGCCAAGGCCTTCTCCGTGTTCCCCTCCTCGACCTCCTGCCGGCGCTTGGACACGGGGGTCGTATACAGCGACAGCGAACGGACGCGTTCCGGGGCCGTCGCGGCCACCATCGCACACAGGTGGCCGCCCTCGTTGTGCCCGAACAGGGCGGCCCGGTCAGACCCTGCCGCGTCGAGCACGCTGACGACGTCACGCGCGGCGTCTTCCAGCGGGGGCAGGTCGTGTCGCGAGAACCGGTCCGACATCCCGACGCCACGGCGATCGACCGTGATCAGCCGGGACCAGCTCGCGAGCCGTTCCAGGAACGAAGCCGCCTGCGGCAACTCCCACATCATCTCGACATCGGAGACGTAACCCTGAACGTAGACGAGATCGATCGGACCGTCGCCGACGACGCCGTACGCGATCGCAACGTCGCCGTTCCAAGCGTACTGGGCTCGGGGTGCGATCACGAGATCACCACCCGGTAGAGGCGCCAGCG
>CAZZND010000159.1:0-5650 GCA_964655465.1 uncultured Actinomycetes bacterium
TGGAGCCCGCCGACGTGCGCTGGGCGCTCACCCGGATCGCCCACGAGATCCTGGAGCGTGACCGCGGTGCCGACGGGGTGGTCCTGGTCGGGATCGCCGACCGTGGCGACGACCTGGCGCGACGTCTCGCGACCGAGATCGAGCGCATCGAGGGGGTGCGTGTGCCCGTCGGGGTGCTCGACATCACCTTCTACCGCGACGACATCGGGCTTCGCGCCGAGGCGCCCGAGGTGCGCGAGACGCGGATCGACTTCGACGTCTCAGGGACCGTGGTCGTGCTCGTCGACGATGTCTTGTTCACCGGCCGGACCATCCGCGCCGCGATGGACGCGCTGATGGATCTCGGAAGGCCGCGCAAGATCCAGCTGGCCGTGCTGGTCGACCGCGGCCACCGCGAGCTGCCGATCCGCGCCGACTACGTCGGCAAGAACGTCCCGACCAGCCGCGCCGACGAGGTCCGCGTGATGATCGAGGAGCTCGACGGCGAGGACGCCGTCTCGGTGGAGGCCGCCCGATGAACGAGCACCTGCTGTCCATGCACGACCTGAGCGCCGGGGACGTGACCCGGATCCTCGACACGGCCGAGTCCTTCCGCGAGGTCGGCACCCGCGTCATCAAGAAGGTGCCGGCACTCCGCGGACGCACGGTCGTCAACCTCTTCCTCGAGAGCTCGACGCGAACCAGGATCTCGTTCGAGCTCGCGGCCAAGCGGCTGTCGGCCGACGTGATCAACTTCAGCGCGAGCGGCTCCAGCGTGGCCAAGGGCGAGTCCCTGAAGGACACGGCGCTCACGCTCCAGGCGATGGGGGCCGACGCGATCGTGATCCGGCACTCCTCGAGCGGATCGCCGGCCCAGCTGACGAAGTGGGTCAACGCGCACGTGCTGAACGCCGGGGACGGGACCCACGAGCACCCGACCCAGGCGCTGCTGGACCTCTACACCATGCGCGAGAAGCTGGGGCGGCTGGAAGGCTTGCGCGTCGCGATCGTCGGCGATGTCTTGCACTCGCGCGTCGCACGTTCCCTGTCGTTCGGGCTGGTGACGATGGGGGCCGAGGTCACCCTCGTGGGTCCTCCCACGCTGATCCCGCCCGACGCGCCGGCGTGGGGAGTGCAGGTGAGCTACGACCTGAGCGGTGTCGTCCCCAAGCTCGACGCCTGCTACATGCTCCGCGTCCAGAAGGAGCGCCAGCGTCAGGAGTACTTCCCGAGCATCCGCGAGTACGCCCGGTTGTTCGGGCTCACGGCCGAACGGGCGTCGATGCTGCCCGAGCACGCGCTGATCATGCATCCTGGGCCGATGAACCGCGGGGTCGAGATCGACTCCGACGTGGCCGATCTGCCCGGGTCCGTGATCGAGGAGCAGGTCACGAACGGGATCGCGGTGCGGATGGCACTGCTGTTCCTGCTGCTCGGCGGTGGGGGGGAGGGCGCGGCATGAGCGAGCACGTCATCTTCGAAGGGGCGCGGGTCATCGACCCGGCGGACGGGACCGACGAGGCCCGCGACGTCATCGTCGCCGAAGGCGTGATCGCGGGACCCGGCGCGACCGGGGGCGCCGAGCGCATCGATGTCCGCGGGCTCGTGCTCGCCCCGGGTCTGGTCGACCTCCACACGCATCTGCGCGAGCCGGGGTACGAGCACAAGGAGACCATCACCACCGGGACCCGGGCGGCCGCCGCGGGCGGGTTCACGGCGATCGCCGCCATGGCGAACACCGACCCCGCCACGGATAACGCGGCCATCGTGCACGAGATCCGTGACCGGGCGGTGAAGGCCGGTCTCTGCGACGTGTTCCCGGTCGGTGCGATCACGAAGGGCCTCGCCGGCGAGTCGCTCGCTGAGATGGGCGAGATGGTCGACGCGGGCGTACGCGTGTTCAGCGACGACGGCGCCGGGGTGCCGACCGCCCGGCTGCTGCGCAACGCCTTGGTCTACGCGAGGGCGTTCCCCGCAGAGGTGGTCCTGGCCGACCACGCCGAGGACGCGTCGCTCGTTGAGGGCGGTCACATGCACGAGGGCCCGAGCTCCTACGCGCTGGGTCTCGCCGGCCGGCCGGCCGAGGCCGAGGAGATCGCGGTGGCGCGCGACCTGACGATCGCGCGAGCCACCGGGGGCAGGCTCCATCTGTGTCACCTCTCGGCCGCGCGATCGGTCGCGCTGGTGCGCGCGGCGAAGGCCGAGGGCGTGCGTGTGACCGCCGAGGTCACGCCGCACCACCTGACCTTCACCGACGACGACCTGCGTACCTACGACACGAACCTGAAGATGAACCCGCCGTTGCGGACAGCAGAGGACCGTGATGCGCTCCGCGAAGGGCTCGCCGACGGCACGATCGACGCCATCGCGACCGACCACGCGCCGCATGCGGTCGAGGAGAAGGAGGCCGAGTTCGATCTGTCCCCGCCGGGCACCATCGGGCTCGAGACGGCCCTCGCCGCGGTGCTGACCGAGCTGGTGCGCCCGGGGCTGCTCGCGCTGCCCCGGGCGATCGAAGCGATGACCGCCGGCCCGGCCCGGATCCTCGGGGCCGCCGACCACGGCGGCCCGCTCGCTCCCGGCCGGGCCGCCAACCTGGTCCTGTTCGACCCCGAGGAGGTCTGGACCGTGGAGCCTCCCTTCGCCTCCAAGGCGCGCAACAGCGCGTTCTCGGGCCGGACCCTCAGCGGCCGCGTGCGCGCGACGATGCTGCGCGGCGTGTTCACGGTCGTGGACGGGAAGCCGGTCCGATGACACCGGGCCCTCCCGCCCTGCTCGCCCTCGAGGACGGCACCGCCTGGCACGGGACCGCGTTCGGTGCCGAGGGCGAGACGTTCGGTGAGGCCGTCTTCAACACCGGGATGGCCGGGTACCAGGAGATCCTGACCGACCCGTCCTACGCCGGGCAGATCGTGACGATGACCTCCCCGCACCAGGGCAACTACGGCATGGCGAGCGAGGACGACGAGTCGTGGCGCATCCAGGTCGCCGGGTTCGCCGTGCGCGAAGCGTCGCGCCGCGCCAGCAGCTGGCGCGCCGACGGCACCCTGCAGGGGTCCCTGCGCGCTGCGGGGATCGTCGGCATCGAGGGCATCGACACGCGGGCGCTCACCCTGCGGCTGCGCGAGCGCGGCGCCATGCGCGCCGCCGTCTCGACGGCCGACCTCGACCCGGTCTCGCTCGTCGCGCGTGTGCAGACCACGCCGGGCATGGCCGGCGCCGACCTCGCCCGCACGGTCAGCACCGTTGCGCCGTTCGAGGCGGCCGAGCTCGTCGGCCCCGCGGCGACCGGCCACGGGCAGGCGTTCCGGGTCGCCGCCTACGACTTCGGGATGAAGCGGAACATCCTTCGGCGCCTCGCGGCGGCCGGCATCGAGGCGACCGTGTTCCCGGCCACGACCCCGGCCGCGACCATCGCGCGCGGAGGCTTCGACGGCGTCTTCCTGTCCAACGGCCCTGGCGACCCCGCCGCGACGACCTACGGGATCGACGCCACGCGTGAGCTCCTGGGGAAGGTCCCGGTCTTCGGGATCTGCCTCGGCAGCCAGCTCCTCGGTCTCGCCCTGGGCGGGCGTACGTACAAGATGCCGTTCGGCCACCGAGGCGTGAACCAGCCCGTCAAGGATCTCGCGAGCGGCAGGATCGAGATCACGAGCCACAACCACGGGTTCGCCGTCGATCCGGCCGGGTGGACGACGGACAGGGATGGCGCGGCCCTCACCGACCACGGGCGGGTGTCGCTCAGCCACTGGAACCTCAACGACGGCACGCTCGAGGGGCTCCGGTGCCTCGACGTCGCCGCGCTCGCCGTCCAGTACCACCCCGAGGCGGCGCCGGGTCCGCACGACTCGCGCTACCTGTTCGAGGAGTTCCGCGCCCTCATGGCCGGCGGGGCCGTCTGATGCCCCGGCGTCTCGACCTGCAGCGCATCATGGTGATCGGCTCGGGGCCGATCGTGATCGGGCAGGCCTGCGAGTTCGACTACTCGGGCACGCAGGCCTGCAAGGTGCTCCGCCGCGAGGGCTTCGAGGTCTCCCTCGTGAACTCCAACCCGGCGACGATCATGACCGACCCCAGCATGGCCGACCGCACCTACATCGAGCCCCTCACCCCGGAGTCGGTCCTGTCGATCGTGGAGCGCGAGAAGCCCGACGCGATCTTGCCGACGCTCGGCGGGCAGACGGGGCTGAACGTGAGCGTCGCGCTGGCCGAGTCCGGCGACCTCGACCGGCTCGGCGTCCGGCTGATCGGCGCCTCGCTCGAGGCGATCCGCAAGGCCGAGGACCGCAGCGGCTTCCAGGCCGCGATGGTCGAGGCCGGGCTCGAGGTGCCGCGAGCGGGCATCGCGACGACCCTCGATGACGCGCTCGCGATGGGCGAGCGGATCGGCTTCCCGGTGATCGTCCGGGCGTCGTTCACCCTGGGCGGCGGCGGCAGCGGGTTCGCCTCGAACCGCGAGGAGCTGGCCGTGCTCGCCCGCCGGGGGCTCGACGCCAGCCCGGTGTCGGAGATCCTGGTCGAGGAGTCGATCGCCGGCTGGAAGGAGTTCGAGCTCGAGGTCATGCGTGACGGCGCCGACAACGCCGTGATCGTGTGCTCGATCGAGAACGTCGACCCGATGGGCGTCCACACCGGCGACTCGATCACCGTGGCGCCCCAGCAGACCCTGACCGACCGCGAGTACCAGCAGATGCGCGACGCCGCGATCGAGGTGCTGCGTGCGATCGGCGTGCAGACCGGCGGCTCGAACGTCGAGTCCGGGGCAGATCCGCGGACCGGGCGTCAGGTGCTCATCGAGATGAACCCACGGGTCTCGCGGAGCTCCGCGCTCGCGTCGAAGGCGACGGGGTTCCCGATCGCGAAGATCGCGGCGCTGCTCGCCGTGGGGTACCGCCTCGACGAGATCGTGAACGACATCACGGGCGAGACGCCGGCCGCCTTCGAGCCGGCCCTCGACTACGTGGTCGTGAAGATCCCCCGGTTCGCGTTCGAGAAGTTCCCCGAGGCCTCGCCCGTGCTCGGCTCGATGATGAAGTCCGTGGGCGAGGTCATGGCGATCGGGCGGACCTTCAAGGAGGCGCTCGGCAAAGCATGGCGCGGCATCGAGAAGGCCGAGCTCGACCTGACGTGGCCGGGCGGGATCGTGGGACCCCTGGAGGCGCTCGCCACCCCGGGCGAGGGGCGGCTGCACCGGGTGGCTGCCGCCCTCGCCGAGGGCCACGACGTCGACGAGGTCGCGGGGGTGAGCGGGATCGACCCGTGGTTCGTCGACCAGGTCGCCCAGGTGGTCGAGGAGGCAGGTCGGGTCCGTGGGAGGGCGCTATCCACGCTGTCGGCCGACGACCTCTGGCGTGAGAAGCGGGCGGGGCTCTCCGACGGCGCACTCGCGGCGCTCACGGGGGCGACCCAGGCCGCCGTGCGCCGGCATCGCGACGCCCTCGGCGTCCAACCCGTGTTCAAGACCGTCGATACCTGCGCCGGGGAGTTCCCGGCCCGTACGCCGTACCACTTCTCGACCTACGAGCAGGAGACCGAGGTCCGCGAGGACGAACGTCCCCGGGTCGTCATCCTCGGCGCCGGCCCCAACCGGATCGGCCAGGGCATCGAGTTCGACTACGCGTGCGTGCACGCCGCGTTCGCGCTCGAGGAAGCCGGGTTCGCGTCCGTGATG
>CAZZND010000160.1:0-5552 GCA_964655465.1 uncultured Actinomycetes bacterium
GCGACGCTACGACGCAAGGAACGAAGAGAAGAGCCCGTTCGAAGAGCGGGTCATCTCGATCAACCGCGTGGCCAAGGTGGTCAAGGGTGGCCGGCGGTTCTCGTTCGCCGCGCTCGTGGTGGTCGGTGACGGCGCGGGGCGGGTCGGCCTGGGCTACGGCAAGGCGAAGGAGGTGCCCGCCGCGATCGCGAAGGGCGTCGAGCTCGCCCGCCGGAGCATGTTCGAGGTCCCGATGATGGGCATGACCATCCCGCACGAGATCGTGGGCGAGGCCGGCGGCGGCGTCGTGCTGCTGAAGCCCGCCGCTCCCGGGACCGGCGTCATCGCGGGCGGCCCGGTTCGGGCGCTCGTCGAATGCGCCGGGATCAAGGACATCTTGTCCAAGTCGATGGGCTCCTCGAACCAGATCAACGTCGTGAAGGCGGCCGTGGCCGGGTTGCAGGGGCTCCGCAAGCCGGCCGACATCGCGCGGCTGCGCGGACTCGACGAGCACGAGGTCGCGCCCAAGCCGATGCTCGAGGCTATCGCGGCGGCCGAGGTCCGTCTGAACGCCGCGCGGGCCGAGCAGCTGCAGGAGCAGTACGGGCTGACCGAAGCCGCGCCCGCCGCCCCGCGTGGGGGCCGTCGATGAGCCAGCTCAAGGTCACCCAGGTCCGCAGCGTGATCGACCGGCCCAGGGACCAGAAGGACACGGTCCGCCGGCTCGGTCTGCACCGCATCAACGACACCGTCGTCAAGGAGGACCGCCCCGACATCCGCGGCATGATCGCGAAGGTGCGGCACCTCGTGACGGTGGAGGAGGTCGACTCGTGAAGCTCCATCACCTGCGCCCCGCCGAGGGCTCGACGAAGGACCGCAAGCGGGTTGGCCGTGGCCGCGCCGGCGTCCGCGGCAAGACCGCGGGCCGGGGCACCAAGGGCACCGGCGCGCGGAAGAACGTGCGCGCCGGCTTCGAGGGCGGCCAGATGCCGTTGCAGCGGCGCGTGCCCAAGAAGAAGGGCTTCACGAACCCCAACCGGGTCGAGTTCGCCCCGGTCAACGTCGAGGTCCTCGAGAAGTACTTCGACGCCGAGGTCACGCCCGAGGTGCTGTACGCACATGGCCTGGCGCGCAAGGGCATGAAGGTCAAGATCCTCGGTCGCGGCGAGATCTCGAAGGGACTGACGGTGAAGGCCCACGCCTTCTCGTCCACCGCCCGGTCGAAGATCGAGGCCGCGGGCGGCCGGACCGAGCAGATCGCCTGACGGGGTAGGCTTACCGGGTCGTGCTGCGCGCCTTCCTCAACTCGTTCAAGGTTCCGGACCTCCGGAACAAGATCCTCTTCACGCTGTTCATCATCGCCGTCTACCGGTTCGGTTCGCACGTGCCGGTGCCGGTGGTCGACGTGTCGAACCTCCGTGCGCAGGGTGGCCAGGGCGGCATCCTCGGGCTGATCGACCTGTTCTCGGGCGGCGCGCTCACCTCGTTCTCGGTGTTCTCGCTCGGGATCATGCCCTACATCACGAGCACGATCATCATGCAGCTGCTGACGGTCGTGATACCGCGGCTCGCGCAGTGGCAGGAGCAGGGCGAGACGGGCACCAAGAAGATCAACCAGTGGACCCGGTACCTGACCGTGGCGCTCGCGGTGCTGCAGGCGACGGGCCTGGTCTTCGCGTTCCACAACAACGCGTTCGGCACCGGCGACATCTTCCCGCCGAACACGTTCGACACGGCCAACGTGCTCCTGATCGTGCTGGTCATGACCGCCGGGACCGCTCTGATCATGTGGCTGTCCGAGCTGATCACGCAGCGAGGCGTCGGCAACGGTATGTCGCTGCTGATCTTCACGAGCATCATCAGCCGCCTGCCCGCCGAGGGCGCCTCGATCTACGAGACGGGAGGCGCGTTCGCGCTGAGCGTGGTCGTGTTGATGGGGATCGGCGTGATCGTCGCCGTCGTGTTCATGGACCAGGGCCAGCGGCGCATCCCTATCCAGTACGCCAAACGCGTGGTCGGACGGAAGATGACGACCGGCGCCAGCACCTACCTACCGCTCAAGGTCAACCAGGCCGGCGTCATCCCGATCATCTTCGCGACCTCGGTGATCTACTTCCCGGTGCTGTTGGCGAGCGTGATCCAGGCCACGTGGTTCCAGGACTTCGTGCAGAACGTGCTGCAGGACCCGCGGAGCTTCGTCTACATGGCGATCCTGACGGGCCTGATCGTCTTCTTCGCCTACTTCTACACCGCGATCCAGTTCAACCCGGAGCGCACCGCCGACAACCTCCGGAAACAAGGAGGGTTCATCCCAGGCATCCGCCCCGGTCCCCCCACCGCCCAGTACCTGACGGACATCCTCAACCGCATCACGCTGCCGGGCTCGCTGTTCCTCGCCGCGATCGCCCTGCTGCCCAACATCGTCTACGCGTTCTGGGCCATCGGCGCCGATCCGCAGCGGTTCCCGTTCGGCGGCACATCGGTCCTGATCGCGGTGGGTGTCGCGCTCGAGACGATGAAGCAGATCGAGTCGCAGCTGATGATGCGGCACTACGAGGGTTTCCTCCGCTAGCGAGGACCGGGCCGATGCGGTTCGTCTTCCTCGGTCTCCCCGGTGCAGGGAAAGGGACGCAGGCGCGGTTCCTGTCCGAGCGCCTCGGCATCCCGCAGATCTCGACGGGCGACATCTTGCGTGACCACGTCGAGGAGGGCACGGCGCTCGGGATCGAGGCGCGCACGTACATGGACCGGGGGGAGTACGTCCCCGACGACCTGGTCGTGCGGATGGTCGAGGAGCGGCTCCAGGAGCCCGACGCCTCGAAGGGGTTCATCCTCGACGGGTTCCCACGTACCGTCCCGCAGGCCGTTGCGCTCGACCGGGCCCTCGAGGCGTTCGGCACGCCGTTGGACACGGTCGTGAAGTTCACCATCACCGATCCGATCGCGATCCGCCGGATCACGGGGCGATCCACCTGTCCGGTCTGCAAGCGCACGTACCACTCCGAGTGGAGTCCGCCGGCCAACGACACCGTGTGCGACCACGACGGGGCGTCCCTGGAGAAACGGACGGACGAGGACGAGCTGACGGTCAAGCGGCGGCTCGCCGTGTACCGGCAGCAGACCCAACCGCTCGAAGGCTTCTATCGGGCCCGCGGGCTGCTGCACGAGATCGACGCTGAAGCGCCGGCCTCGCTCGTATCCGAGCGCATGGTCGACTCGCTCGGCGACGTCATCCGGGGTCTGACGTGATCGACCGGAAGTCCCCGGAGGAGCTCGTGAAGATGCGCCGTGCCGGCGCGATCCTCGCCGAGGCAATCGAGGCCGTCATGGCCGCGGTGAAGCCCGGCGTGAGCACGTTCGATCTGGACCGCGTGGCCGAGAAGGTGATCCGTGGCAGCGGCGCGACGCCGTCGTTCCTCGGGTACGGAGGCACCCGCGATCGCATCCCGTTCCCGGCCTCGATCTGCGCCTCGGTCGACGACGAGATCGTGCACGGCATCCCGTCGAAGGACCGCGTGCTCACCGAGGGCCAGCTCATCTCACTCGACTTCGGGGCGATCTGGGAGGGCTTCCATGCCGACAGCGCCGTCACCGTGTTCGTGGGGTCGGCGCCGAACGCCGACGCCGAGCGGCTGGTGCGCGCCACCGAAGCGGCGCTCGGCACCGCGATCGAGCTGATCCGCCCGGGCGGCCGCCTCTCCGACATCGGGCATGCGATCGAGACAGCGGCCGATGCCGCGGGGCTCGGCGTCGTGCGCGAGTACGGGGGGCATGGCATCGGCCGGAAACTCCACGAGGACCCGTTCATCCAGAACTGGGGCCCGGCGGGACGTGGCCCCGAGCTTCGTCAGGGGCTCGTGATCGCCGTCGAGCCGATGCTCAACCTGGGCGGTGATGAGGCCGCGGTCATGTCCGACGGTTGGACCGTGGTGACCGCTGACGGCTCCCTCAGTGCTCATTTCGAGCACACGGTCGCCGTGACCGAGGACGGCCACGAGATCCTGACGGCCCGAGGTTGACGCCGGTCGCTGCGTGGCAACCGCTCCGGCACGCCTCCGTCGCCGTGGACATCTCCGCGACGTGACCCCTATACTGACCGTCCGCCCCGCTCGGAGCCGTGTTCGCATGCGTCCGAACCGGGGAACCCGTACCGAAGAAAGCTGGACCGTGGCCAAGGACGACGCCATCGAAGTCGAGGGGACCGTCGTAGAGCCCCTGCCGAACGCCATGTTCCGCGTTGAGTTGGAGAACGGGCACAAGGTGCTCGCCCATATCTCCGGGAAGATGCGGATGCACTACATCCGGATCCTCCCCGGCGATCGGGTGCGCGTCGAGTTGTCGCCGTACGACCTCAGCCGGGGCCGTGTGGTGTACCGCTACAAGTGAAGGGAACCACCAGATGAAGGTCCGTCCGTCGGTCAAGAAGATCTGCGATCGGTGCCGGGTGATCCGGCGTCGCGGCCGGATCATGGTCATCTGCACCAACCCCCGACACAAGCAGCGGCAGGGATAGGGAGAGGGAACCGAACACATGGCTCGTATCGCCGGCGTCGACCTCCCGCGCGACAAGCGTCTGGACATCGCGCTGCGCTACATCTACGGGATCGGCCCCACCAGCGCCTTCAAGATCGTCGAGGGCACCGGGGTCGAGGGCGGCACGAAGGTGCGCGACCTCTCCGAGGACGAGGTCCTCAAGATCCGCTCCTTCATCGACGCGAACCTCAAGGTCGAAGGCGATCTGCGGCGCGAGGTCGCCCAGGACATCAAGCGTAAGATCGAGATCGGGTGCTACCAGGGCATCCGCCACCGCCGCTCCCTGCCGGTCCGCGGCCAGCGCACGCACACGAACGCGCGCACCCGCAAGGGCCCGACGAAGGCCATCGCCGGCAAGAAGAAGGCCACGAAGAAGTAAGGGAACCCTGATGGCGAAGCCGAAGGCCAAGAAAGCGAAGCGTCGCGAGAAGAAGAACGTCCTGCACGGGCAGGCGCACATCAAGTCGACCTTCAACAACACGATCGTCACCATCACCGACCTGCAGGGCAACACGCTCAGCTGGGCGAGCGCCGGCAACGTGGGCTTCAAGGGCTCGCGCAAGTCGACGCCGTTCGCCGCGCAGCTCGCGGCCGAGGCCGCCGCGCGCAAGGCGCAGGAGCACGGTGTGCAGAAGGTCGATGTGTTCGTGAAGGGTCCGGGATCGGGCCGCGAGACCGCGATCCGTTCGCTCGCCGCGACTGGTCTCGAGGTCGCGGGCATCCAGGATGTAACGCCGGTGCCCCACAACGGGTGCCGGCCCAAGAAGCGCCGGCGCGTCTAGCGCGCGCCGGGCCGGCCCGTTGTCGAGCGGGCCGTAGAGCCGTGGGGAAGGATTGGATGATCCCCCGCGGGAGGAGGTAGTCCGTTGTTCATCGTCGCCAGGCCACAGATCTCCGAGGAGGGCGTCAACGCGACGCGTTCCAAGTTCGTCATCGAGCCGCTCGAGCCCGGGTTCGGCTACACCATCGGGAACTCTCTGCGCCGCACGCTGCTGTCCTCGATCCCGGGGGCCGCGATCAGCTCGGTCCGGATCGAGGGC
>CAZZND010000161.1:0-5525 GCA_964655465.1 uncultured Actinomycetes bacterium
CGGCGGCGGCGATGCCGAAGACCGCGCCCGGGCCCGCGGACGCGAGCACCACCGCCGAGACCACCGCTCCGACGGCCCCGCCGATGCCCTCGGTGAGCGAGGACACCGAGTTGCCGGCCGCGACCTCCTCGGGACTCCGGGCGAGCGACGGCAGCAAGGCGTGGTGACCGGGACGGCCGGTCGTGAACGTCAGCGCCCACACGACCCCGATCGCGTAGACGACCCCCGGCGCCAGCCCGGCGGCCATCGCCGCGCCCACGGCCGCGGTCGTCACGGCCTGCGCGACGTAGCCCAGGCGCACGACCTTCTCGCGCGGGAACCGGTCGCCGAGCGAGGCGGCGACCGGCGCGAGCAGGCCGGCCGGGATCAGGAGCAGGATCGACACGAACCCGACCGCGCCGGTCCCCCCGGCGTTGAACGCGTACACCAGCATCGCGATCCACGTGGCCGGCTCCGCGACGTTGAAGAGCAGGAACGCGACCTGCATGCGGGTGAGCGGACCGTTGCCGAGCACACCCCGGAGGGCCCGCATCGGAGGTCCGAGGTGGGAGATCAGCCCGCGCATCCGGCCGAACGGTACGCGACCGCGGGTGCGCTCGGCCCGGACGCAGGGTCTCGGATGGGGCTATGGTGGGGCGATCCCTATGCAGGCATCTCCCGCCACCGCCTTCGAATCACCCCTCGTGGTCGCGTCGAACCGAGGCCCGGTGTCGTTCCAGGTGAGCGATGACGGCTCGCTGGTCCCCGAGCGCGGGTCCGGCGGGCTCGTGACCGCCCTCGCCGGGGTGCTGTTCGAGTCCGACGCCACCTGGCTCGCCGCCGCCATGACCGACGGCGACCGGCAGGTGGCCGAGGGCGGACACGCCATCGAGGTCGAACCGGCCGGGCACGCCGCGTTCGTGGATATCGACAAGGCGCGCTACGAGGGCTACTACAACGGCATCTCGAACCGGGTGCTGTGGCTGCTGCACCACTATCTGTTCGACCTGGCCTACCTCCCGGCGTGGGACTCGGAGACGCGCCACATCTGGGAGGACTACCGCGAGGTCAACCGCACGTTCGCCGAGGCGCTCGCGGCCGAAGGGGACCGCGACCCCGTCTACCTCGTGCAGGACTACCAGCTCGCCATGGTGCCGTCGTACCTGCGCCGGATGAAACCCGACGCGCGTATCGCGCACTTCACGCACACGCCGTTCGCCGGTCCGACCTACGTCCGCCTGCTGCCCGAAGGGATGCGCGAGGACCTGCTCCGCGGGATGCTCGGCGCCGACGTGCTCGGGTTCCAGGCCGACCGCTGGGCCGAGAACTTCCTGCTCTGCGTGCGCGAGACGCTCGACGGCGCGAAGGTCGACGTCCGGCGTCGCCGGATCGAGATCGACGGCCGGCTCGTGCTCGTGCGCTCCTACCCCATCGCGCTCGATCCGGGGCCGCTGCGGCGCGCCGCCGCCTCCCCCGAGGTGAAGCAGCTCCGCAAGGAGCTCGGCGCGTGGCGTGGCGACGCGAAGCTGCTCCTGCGTGTCGACCGGCTCGAGCTGACGAAGAACATCGTGCGCGGCTACCGCGCCTACGACGCGTTCCTGACCGAGAACCCCGGGTGGCGTGGCAAGGTCCGGTTCCTGTCGCTGCTGCCGCGTTCGCGCACAGAGATCCCGGAGTACGTGACCTACGCCGAGCGGTGCTTCGAGACCGCCGAGGAGATCAACCAGCGCCACGGTGACGACGGGTGGACGCCGCTCGAGATCCGCACCGAGGAGGACTACCCGGCGGCGGTCGCCGCGTACGGCCTGTACGACGCGATGGTCGTGAACCCGATCTTCGACGGCATGAACCTCGTCGCGATGGAGGGGCCGCTCGTCAACCGTCGCCACGGTGCCCTGGTGCTCTCGGTCAACGCCGGCGCGTACGGCCGGCTCGGCCGCCACGCGATCGGCGTGAACCCGTTCGACGTGGCCGAGACCGCCGACGCGATCAAGCTGGCGCTCGAGATGCCCGAGGACGAGCGGGTCCGCCGTGCTCGCGGGCTCACGCGGGCGGTGCTCACCAGCAACCCGGCCCGGTGGCTCACCGCGCAGCTCCGCGATCTGGACATCGCGCGGGGGCTCACCTCAGAGCGAGCGCAGCAGGTCGAGCAGCCCTTCGGGCCCCTGGACCACGAGGTCGGCGACCCGATGCAGCTCCTCGGGAACCTCGAGCCCCACGACACCGACGCGGACCAGGGCCACGCCTGAGTCGGGCAGGTCCCCGAGGGCAGCGAACGCCTCGGCGTCGGCGACATCGTCCCCAGCGACCAGGACGGCGTCGGCGCCGGTCGCGAGCCGGCGGATCACGTCGACCTTGCCGGCACCGGGTGGCGAGAGCTCGAGCACCCGCTTGCCCTCGCGGATGACGAGGCCGGCGTCGCGGGCGATCGCGGTGAGCGGGCCCCGGAGCCGATCCTCGGCGCCATCCGGATCGTCCGCGCGGCGCAGGTGCACCGCGAGCGACGCGCCCTTGTCTTCGATGGTGGCGCCCCGTTCCCCGGCGACACCATCGGCGACCGCCTCCCGCGTCGCCGCATCGACGGGCGGCGCACCCTCGAGCCCGTAGATCCCGACGACCTCGAGCCCGGCGACCGGGAGCCGCGACGTGACGAACGCCGACGGACGTCCCGTCACGATCGCGAGCCGCAGCACCCGCGGCGCGAGCGACGCGAGCACCTCGGCCGCGCCGGGGAGCGGCTCGGCGTCCTCGGGACGCGCCACGATCGGGGCGAGGGTGCCGTCGTAGTCGAGCAGGACCGCGGCGCGGGCGAGCCGGTCGCGGACATCCTGAAGCTCGGGCGAGGGGAGGCTCACCGCCGGCCTCCGGCTCGCCCGAGCCGTGCGAACCGCCGGCGCTCGGCCGGCCCGACCGTCCCGCGCGAGAGGTTCCTCGCCGTCCCGATCAGCGACACGTGGCTGAACGCCTGCGGGAAGTTCCCGAGCAGCCGCCCCGCGACCGGGTCGTACTCCTCGGACAGCAGCCCGACGTCGTTGCGGATCGACAGCACGCGCTCGAACAGCTCCCGGGCGTCGTCGTGGCGCCCCTGAAGCGCGAGGCAGTCGGCGAGCCAGCATGTGCACGGGACGAACGCCCCCTCGCCGCCGGGCACCCCGTCGATCTCGCGCGAGGGGTCGTAGCGCACGACGAACCCGTCGCGCATGAGCCGCTCCTGCACCGCCGCCACCGTGCCGACGACGCGAGGGTCGTGGGCCGGCAGGAACCCCACCAATGGGATCAGCAGCGCGGCCGCGTCGAGATCCTTCGACCCGTAGGACTGGACGAACGCGCCCACCTCGTCGTCGTAGCCCTCGCGGCAGACCTCGGCGTGGATCTCGTCGCGGAGCGCACGCCAGCGATCGACGGGGCCGTCGAACCCGAACATCTCGACGGAACGGATCGCGCGGTCGACGCCCACCCAGGCCATGACCTTGGAGTGGGTGAACTGACGCCGGCCGCCACGGACCTCCCAGATCCCCTCGTCGGGCTCGTGCCACCGCGCCTCGACGACGTCAACGAGCCGCCGCTCGACCTCCCACGAGGCCGCCTCGTGGGGCAGCCCCTCGCGCGACGCCTGGTGCAGCAGGTCGAGGACCTCACCGTAGACGTCCAGCTGGAACTGGGCCGACGCGTCGTTGCCGGCGCGCACCGGCGTGGATCCCTCGTAGCCCGGCAGCCAGTCGAGCTCCAGCTCGGGCAGGCGGCGCTCCCCCGAGATGCCGTACATGATCCGGAGGTCGCCCGGATCGCCCGCGGCGGCGCGGAGCAGCCACTCGCGCCAGGCCTCGGCCTCACGCTCATAGCCGGCCATCAGCAGGCTGTACAGCGTGAAGGTCGCGTCGCGGAGCCAGCAGAACCGGTAGTCCCAGTTGCGGACGCCGCCGATCTCCTCGGGCAGCGATGTCGTCACCGCGGCGACGATCCCACCGGTCGGCCGGTACGTCATCGCCTTCAGGGTGATCAGCGAGCGGAGCACGGCGTCCCGCCACTCGCCCTCGTAGGTACAGCGGCTCACCCAGTCGCGCCAGAACCTGGTCGTGCCCTTCTCGGCGTCCCAGGGATCGATCTGCGGCGGCGGGTCCTGGTGCGAGGGGAACCACACCAGGGCGAAGGCAGCGCGCTGGCCGGAGGCGACGGTGAAGGCCGCGGTGACGAGCCCGCGCGTGACCTCGAGCGGGACCCGCGTGCGGAGCTCCACCGCGTCGGGGCCCGCCACCGCCGAGACGCCTTGGCGCAGCGGCTGCATCCACGGCACGGCGGCGCCGTAGTCGAACCGCAGCGCGAGCTCCATGTGCATGTCGACCGATCCGCGCACGCCTTCCACGAGCCGCACGACCCGCGCCTGCCCCCGGCGCGGGGTCATGAACTCGGTCACCCGCACCACGCCGGTGTCGGTCTCGTGCTCGGTCTCGAGGACGAGCGTGTCCGTGCGATAGCGGCGCCTCGTCCGGAACGCACCGGTAGGCGACAGCAGCCAGCGACCGTGCGAGGGATCGCCCAGCAGGGCGGCGAAGCACGCGCCGGAGTCGAACCGCGGCAGGCACAGCCAGTCGATGGACCCGTCACGGCCGACGAGCGCGGCCGTGTGGGTGTCACCGATGAGCGCGTAGTCCTCGATCGGGAGCGGCACGCGCCGACGTTACCGGACCCGATCCGAGGCGGCGGTAGGCGAACACCCGCATCGAACCTGACCACGCGACGGGGGGCGGCCCCTGAAAGGGACCGCCCCCCGGTCACGTACCTCGCTGGCTTCGAGCTAGAGCTCGCAGCCCTTCTCCGTGTCCCTCCCGTCACCGCCCTTGCAGAGGTCGGTGCCGGAACCACCGTACAGGGCATCCCTGCCGGCCTTGCCGTACAGCTCGTCATCGCCGGACCCGCCGCGCACGGTATCGGGGCCCTTGCCGCCGATCACCGTGTCGTTGCCGCCGGCACCCTTCAGGGTGTCTCCACCCTTCCCGCCCTTCAGGGTGTTGGTGGTGTCGGTGCCCTTCAGGGTGTCCTTGAAGGGCGACCCCTTCGCGTTGCTGATGTCCACGAGCGTGTCGTTGCCTGTCGTCGACGATGCGAGCCCGCCGACGAGGTCGACCGTCACGGCGGAGGTGTTGCTGGCGAAGCTCGCGGTGTCGTCGCCCCCGCCGCCGACCAGGGCGTCGTTACCGGGGCCCCCGTCGAGGGTGTCGTCACCGATGCCCCCGTTCAGGGTGCCGTTCCCGACGCCGCCGGTGAGGGTGTCAAGCCCTACGCCGCCGTTGAGGGTGCCGTCGCCGCTGACGGTGTCGTTGTCGGCGTCACCGCTGAGGGTGCCGCCGCCGGTGCCGCCGTTGATGGTGTCGTTCCCGGCGTCGCCGTTGATGGTCGACGTATGCGCGGCCGCCGATCCGGTGCCGAAGCCGCCGTTGGCCGACAACGCATCGTCGCCGGCGCCGCCGTTCACCGTGTAGCTGTCGACGCCCGCCACCGTGACGTCGGCGTCAAGGTCGGCGTTCAGCGCGACGCCTGTAGTCCCC
>CAZZND010000162.1:0-5516 GCA_964655465.1 uncultured Actinomycetes bacterium
CCGGTGCCGAAGTCGTCGATGGACAACCCGATCCCGACGTCGGCCAGCCGGTTGAGCACCGCGGTCGAGCGCACCGAGTCGCCCATGAGGAAGCTCTCCGTGAGCTCCAGGCGCAGGTACGCGGGCGGCACCTCCCAGCGGTGAAGCTGTTCCGCGACCTGCTCGGGCAGGTCGCCGTCGAGCAGGGAGCGCGCCGAGAGATTCACCGCAAGAGGGAGCCGGATCCCCATCTCCGCCCACTCCCGCCATCGTCGCAGGACCGATTCGATGACGTAGTGCGTGAGGGGGCGCAGCAGCACCGTCTTCTCGACCAGCGGGATGAAGTCGTCGGGCGGGACGAGGCCCAGGCTCGGGTGCTCCCAGCGGATCAGCGCTTCGGCGCCGGCGACCCGGCCGTCGCTCAGCCGGACCTTCGGCTGATAGAACATCACGAACTCGTTCGCCTCGAGCGCGGGGCGCACCTGACCGACGAGCGTCAGCCGCTGTGGGTTGTGGCGGTCGAGGCTCTCCTCGTACAGCTCGTAGCCACCCCCCGACTCCTTCGCGGCGTACATGGCGACGTCCGCGCGCCGCATCAGCGTCTCCGCGTCGTTGGCGTGGTCGGGGAAGAGCGCCAAACCCACGGACCCCGAGATGTCGAGCGCCAGTCCCTCCACCGCCACCGGCTGCTCCAGCCCTTCGCGCAGCCGTTCGGCAACCTGGATGGCGATATCTTCGCTCGGCAGATCCGGCAGGACGATGCCGAACTCGTCCCCGCCGAGCCTCGCCATCAGGTCGCCATCCCGCAGCACCCGCGACAGACGCGGACCGATCTCCTTCAGCAGCATGTCCCCGAAGTGGTGGCCCAGCGTGTCGTTGATCTCCTTGAAATGGTCCAGGTCCATCAGCATCACGCCGACACGGCCGTCGGTCGCGCGCGCGTGATCGATGGCCTCGGCGAGCTTCACCTGGAACTGCATCCGGTTGGGCAGCCCCGTGAGGGAGTCATGCAGCGCTTGGAACTCGTTCTCCGCCTGCTTCACGGCGAGCTCGTTGGTCGCCTCCTGGAGCGAGTGCGTTCGTCGGAACATCTGACGCGCGAAGGCGAGCGGGGCCGCGAACACCATGATCGCGAAGGCGTCGAGCTGGGCGAACGACGTCGCGACGAGGACCGCGAACATCGCCAGGCCCAAGTAGGACAGGACGAACTCGCCGAAGACGCCCCCGTGCATCTCGCGCAAGATCTCGCCCAGGCGCTTGCCGGTCTGCAGCTTGTAGTAGAAGGCCACGAGCAGGGTGTTGATGGCGTACCCGGCGAACGCGGCGAGGATCGTCGGCAGGATCAGCCGCCACGGACTCGTCCCACCTTTGACGCTCTCGGGCGAGATCCACACCTTGAAGATCTCGCTCTCGACGATGACGCACAGTGCGATCTGCGAGCGGATGAAGAGCGCCTTGAGGATCGGGATCTCGCCGCGGAGCTCTCGTGAGTCGATCGAGCCGACGAGGGCGATGGCCGCGGCCAACGGCGTCGGGAAGATCAGAGCGGCTGACAGCTCGAGAGGGAAGCTCAGACTGAACGCCATCGAGACGTTCGTGGGAACGGGCAGCAGTTCCGCCGCCGTGACGGCCGCCGCCCACACGAGCGGCGCCCAGCCGTACTCGGCGAACTGCGCGGGATCGCTGAACGCCTCGTATAGGAGCCACGCCAAGATGGGCACGGAGATGACGAGCTCGTAGAGCCGGATCTGCCACCGCCGGTCGTGGACGGTGAGATCGGGCTCGACGGCCGGGTCTGCGGCCGCGGTCTCAGCCATCGCCGGCGCCCCGGGCGACGAGTCGCCCGACCTCGTCCGCCGCCACGTCGTCGCGCCGCCGGCGCATCCCGGCGACGATGACGACGCTCACTCCGCCGTACGTGAAGATGTCGCCGACGCTGATGGCCTGTGAGACGGGCGGCGGCAGGGGGATCACGTCGCCGAGGAACAACACCTGGTCGTCGGGCTCGGCGAGGTGATGCTTGACATAGGCGTCGGCGTCGTTCGTCAGATCAGCGATCGTGTCGGCCTGGCCCGAGGCGCGCAACGCGTGCGCCGAGACCGGCATCCCGTCGTTCGCGACGATCACCAGGAAGTTCATCGCCACGCCGACGAGGATCAGCTGGAATCCGGGCACGTCGCGGTTCACGAGCGCGAAGACCCACAGCAGGACGAACGAACCGGTGAGCATGGCGAGGGGCCAATCGCCGGGGGGGTTGATCAGTTGCATCGAGAACCCGATCATGGCGAGCGGTGCCCACCGGATCCTCAGGCCGCTCAGGTTCGACAGCCGCCCCCCCAGCAGGTATCCGACAGCGAGAGTGATGGCCAGCGTGATGGCGATCAGCTTCATGGGATTGGTATCGGAAACGGTGCGGCGGACTGAAGGGTGCGAGGAAGCTCTCAGAACGGCAGAGGCCGGGGCGAGAAGCCCCGGCCTGCAACCGTTCTCATGCCTACTGCAAGCCCCAGGCGGGCTTCCAGCCGGCCCCGACCGCCATGGCGAGTGCGGCAAGGGCCATGACCGTGTAACAGATCCTGCGGGTCATCGTCGCTCCCTTCCCGCGTCTCACTTGAAGCTCGGCTTCCACCGAGCGCCCGCTGCGAGGAGCAGCGTGGCCATCGCGGCGCCGGTCGTGAGCAGATACCGCCAGTTGATGGTCCTGCGCATCCCGTCACCTCCTGCGTCGTGTGTCGACGTCAGGATGCGCCGGAGGGGGTCGCTGGGGCATCGGGCAGCTGGTCCATCCTGGTGTGGGCCGCTCCGGGGCAGCGGGCCCCCGATCACCTAGGCCGGTTGACCGACACGGCGAGGCCCCCGGCGTAGCCGGGGGCCCCTGTTACGTCGATCCGTTCCCTGATCAGTTACCCAGGTAGCCGGGCTTCCAACCTGCGCCGACCGCCATCGCGAGCGCCGCCAGGGTCATCACGGTGTACATGATCTTGCGAAGCATGGCGTCTCTCTCCTCTCCGCGCCTAGTGGGGCTTCCACCGGGCGCCGGCAGCGAGCAGCATCGTGGCGAGGGTGGCACCGCTCATCAGCAGGTGGCGCCAGTTGACTCGCATGAGCTTGTTCCGCACTCCGATCACCTCCTTGGTCCTTGACCAGAACATCGGCCGGGCCACGGTGTCGGCCTATCGGGCGAGGGTCGCAGATCCGGCCTCCCCGGTACCCGGAGGGTGGTAGGACCGACGGATAGGCCGATGGTCGGTCCCCGACGGGGGGACGGCGAAGGCAGCCGTGGTTCAAGCGCCCGAGGCGCCCTTGTTGAACCGGTCCTGCGCCGCAACGAGTCCCTCGGTGATGAGGCACTCGACGGCGTCCGTGGCGCGATCGACCCAGACGGCGATGTCGGTCTCGTTCTTGCGGCCGATGGGCTGCAGCACGAAGTCGGCCGGTTCCTGGCGGCCGGGCGGCCTCCCGACGCCGACGCGCACGCGCAGGTACTCGGGCGAGCGCAGGGCGCCGGTCAGGGACTTCAGTCCGTTGTGGCCGGCGCTGCCGCCTCCGAGCTTCAGCCGGAGCTCGCCGGGCGAGATCTCGATCTCGTCGTGAACCGCGATCACCTGCGCGGGCTCGACGTGGTGCTTCTTCGCGAGCCCCGCGTACGACGGTCCGGACTCGTTCATATAGAGGGTCGAGGTGGCGAGCCAGACCCGTTCGGGCCCGATCGACGCCTCGGCCGCCTCGACCGGCATGAACCGGACCTTCTTGAGGCGGACGCCGAGGCGACGTGCCAGCTCGTCGACGACCATCCGGCCGAGGTTGTGCCGTGTCGCGGCGTAACGCTCCCCCGGATTGCCGAGACCGGCGACGACCCAGGTCATCGCGGCGTGGTGCGAGGTCTACCCCTCGCCCTCGGCCGCCGGTGCGGCCTCGGGCTCGGCGGGCGGCGCGATCTCGGCCTCGGCGGGCGCGGCCTCGACCTCGGCGGGCGCCTCGCCCGGCACGGACAGATCGGCCTCGGTGCGCATGATCGCGGGCACGATGACGGAGACGACCGGCGTGCCGGGGTCGGTCAGGAACGTGACCCCCGCGGGCTCGGCGATGTCGCCGACGCGCAGCATGTCGCCGATCGCGAGCGAGGTCACGTCGGCGTCGATCGCCTCGGGCGTGTCGCCGGGGAAACACTCGATCTCGATCTCGCGGAGGTGGTGCTCGATGACGCCGCCCTCGCGCACGCCCGGTGCCTCGCCCGACTCGCGGACCTCGACGGTCATCTTGACCTTCTCGTCGCGCCGGACCACCAGGAGATCGACGTGGACGTACCGGCCGCGCAGGTGGTCACGCTGCACGTCGCGGAGGATCACGAGGTGCTTGTCACCCTCGACGTCGAGGTCGACCAGCACCGACCCGCCACTCGAGGCGTGGAACAGGTGGCGCAGATCCTGGCTCGAGATCGTGAGCGACCGGGCCTCCATCCCGTGGCCGTACAGGACCGCGGGGACGAGTCCTTCGGCGCGGAGCTTGCGTGCGACGCCCTTGCCGCTGCCGTCGCGCGGGAGTGCCTTGAGGGTGGTTTCCATGGCGTCATGAACCTCGTATGAAGGGGTCGGGAACGCGCCGATACTAGCAACACGCTGCGCGAACCGACCCGCGCGCAGCTTTCCCGCTCCGGAGCGATACCTCCGGGGGGTCTCGTGCGTCTTGGAAGACGAGATGCACGGAAGGATGACGATGGTGACGGAGGCGACCGTGGAGCCCGACCGCAGCACCATGGCCGACCTGTACGCCCGGCACGTGCCGGCGGGGATCAGGTTGGCGTACCTGCTGACGGGTGACCGGCATCAGGCCGAGGATCTCGCGCACGACGCGTTCGTTCGCTGCGTCGGCCGGTTCAACCACCTGCGAGCCCACGCGGCGTTCGACGCGTACCTTCGGCGGGCGATCGTGAACCTGCACACGTCGGGGCTCAGACGCCGGCGGACAGAACGCGCATGGCTCGCCCGCGAAGGCGCGGCCGAGGTGCGGCGCACCGCGTCGATGCCCGACGTCGGCGCGACCGAAGACCTCTGGCGGGCCCTGGCGACGTTGCCGGCACGCCAGCGCGCCGCGCTCGTGCTGCGCTACTACGAAGACCTGTCCGAGCACGACGCAGCCACGGCGCTGGGATGCAGCGTCGCCGCCGTGAAGTCGCTCGTGGCGCGGGGCTCCGAGGCGGTCCGCGCCGCCGTCACCGAGGGAGAGCTGCGATGAACGACCTCGAGCGCGATCTGAAGGAGCTGTTCGAGACCAAGGCGCGGAGCGTGGACGTGACGCCGGCCCCGCCCGAGGCCGTGCTCCGGCGCGGCCGGCATCGCCAGGTGGGGACGGTGATCGGGGGGGTGGTGGCCGCGATCGCGATCGCGGCCACCGTCGGCGGCGCTACCTGGCTGGCGGTCCGCGAGCGGACCGCCCCCCTCCCCGCCAACACGGGGGCCGGCCGGGTCGTGACCGTCGACCGGTTCACGATCGGCGCGCCCCGCGGATGGTCGGTGCTCGACACCGCCGTGCTGCGG
>CAZZND010000163.1:0-5492 GCA_964655465.1 uncultured Actinomycetes bacterium
GGGTGCGGGAGCGGGCTCGGGCTTTGGCGCGGGGTCGGAGGTCTGCGTCTTGGGATCGAGCGCGATCAGCTCGATACCCGACACGATCGCTCGCCGGTTGATCGCACCGAACCTGATGTCGAGGACGTTGTCCGCCTGGACGGTGAAGCTCGGAACCAATCCACGATAGCGCCCCACGAGCGCGTAGATGTCGAACCGCCGCAGCACGGTTTGATCTTCGATCGCGACGTCGAAGACGCGCTCACCGATCGCGAAGGCGTTCGGGTTCGTCTCGGCGAAGTAGAGGTTCACCTGCCACCGACCCGGATCGACCAGGAACGCCCAGTGCATGTCTGCGCCCTGTGGACGGTCCCAGCGCCGGGTCTGGAAGACGGCCTGCGGGGTGCTGGGAGGCACGGAGGGGTCCGAGAGGTCGATGGCGCGCGTCGTCGACGCCGTCGCGTTCCATCCCCCGTTCACGTACTCCGAGGAGGCCGTTCCGCTGTCGGCGGTCCAGATGGGCGTGGCCTCGAGCTCGGGTCCGCCGGCGTTCACGCGGAAGTGCCGCGGGATCGGTCCATCGGCCGAGGCGGCCGGGCTGACGATCAGCGCCGCGCTCAGGAGTGCGAAGACGGTCCAGCGTGCCATCCGACGGTACGTACTAGTCATCACGGGCCCCCTCGTGTCCCCTGCCTCCGTCCGGAGACATCCTCCATGTCCGTTTCTGACTCGCTTATCGGCCGTCGGGGAGCACCGCTTGAGCAGAGCGCGGTCGACGGCTCGGGCTCCGCGATCGCGCGGGTGGCCCGAGGGGACGCGAACGGCGCGCCTCGCTATCGTGAGGGGGTCATGCTGGCGACGATGCTCGGAAGCTCGCACCGGTGAGCGAACCGATGTGGCTCCCCTGGTTCCGCAAGGCCGTCCTTTTCGCACGGTTGTGGCTCGGCGTGGCGATCGTCTGGGTCACGTTGCGCCGGTTCCCGTTGCCGCAGGCCGTTCGGCGCCTCGGCGAGGTGAGGCAGCGGGAGGGGGGCATCCGGCTCGCCCCCAACCGCTACGGCTCCATCGTGGGGCGTGCGCTCCACGTCGGTCCGCTCTATCCGCGATGCCTCCTTCGGGCGTTGGTCCTCTACCGGGAGCTGCAGCGGCAGGGCGACGAAGCCCGGCTCGTCATCGGACTCCCGATCGAGGCCGTCGACAAGGAGGCGCACGCGTGGGTCGAGATCGACGGCCACGACGTCGGCCCGCCGCCCGGACGGGGGATCCACGAGCCGCTCGTGCGTTACCCGTGAAACGAAGTCAGGGGTTCCCGCGCGCGGCGGTCCGCCGCGCGCGGCGGACGGCGCGGATCGCCGGCACGGCATGCCAGAGCACCCACAACGGGCGCCAGGTGTACGCGAGCGCGAGGCCGACCGGGCCTCGCCGTGCGAGGGGATGCCAAGCGTGCATGAACTCCGGCGTCGGGAACAGCTTGTGCGCGACGACCTGGGCCCGATGACGGATCCCCCGCTCTTCGAGCAACCATTTCGCTCCGACCGTCATGGGCGGCGGGCGCTCTTCCCGCAGCACGAACTCCGCCGACACGGCATCGGGGAGATCCAGCCGCGCTGCGAGTACCGTCCCCCGCTCCACCCGTCGCAGTCCGGAGACGAGTCCCGGCACAGCGTCCAGCCGCGTCGCGAGCGCGGCTGCTTCGCGCCAGACGTCTTCGGGCACGACGTCGAGGGCGCGCTCCATGTCCACGATCACGCGCGGCGACCTCGCACCATCCTTGGCAGCGTGCAAGGCGAGCACGAGCGCACGGCTCGGTGGTGCGAGGATCTCGACGCGCGTCCCCGCGACGTCGATCGTCTCGGTGCCTTCCGTGAACGCGGCCCACACGTCCGTCTCGCCGGCGCCGATGCCGACCAGTCGGCGGTGCAGATCGATCGCGAGCCCGTCGTCTGCGCGCCGGAGGGTGACCGCGTACCGCGGGCGATCCACGGGCAACGTGTCCAGGCCCATCCGCTGGAACCCGAGCGCCGCGAGGATCCGCTCCGCGCCCTCGACGAACCCCGGCTCCACCATGAGGTCCGCGTCCGTATACGGTCGGTCGGACTCGTCAGGATAGATCCAGCGCGACAGCGCGGGGCCTTTCAGCAGGAGGCTGCGGATGCCCGCGCCGCCGAGTCGCTCGATGGCTTCAGCTGTCGCCCGATCCAGAGCCAGCACGCGCATCGCCGAGTGCAGGAACGGGTCGTCCTGGATCATCGCGTTCTCCCTCGACTGGGCCGGTCTCGGCGATCCGGTCGGTGTCTCCGCCCGCCGACTGCTGAAGCGTGGCATACGTGTACTCCGTGGAGGCATGGTACGAGCCGAACCCCTTCGGCTCGACGTGCGTGAGCACGACCCCAAGGACGGAAGCGCCGACCGATCGCAACTCTTGCCGGGATTCGAGGATCGCATCCCTCCGAGCCCTGCGGGCGTCCACGACGAGGATCACGTGGTCGACGAGCGAGGCCAGGTCGAGCGTGTCAGAGATCCCAAGCACAGGAGGCGCGTCGACGATCACGACTTTCGCTTCGCGTGCGAGGGTCGTGAGCGCGTTGAGCATCACGTTCGTGCCGAGCCCCGCCTCGGGAGCGAGGTTCGACGTGCCGCTGGGGACCAGGACGAGGTGAGGCTGCGACGTGCCGACGACCACATCACCGGCCTCTGCCCGCCCGTTGAGGACATCGGCAACTCCGGCGCCGATGCATTGGGGGAAGTAGCGCTGGATGCCGGGGCGCCGCAGATCGGCCGACACGAGGACGACGTCCACGTCGGCCTGCGCGAGGGCCATGGCAACGTTCGCCGCAACCGTCGTCTTGCCTTCCCCGAGGGTCGGGCTCGTGATCATGACCGTGCTCGAGCCGCTCCGAGTCGCGAAGAGCACCCGCGTGCGGAGCGAGCGGAACGCCTCGCCAGCGACCTGGTCGCTCCCCGGCGCGACCGCGAAGAGTCGATGGAGCGACGGCACATCAGGGATCCGGCCGAGCACGGGAGCGTGGACGATCGACTCGATATCGTCGCGGCCGCGGAGCCGTTGGTCGAGCCTGTCGCGAAGGAAGGCGAGACCGACGCCGAAGAGCAGGCCGACCAGTGCCCCGAGGATCAGCGCGCGGCTGGGCCGCGCGCTCGAGGGGAACGACGGGAGTGCGGCTGGCTGAAGCAGCTGTCCCACTGGGGTCTTCGAGGCGAGCTCGAGGTCGTTACGGCCCTGCTGCTGCTCCTGGATCTGGCTCGACAACGATAGGATCTCGATCTGCAGCGCCTGCCGTTGGCTCGCCGTGTCCGCGTCGGCGAGCTCGCGCTGCGCCTTCAACCGGTCGGCTTCGAGCTTCGCCGTGAGATCCCTGATCGAGTCGAGCTGCGCGTCGATGCTGGAGAGCAGGCTCCCCCGTCGGAAGTCGAGGTAGGCGTCGGCATATGCCTGCGCCGATGCTTGCGCTGAGCGCGGATCCGCGGAGCGGGCGATGAAGTCGATCGCCTGGGTCTCCGGGGGGTTGCTCACCTCCACCAGGGCGGGCTGGAGGCCGCGGTTGTCGAGCTGCTTGGCGGCGCGCTCGGCGACCGCAGCCGAGCCGGCGATCTGCACCTCGTTCGCCATGAAGATGAGGCCGGAGCTCGTGATGCCGGCTTCTGGGACGTTGACCGGGAGGACCAGCACCTCGGCTTGCGAGAGGTACGCTTCGGGCTGAAGGGCGGCGCGAACGTAGCTGATACCGCCGAGCAGGGCGACACAGGCAACGATCCACCATTTGCGCAGCCACAAGACGCTCAGGAAATCACGAAGCGTGGGTTGCTCTTCTCGTATCACCATGGATCACCGTTCGTGGGAGGGGAGAGTCATGGTCCCATGAAGACTTGCCGGCTGTCACGGCCGTCGCATGCGCCGGAGATCCCCTTTGGCCCCTGGCACTCGGAGCTCGCCAAGCGGATCGTCGAGGGGTTGGGCGGGACCATCCAGGCAGAGAGCCGCCCCGGAACAACGCACCGGGGTGGGGCGTTCTGGTCCACATGACGGAAACGGCGAACACGACGAGCGAGCCCACAGCTTCGGTGTGGACCGAGGGCGACCACGCGATGCCCGTGCTCTACCTCGGTCACGGCGCACCGCCGCTGCTCGACGACCCTGTCTGGCCCGGACAGCTCAACCGGTGGGCGACCACCCTTCCCAAGCCGAAGCAGATCCTGATCGTGTCGGCGCACTGGGAGTCGGCGCCGCTCACCCTCGGTGCCACCGAGCAGGGCGTCCCGCTCACCTACGACTTCTACGGGTTCCCCGAGCGGTTCTACCGGATGACCTATCCGTCACCCGGCGCGCCCGAGCTGGCAGGCAAGATCAAGGCGTCGATGCCCGACACCGAGCCGATCGCCGAGGATCCCGACCACGGCCTCGACCACGGCGCCTTCGTTCCGCTGATGGTCATGTACCCCGAGGCCGACGTGCCCGTCCTGCAGATGTCGATGCCCGACCTCGATCCCGAGCACCTGTTCCGGATCGGAGAGCGGCTGAAGCCGCTACGGGACGAGGGCGTCCTGATCGTGGGCTCGGGGTTCCTCACGCACGGCCTTCCCTTCCTGCGCGACTGGCGAACCGACGCCGAGCCGCCGGGTTGGTCGAAGGACTTCGACGACTGGGCGGCCGACGCGCTCGGCAGGGGAGCGGTGGATGACCTCATGGACTTCCGGCACCGCGCGCCCGGGATGCCGTACGCGCACCCCACCACGGAGCACTTCGCGCCGCTGTTCGTGACGCTCGGCGCGGCCTCGGACCCCGAGGACACGCCGGACACCGCCATCGACGGCTTCTTCATGGGCCTCGCCAAGCGCTCGTTCCAGGCGAGCTGACCCAGCTTGCCACGTTGACCCCTTGGCACTCTCCTGGCTATCCTGTTAGCACTCGCGACCAGCGAGTGCTAATGGCGGACCCAGATCCCAAGGAGGGGAAAGCGCACATGGCGGACTTCAAGCTCCAGCCGCTCGAGGACCGGATCGTCGTGCAGGCGAGCGAGGGTGACCAGACCACCGCGTCGGGCCTCGTGATCCCGGACACCGCGAAGGAGAAGCCCCAGGAGGGCACCGTGGTGGCCGCCGGCCCCGGCCGGTGGAACGAAGATGGCGACGGGCGCATCGCGCTCGACGTCAAGGTCGGCGACGACGTCATCTACTCGAAGTACGGCGGCACCGAGGTGAAGGTCGACGGTGAGGAATACCTCATCCTGTCGGCCCGCGACGTGCTCGCCGTCCTCAAGAAGAAGTAAGGGAGGCCACCGTGGCTTCGAAGCTGCTCAAGTTCGGCGAGGACGCCCGGCGCGGCCTGGAGGCCGGCGTCGACAAGCTCGCCGACGCGGTCGCCATCACGCTCGGGCCCAAGGGCCAGAACGTGGTGCTCGACAAGAAGTGGGGCGCCCCCACGATCACGAACGACGGCGTGACGATCGCCAAGGACATCGAGCTCGACGACCCGTGGGAGAACATGGGCGCGCAGC
>CAZZND010000164.1:0-5486 GCA_964655465.1 uncultured Actinomycetes bacterium
TGGCGCCTCTCGACGAGCAGGAACGGCAACCTCGAGATCGAGCGCATCAATCGCGAGCTCGATATCCGGGCGACCATCGAAGCCATCGACGTGCCGACGCTGATCCTCCATCGAACCGATGATCAGATCGAACCGATCGGCGGCAGTCGCTGGATCGCCAGCAAGATGCCCGCGGCCCTGTTCGTCGAGCTTCCGGGAAGAGACCACCTGCCGTGGGCTGGAGACCAGGATGCTCTGACCGATCGCCTGGCGGCGTTCGTCGGGCAGCTTCGCGGCTCGATCGAGGTCGCGGACAGGGTGCTCGCGACCGTGCTGTTCACTGACATCGTCGAATCGACGCAGAAGGCGGCGACCCTCGGCGACGCGGCTTGGAAGGCGCTGCTTGCGCGTCACGACGAGTTCGCACATAGGGAAGTCGAACGGTTCCGTGGTCGCTACGTCAATACGACCGGCGACGGGCTCCTCGCGACCTTCGACGGACCCGCCCGCGCGGTACGGTGCGCGCAGGCGATCGCCGAGGCGACGAAGCCACTCGGACTCGAGGTGCGAGCGGGTTGTCACACGGGTGAGATCGAACTTGAAGGCGACGACATCCGCGGCCTCGCCGTTCACATCGGGGCGCGGGTGGCGGCGAACGCCAACGCGTCGGAGATCTGGGTGTCCTCGACGGTGAAGGATCTAACGGCCGGATCCGGCCTCATCTTCGAGGACATGGGCGAACACGTACTCAAGGGCGTTCCGGACCAGTGGCACCTCTTCAAGGTCGTCGCCTAGAGGACTGGTTCCGCAGGGGGGCTCGAACCTCACGGCCTCTCGACCCTCGGTGAGCGGCGCCACTATCGGTGTGGGAGGTACCCCTCTTAACCTGTGGGAGGTCCCGCCACGAGGGTCGATTGCGTGTGGTCAGGGAGTTCTGAGAACACCCTACCAACCGACCGACCACAGGGTGCTCTCAAAACAAACGGCCCCTGACATCTCAGAACTCCAGTGAAGAGGCGCCTGGCGGTCGCATCCCGCTATCGGACGCTGGATTCGGGCGTCCGACCCGACGATCTGGCACGCGATCAGTGCTCGAGATACACGCAGGACGTCACCGGAACATGCCGGCGACGCCCTTCTGCAGAGGTGAGGTGTTCTTCGATCTCGCGCTGGTCAGGTCGGAGGCGGTGAGCGGCCGGACTCCGGACGATCAGAGCCGATCACGTCGGTCCACGTGCCGGTGCGACGCTTCTTTCTCGTCCTCTTCTGCGGCGCTGCCGTGCGCTCGGCCAGTTCGGTGATCCTGCCGATGGAGACATCCATATCCATTCGTTGCCGAGTTTAGGATGCAGACATGTCCAGCGAGCAGTTGTATGACACCATCGGAGCCGCCTACACCGTGACGCGGCGCACCGAGCCGCGGATCGCCGCGCAGGTCTGGGCTGCGCTCGGCGATGCGCGGACCGTACTGAATATCGGGGCTGGCACCGGCTCCTACGAGCCCCCCGGCCGTGACGTAACCGCGGTGGAACCGTCGGCGCTCATGCGTGCGCAGCGTCCCGAAGGCGCAGCGCCGTGCGTGGCTGCTGTCGTGGAGAGCCTTCCGTTCGAGGACCAGTCCTTCGACGCCGCGATGGCCTTTTCCACCGTGCATCACTGGCGAGACCCGATCGCGGGCCTGCGCGAGATGCGGCGCGTGGCTCGCCGCGTGGTGGTGTTCACGCACGACAGCAGTGACACCGCATGGCGTCGTCGGTTCTGGCTGACTCGCGACTACCTGCCCGAGGTCGATGACCTCGTCGCGGGCCGTCCATCGCTGAACGAGCAGGCCTGCGCGATCGGAGCCCGCATGGAGCCGGTGTCCATTCTGTGGGACTGCGCTGACGGCTTCTTCGAGGCCTACTGGCGCCGGCCCGAGGCATACCTGGACGATCGTGTTCGTCGCGGAGTATCGGTATGGGCCAGAGTCGGGTTGGATGCCGAGCAGCGGGCAGTGCGCAGCCTCCGTCATGACCTTGTCTCAGGCCGGTGGGCGGAACGCAATCGCGATCTCGTCGATCTCGATGCAGCGGAGCTTGGCCTTCGCCTGCTCGTGGCCTGAAATCCCCACGCTGCGCTTGTCGCGCTCACCGTTCTGCGCTGAAGTGCTCGGTGGAAGCGTCTTCGTCCTCACCGCCCCGGTCGATCGCGGCTTGATGGGCTTGTACAACCGGATCTTCTGCTGGCTGGGGAACGGCTGGCACGCGATCCGTGCGAAGAAGTTCCACGTGTTCGTGCATGACCTTGCCGCGATCGAAGCTCGGATCGTCGGGGCGGGCTTCCTTCCTCGGACTCGGCAGCATCGACGCCCAGTGTGGCTTCTGCGTGTCTACGAACGCGACACCAAGTAGATCGCCCCCGCGCACGTGGCGGAACAAGCGGCGGGCACGCCCGCACTGATGCGGTTGACCGTGCACACTGGGACCACATGACGAGCGTAGAGATCCAGCTGCTCGGCGGCTTCGACCTGCACGTCGACGGTCGTCCGGTGCCCGCAACGGTGTGGCGGCATCGTCGAGCCGCAGGATTGGTCAAGTTGCTCGCGCTGGCGTCCGGCCATCGACTCCACCGTGGCCAGGCGATAGAGGCGCTGTGGCCGCATCTTCCTCTCGAGCGAGGGGAGCAGAACCTGCACAAGGCGATCCACCTCGCCCGGAAGGGGATCGGCGATCCCAGCGCCATCACGCTCACCAGTCAGGAGGTCGGACTCGGTGAAGGTGTCGCCGTTGATGTCGAGCGGTTCGAACTCGATGCGGAGCGATCGATCGTGGCGGCCGATCCGGTGGCGTGTGCATCGGTCGCATCGCTGTATACGGGCGAGCTGCTCCCGGAGGACCGGTACGAGGAGTGGACCCAGCCTGCACGCGATCGCCTCCATCTCCGGTACGTGGCGTTGCTGCGTTGCGCGGAGCGATGGGCTGACGTGCTGGAGATCGATCCCCTCGACGAGGACGCGCATCGTTCGTTGATGCGCGCATACGCCGACGCGGGGAACCGCGCTGCAGCCCTGCGGCAGTTCACGCGCCTCAAGGCTCAGCTTGGGAAGGAGCTCGGACTTCGGCCCGCGCCCGAGTCGGTGGCTCTCTACGAGGAGATCATGCGCGGGCCGGCGACCGTGGCGCCGGTTGGTTCCGCGGCGCCGATGGTTGGACGGGAGCGAGAGCTGACCGCGGCGAAGGAAGCGCTCCAGCACCTCGATGCTGGGCGCGGCGGCGGTCTGCTTGTCAGCGGTGAAGCAGGGATCGGCAAGACCCGCTTGTGCGACGCGTTGCTTGCCGAGGCTTCCGCTGCCGGACGTACGACGCTTCGAGGCGCGACCCGTGTGGAAGAAGGCGCCCTTCCCTACGCGCCAGTCGCGGAGGCGGTGGACCGCCTCCTGCTGGAGCGACCGGATCTCGCCGCCCTACTGAGCGAAGGGGCGCAGATCGAGATCGCCCGACTCACGGCGGCGTCGCCCGCGGCGATGACCGAGGCGGATCCGGGAACGGTGCGCCGCCGGTTGTTCTCGGCGGTGGCGCAGCTGCTGTCGGCGGCCGCTCGAGAGCGAGGTGCGGTCGTGTTGCTCGAAGATCTGAACGCGGCAGACGAAGCAACGGTCCAGCTCACTCACTACCTCGTTCGAGCTTCGCGATCCCAGCCGCTCCTCGTGGTGCTGTCGTACCGAGCGGAGAGCATGCCGCCGGCCTTGGCGCAGGTCCGCGCGAGCCTCCTCGTCGAAGGCCTCGCGCGCGAGATCGCCCTCGGGCCCCTCGCGCGAGATGCCGCCGTCTCGATCGTGGAGCAGGTGCACGGCGCCGTGCCGCCTGTGGGCGCGATCGATGCGATCTGGAGCAAGGCTGAGGGCAATCCCTTCTTCATCCACGAGCTCGCTTCGGCGATCGAGCCCGACGGCTCGATCGTGGTGCCCGAGCGCCTCTACGACATCTTGCAGGCGCGCCTGCACGACCTGGACCCAGGGCTTCGCGCCGCTCTCGAGCGGGCCGCGATCGTGGGCGAGGAGTTCTCCGCCGATGAGTTCGCAGCCATCGGCGAGCTAGAGGAGTCGGCGGCGTTCGATGCGCTGGATCGAGGGCTCGCGACTGGCTTCATCGTCGAGTCCACGGACGGATACCGGTTCGCGCATAGTCTGCTTCGTGAGGCACTGATCTACCCGCTTGCTGCCCATCGGCGCGCGCAGCTCCATCGCATCGCGGCCGATGCGCTGTCCGGTTCGGGTGCACCGCCAGGGCGCGTGGCTCACCACTTGCTCGAAGGGGGTCGCCCCGTAGAGGCCGTTCCTTGGCTCGAGCGGGCCGCGACGAGCGCCGCGGCGGTCGCTGCGTACGCCGATGCGCTCGCTCTGACGGAGCGCGCCCTCCACGACGCTGGTGGTGGCGACCGAATCAGATTGCTCGCGCTGCGCGCGGATCTCTTGTTCGCCGTGGGCGACCCTGTGGCGCCCACCGCCTACGGGGAAGCGATCGCCGAAGCCAAGCCCAGGGCGCGCGTGCCACTTCGGATCCGGCAGTCTCGCGCATACCTTGCCGCCGGCGATGCCACCGGTGCATACGCAGCGCTGGACGGCGTTGAAGCGACGATTCCCGGTGACCGTGCGTCGCTCCTTCTCGCTCGTGGACTCGTTGCATGGCACGACGAAGACCTCGCCGGCGCGCATGCCGCTGCGGAGGAGGCGCGGGATCTGGCAGCCGAAGCCGGCCTCGTGGGCGTCGCGGCCGAGGCCTCGGGGCTTCTCGGCATGGTGAGTCATAGCCGCGGCCAGCTCTGGGATCGAGTGCGCAGCGACGTGCTCGACACGGCTCGGAACCCTGGACTCGCCGGGTCGGTCTTCGACGCGTATCTCTGCCTCGTCGAGTTCTCTCTGTACGGCGCCGAACCGTATGACGAGATCGCCGACTTCGCTCGCGAGCTCCGAGCCTCTGCCGACCGCGCGGGAGCCATTCGCGGTGCGGCCTTCGCCACGACGGTGCTGGGGGAGGCCGAGTTGCTCTCCGGGCAGCTTGACGAAGCCGAGAAGCATCTTCGGGAGGCGGATGGTCTCGGCAAGCAGAGCCACGCCGACGCAAGTCGGTCACTCGCGCTCGAGCGCTTGGCCGAGGTTTCGCTTGCCGCGGGCCGACCCGAACAGGCTCAGGCGCCACTCGCAGATGCGCTCGTGCTTGCCCAGGCGTCAACGCTCGCGAGTCACCTCTTACCCCGGATCTACGGTGCGGCGGTCCGTGCAGCGGGGGACCCCGCGGAGGCGGCCGACGTTCTGGCACAGGCGGAAGAAGCCTTCGGCGACACCCCGGCATGCGTCCCGTGTTCGGTTGGGTTCTTGATCGCTGCTGCTACCTCCTACGCCCGGAGCGGAGATGTCGACCGTGCTCGCCCTTACGTTGAACGCGCTGCAGGCGTGGCCAGCATGTGGGGGGAGGGCGCCTGGACGGCCGGTGTCGCCGAGGCACGAGCCGAGGTCCTCGTTGCAGAGG
>CAZZND010000165.1:0-5450 GCA_964655465.1 uncultured Actinomycetes bacterium
TCGTCGATGCCGGCGAGCGCTTCCTCGGACCGCCGGCGCGCGTCCTCGACCGCGAAGCGGAAGGCGGCGTCGAGCACGTCCTCCTTGGTCTCGAAGTAGTAGTGGATGATCCCGGTGCTCGTTCCGGTTCGCGCCGCGATGTCGGCGATGCGGACGCGCCGGTACCCGACCTCGGTGATCAGCTCCCACGTGGCGTTCAGCACGTCTTCGCGACGCTCCGCCTCGACGCTGGGGCGTGGACTCATCGAACGCTCTCCTGCCCGCGACGACATTCTGAGAATTGACTGGCGCGTCAGTTTACAGGTAGCGTGCCCCCATGTCTGAACAGGCGGTCCAACTCGCCACGCGGTTCGTCCGCGACGTCGTCCAGCCCAACGTCGAGGAGTGGGAGCGCACCGCCACTTACCCTCGGGGGGAGGTGGCCGCCTCGGGGCTCACGGGGATGTTCTGCCCCGCCGCCGACGGAGGCCTCGATCTTTCCTTCACCGAGGCCGTCGAGGTGTTCGAGGAGCTCGGTCGGGGCGACGCGGCGCTCGCCTTTTCGATCTCGATGCACAATGCGGTGGCCTCGGCGGTCACGCGCTTCGGCGACGACGCTCTGCGTGATCGGTGGGCACGGCCGCTGGTACGAGGCGATGCGCTCGGCGGGTTCTGCCTGACCGAACCACAGGCGGGGTCGGACGCCACCGCGATCACGACCAAGGCCACGCAGGGCGCGAGCGGTGATTGGACCGTGACCGGGCGCAAGGCGTGGGTGTCGCTCGGCGGTGAGGCCAACGTGTTCCTGGTGGTCGCCAAGACCGCGGAGGAACCGGGACACCGCGACGTCGCGATGCTCGCGATCGCGGCCGACGCCCCCGGCGTGTCGTTCACCGAGCCCTACCGAAAGGCGTCGGCGGCGTTCCTGCCGATCACCGAGATGGCGTTGCGGGACGCGCCCGCGCACGTGCTGGCTCCCGCGGGTCAGGGCATGCGCGCGGCGCTGGCCGCGATCGACGTCGCCCGCTTCGACATCGCCGCGATCGCCAATGGGCTGCACGCCGAGGCGCTTGACGTCGCGACGCGCTACGCGATGCAGCGGCAGGTGTTCGGCAGGCCCGTGCTCGAGCACCAGGGCATCGCGTGGGCGCTCGCGGACGTCGCGACAGACCTGGAGGCCGCTCGCGGCCTCACGCGAAGGGCTGCGGAACTCATCGGCACCGACGGTGGATCGGTGGCCGTCGCGCACGCGAAGCGCTTCGGGCCCGACGCGGCGTTGCAGGCGGCGATCCGCTGCAGCGAGACGCTCGGCGCCTACGGCTGGCTGCACGATCACCCGCTCGCGCGCTTCATGGCGCTGGCCAAGATGCTGCAGGTGGTGGACGGCTCGGCGGAGATCCAGCGGGTCGTCATCGCTCGCGACCTCGTGCGAAGAGCCACCGCGTGATGGACGGCCTCATGATGCGCTACGAGCTCACCCTGGCCCATGTGCTCGAGCGCGCGGGCCAGTACTTCCACGACCGAACGATCGTCTCCAGGGAGCCTGATGGAACTCTGTCCCGCACCACCTACGGGTCGGTGTGCGACCAGAGCCGCCGGCTTGCCGCGGCGCTGGGCACCCTCGGGATCGAGCGCGGAGACCGCGTGGCGACGCTCGGGTGGAACCACGCTCGCCACCTGGAGGCTTACTTCGGCGTTCCGGTCTCCGGTGCTGTCCTACACACGATCAACCCGAGGCTGCACGCCGACGACATCGCTTTCGTGATGCACGCCGCGCAGGATCGAGCGCTGCTGATCGACGAGAGCCTGCTGCCCATCGTGGACGCGCTGCCCGCCGAGGTGCGGCCCGAGCACGTGATCGTGTGGGCGTCCGATCCGGCCGCCCCGCCCGGGGGCTCGTATGTCGACCACGAGCAGCTGATCGGCGCCAGCGAGCCGTTGTCCGCCTACCCCAACCTGTCCGAGGAGGACGCGGCGTCGATGTGCTTCACGTCGGCGACGACCGGCAGACCCAAGGGCGTCGTCTACTCACACCGCGCGCTCGTGCTGCACTCGATCGTGTCGGCGATGCCCGATGAGTTCGACATCTCGGGCCACGACGTGGTGATGCCCGCCGTGCCGATGTTCCACGTCAACGCGTGGGGGTTGCCCTACACCGCGGCACTGGTCGGCGCTCGGCTGGTCCTGCCCGGTCCGCAGCTCGACGCCGAAAGCCTGCTAGCGCTGATCGGCGGGGAGGGCGTCACGTTCACCGCCGGGGTGCCGACCGTTTGGCTCCGCGTGCTCGAGACGATCGCCGCCGATCCGGCCGCCTTCGACCTGTCCCGCCTGCACACGGTCCTGGTCGGCGGTGCGGCGGCATCGCCCGCCCTGATCGAGGCCTTCGACGAGCTCGGCGTGGCGGTCCTGCACGCCTGGGGCATGACCGAGACCACCCCGATCGGCAGCGTCTCGCGGCTCACCCCAACCTTCACCGGCGACCGCGCGGAAGAGGTGCGTCTGCGCGCCACCCAGGGCATCGCCGCCCCCCTGGTCGACATGCGGGCCGCAGGCCCCGACGGGCCCGTTCCCTGGGACGGCGCCACGATGGGCGAGCTCGAGGTCCGCGGGCCCTGGATCGCCGGCGCCTACCTGGGGGCCGCGGGCCAGGACCGGTTCACCGACGACGGGTGGCTGCGCACCGGCGACATCGCGGTGATCGACCCCGCCGGCTATCTGAAGATCACCGACCGGATGAACGACTTGATCAAGTCGTTCATCCGGTCGGTGATCTTCAGATAGCCGGCGGGGTCGATCACCGCGATGTCGCCGGTGCGCAGCCACCCGTCGTCGGTGAACCGGTCCTGGCCCGCGGCCCCCAGGTAGGCGCCGGCGATCCAGGGCCCGCGGACCTCGAGCTCGCCCATCGTGGCGCCGTCCCAGGGAACGGGCCCGTCGGGGCCTGCGGCCCGCATGTCGACCAGGGGGGCGGCGATGCCCTGGGTGGCGCGCAGACGCACCTCTTCCGCGCGGTCGCCGGTGAAGGTTGGGGTGAGCCGCGAGACGCTGCCGATCGGGGTGGTCTCGGTCATGCCCCAGGCGTGCAGGACCGCCACGCCGAGCTCGTCGAAGGCCTCGATCAGGGCGGGCGATGCCGCCGCACCGCCGACCAGGACCGTGTGCAGGCGGGACAGGTCGAAGGCGGCCGGATCGGCGGCGATCGTCTCGAGCACGCGGAGCCAAACGGTCGGCACCCCGGCGGTGAACGTGACGCCCTCCCCGCCGATCAGCGCTAGCAGGCTTTCGGCGTCGAGCTGCGGACCGGGCAGGACCAGCCGAGCGCCGACCAGTGCCGCGGTGTAGGGCAACCCCCACGCGTTGACGTGGAACATCGGCACGGCGGGCATCACCACGTCGTGGCCCGAGATGTCGAACTCATCGGGCATCGCCGACACGATCGAGTGCAGCACGAGCGCGCGGTGTGAGTAGACGACGCCCTTGGGTCTGCCGGTCGTCGCCGACGTGAAGCACATCGACGCCGCGTCCTCCTCGGACAGGTTGGGGTAGGCGGACAACGGCTCGCTGGCGCCGATCAGCTGCTCGTGGTCGACATACGAGCCCCCGGGCGGGGCGGCCGGATCGGACGCCCACACGATCACGTGCTCGGGCCGCACCTCGGCGGGCAGCGCGTCCACGATGGGCAGCAGGCTCTCGTCGATCAGCAGCGCTCGATCCTGCGCGGCGTGCATCACGAAAGCGATGTCGTCGGCGTGCAGCCTCGGGTTGATCGTGTGTAGGACAGCACCGGAGACCGGAACGCCGAAGTAAGCCTCCAGGTGGCGAGCGTGGTTCCACCCGAGCGTCGCCACGCGGTCTCCGCGCTCGATCCCGAGGGTGCCCAGCGCCGCGGCAAGCCGGCGGCTCTGGTCGCACACCGACCCGTAGGTGGTGCGGGACAGAGTTCCATCAGGCTCCCTGGAGACGATCGTTCGGTCGTGGAAGTACTGGCCCGCGCGCTCGAGCACATGGGCCAGGGTGAGCTCGTAGCGCATCATGAGGCCGTCCATCACGCGGTGGCTCTTCGCACGAGGTCGCGAGCGATGACGACCCGCTGGATCTCCGCCGAGCCGTCCACCACCTGCAGCATCTTGGCCAGCGCCATGAAGCGCGCGAGCGGGTGATCGTGCAGCCAGCCGTAGGCGCCGAGCGTCTCGCTGCAGCGGATCGCCGCCTGCAACGCCGCGTCGGGCCCGAAGCGCTTCGCGTGCGCGACGGCCACCGATCCACCGTCGGTGCCGATGAGTTCCGCAGCCCTTCGCGTGAGGCCGCGAGCGGCCTCCAGGTCTGTCGCGACGTCCGCGAGCGCCCACGCGATGCCCTGGTGCTCGAGCACGGGCCTGCCGAACACCTGCCGCTGCATCGCGTAGCGCGTCGCGACGTCAAGCGCCTCGGCGTGCAGCCCATTGGCGATCGCGGCGATGTCGAAGCGGGCGACGTCGATCGCGGCCAGCGCCGCGCGCATGCCCTGACCCGCGGGAGCCAGCACGTGCGCGGGCGCGTCCCGCAACGCCATCTCGGTGATCGGCAGGAACGCCGCCGACGCCTTTCGGTAGGGCTCGGTGAACGACACGCCGGGGGCGTCGGCCGCGATCGCGAGCATCGCGACGTCGCGGTGTCCCGGTTCCTCCGCGGTCTTGGCGACCACCAGGAACACGTTGGCCTCACCGCCGAGCGACACCCACGCCTTGCGCCCGGTCACGGTCCAATCACCGCTCGCGCCCTGCGTGGCCTTGGTCGTGATCGCGGTGGCGTCCGACCCCGCCTGTGGTTCGGTCAGGCAGAACCCGCCGAGCGCATCGCCTCGTACCAGCGGCCGTGCCCACCGATCACGCAGAGCGTCGTCGCCGAAGCGCGTGACCGCCGAGGCCACCGCATTGTGCATCGAGATCGAAAAGGCGAGCGCCGCGTCGCCCCGACCGAGCTCCTCGAACACCTCGACGGCCTCGGTGAAGGAAAGATCGAGGCCTCCGTCGGCGGCGGGGCAGAACATCCCCGTGAGCCCCGAGGCGGCCACCTCCCCCCGAGGGTAAGTGGCGGTGCGCTCCCACTCCTCGACGTTGGGCTGGACGACGTCGCGGACGAACCGCGTGGCGAGTTGGACCGCCTGTTCAGACATGGGGGCACGCTACCTGTAAACTGACGCGCCAGTCAATTCTCAGAATGTCGTCGCGGGCAGGAGAGCGTTCGATGAGTCCACGCCCCAGCGTCGAGGCGGAGCGTCGCGAAGACGTGCTGAACGCCACGTGGGAGCTGATCACCGAGGTCGGGTACCGGCGCGTCCGCATCGCCGACATCGCGGCGCGAACCGGAACGAGCACCGGGATCATCCACTACTACTTCGAGACCAAGGAGGACGTGCTCGACGCCGCCTTCCGCTTCGCGGTCGAGGACGCGCGCCGGCGGTCCGAGGAAGCGCTCGCCGGCATCGACGA
>CAZZND010000166.1:0-5389 GCA_964655465.1 uncultured Actinomycetes bacterium
GACGAGGTCGCAGAGCCTGAGGACCGTGTTGTTGTCGGTGCCGGGCGGGAAGCCTGGGTCGAGGGTCGAGCTTCGCCACTGCGTCACGACGCAGATGGCGCTGCTGTTGCTGGGGATCGTGCCACATGGACCGTTGTTCGGATCCAGGAGCCAGTTGAAGCTCACCTTGGTGTTCTTCGGGACGGCTCCGATCCAAGTGATGGTCCGGGTCGACGGGTCGTACGTGTAGTCGACCCCGAGCGTGCAGCACGGCGGGTCGTTGGGCTTGGCCCTCGTCACGAGTGGGACGCTCGTGATGTCGTCGACCGGCGTCCTCGTCGGACAGCCCTGCCACCCGCTCGTCGCATCCGAGATCGTATCGAGCTCGAGGGTCTGACCCGAGGTCGACCACGAGACCGGGGTGTTGTTCTTGGTGAAGCAGGTGCCCACGCCGCCTTCCGCCTCGTCCACGGAGACGACATCGACGATCAACAGGGACGCGAACCCGATGATGTCGAACTTGTCGATGTTGCCCTGCTGGTAGACCATCCCCTGCTCGGGTGCACCCGGGATCGGGGCGCCGGGGCCCTCCCAGTTGATGGGGAAATCCCTGATCTGTCCCTCCAGGTCGACCATCGCGCTCCAGAGCTGGGAGTTGGGACCGTTCTTCCCCCCGACACCGCGGATGCCGGTATCGGTGCACACGTAGGTCGGGTCGGTCCACCTGAGCGCAACGCTCGCCGGGATCGATCCGTCGATCCACCCCGTCAACGTCGACGTGCCGCCCGACTGTGCCTGACTGCAGTTCGAATCGATGGGGACGTCCCACCCATGCGGGTTGAGGCTGAGGAACGCGAAGTTGCCACCGTTCAACCGATCGTTGTCGTACCAGAACGCACACGTCGCGTCGACCGCCGGTGTCCCGCTCGGCGGCACCGGGCAGCTTACCGTGAGCAGGCCGCTCACGACGATCGGCACGGGGTTGTTGCTCCCCAGGCCCCAGCTCGCGGTCGCCTCGGTCGTGACCGGCGACTCGTGATGGAACCCGAGCACGGGTGCGAAATGGAGGGCCTGCTGGCTCGTGTAGCGGACGCTCACGTGCCCCCACTGCGTCCCGCACGCGGGCATCTCGGTGATGTTGGGGCCCGATACCTCTTGGCTCGTGATGGCTCCGTTCGCCCGGACGGCCGTGTCGGCAGCGTCTTCCGGCGTGGGGAATCGGGTGTCGGCTCCCCCGCGAGCGCAGGTCCGCGCAGCGGAGAGCGCGGCCGAATCCGACCCGTTCACCAGCTCACGCCTGCGCAGGTACAACCCGCCGACGTCCACGGTCAGCGCGACCGCGGCCATGAACACCACGAGCAGGATCGCGACCATGATGGCCACGACCCCGTCCTCACGCCGACGCTTCGGAGACATCGCTACGCCTCACATCGGAACGAGGCCGTGATGACCGGCGTCATGTGGATCTCGGGGATGAACGGGATCCTCACGATGACCCCGCCGTCGGGGAGCTGCGCGGTGTCGTAGGAGACGGTCACGTCCTCCCCGATCTCCTGGGGGGTGCATCGACGGTCCACGTCGATGTTGCCCGTCTGGTCGTCCGGGATCGCTCCCGAGGACGCGTCGACCGTCTTCTGCTGCACGGTCGGGATCTCGGCGCCGACCGCGGCGGCGCGCCCACCCTCACGAACGGATGTTCGGATCGACTGCACCTGCAGGAACGCGATGCCGAACTCGAGGATGCCGAACAGGATCATGAACAGCACCGGCGCGATCAGGGCGAGCTCGACGGCAGACGCGCCGTCCTGTCGCCGCAGCCGCGCCCTACCCACGGAAGCGCTCTCGGTCGATGGCTTCCAGGGCCTCGTTCCAGGACACGTCGTCCGCCGAGGCCCGGCGTTGGATCGACTCGTGATCCATGCCCGAATCGCGGAGCCGGATGCTCGTCTCGAGGAGTCGTTCGAACCGGATCAGGTCGATCTGGTGGTCGCTCTTCGTCGGCGAGATCGTCTCCGTGACGGCACGTGTCCGGCTCTTGTGGAAGAGATCCATAGGGGAAGTCCTTCCCGTCGCTGCCCACGTCGTGGGATAGCATCTAACTCCCCCAAGTGACCTACGGGGTATCGGCCAAATGGGCTAATCCAGCGTGAAGGAATGGTGAAGACACGCAGGTCGGGGCTGGTACGGCGGGCCGCTCAGCTCCGAACGATGTCGACCGTGTCGCCCGGGGGCGCAAGCCGGTCGAGACCGTCGAACAAGATGTGGGGCGGCCGGTTGGTCCTGGTGGGGCGTTCTTGGGGCGTGGCGCTGAACTCAGACACCCCTCCCCACCTGCGAAACTAGCCACGACGCCCTCGTCCCTCGTTGCCCTCGAGTGGACGGGCCAGGTCCTGCACGCTGACGGCAAGGTCGTCACTCCTCTGTTCAAGGCCAAGCCCGGAGACTGCCGTGTCGACACAGAGACGGGCGAGGTGATCCCCATCCGCAACGAGGCCGACGCGGCCCTTCACTTCGAGGGCGGGGGCGAGGCCGCCTGGGGCACCAGGTTGCATGGGCTCCTCCTTCGTCGCCGCCGGGGGGCCTCCGCCCACGCGGCGTCGACGGTGATCGTGGCGCCCTCGCCGAGAGCGCCGACCAGGTCCCTCAACCCGGCGGTCAGCGTCGTCTCCGCACGGGATCCGGTCCTCGGTGCCTACGGGAGCTCCGCCATCGCCCCGACGAGGACCTCATCGGCGCGATGGCACGCGACCAGCCGGTCGTCCTCGATCATCTGGAGCGGGGGTCGTTCGGTCCGGCACCCGGTCAACCACCAGGGGGCAGCGCGGGTGGAACGGGCAGCCGGACGGGGGCGACGCGGCGTTCGGAGGTTCACCCGGCACGGTGCCTCGGTAGCGATCTCTGCCAGGTTCTCCACCGGCCCGGGCCAGGTTCGGAGGGCTCGAACGGCCCGACGCACGGCCATTTCGGGTTGGTGGAACCTGCTTCACCCTTCCGATCGAACTCGAAACCGACGAGGCGGTCGTGAGCTTCGCGCACGCGCTCTTGGGCAGCGATCCGATGGTGTTGCCACATCGGGACATCTGGGAGTTAGGTCAGGAACTGAACGTCAGGCGCGTTTGGGAGCACGAGTCCCGTCGGGTACGAACTCGATCATGCCGCCCTTGAGTACGCGGGCGGGGTGAGCGACTCCGTGTCAGCTCGCCGTTTCATCTCGCTGGAGGATCGCGGCGACGTCGATCTCGAGCCTGAACTTCTTGCCGACCAGCCATCCCTTCTCCATGACCTGATTCCAGGTCATGCCGAACGCTTCACGCTCGAACCCACCGGTTGCGCTGAACCCGATCCGGGGGTTCCCCCAGGGGTCGATCGTCGCTCCTTCGTACTCGACGTCGAGCTCGATCTCCCGGGTCACGTCCCGGATCGTGAGGTCTCCGGCCACGCGGAGACTCGATCCTTCCCTGAGCTCGATCCCGGTGCTGCGGAAGCTGAACGTGGGGAACCGCTCCACGTCGAGGAAGTCGGGGGCGCGCATGTGGTCGTCCCGCATCTGAACGCCGGAGTCGACCGAGGCGGTTTGGATGGTGGCCTCTACCCAGGAGTCCTCAGGCGACTCGGCGATGTGGATCCTCCCTGAGAACTCGTTGAAGCGACCGCGAACCTTCACGATCATCGAGTGGCGCCCCACGACGAAGATAGAGGTGTGTGCGGGATCGAACTCCCAGGTTCCCTGCACGGGGATGTCGAGGCCGTTCCAGGACCTGGTAGTCGCCTCCCCCTCGCCAGTTGGGGCTGCGGACATGTGGGTGCCCTTTTCCTAGCTTGCTTCCGTCTCGCACGACTGAACGCGCTGCGCCCTCCGTCCATTCCCACCCGCGGTGAACGCTTCGTCCTCGATGTCGAGTCCGCCTTCTCCGTGGGGGCGCGGCTCAAGGGGGGTTGGGTACCTTCGCCGAGCTGCCCCGAAAACACCCCCCAGACCATGATGGCGTTACCAAGCCCAGACCGGCCTCCACTCGCTACACTCGAACGCGCTGGTGATGACCTCGGTGGCGATCTCTGCCAGGTTCTCTACCGGCCCGGGCCAGGTCGGGCCGGTAGGAATCGCGAAACGCCCTGCTCAGAACCACTCTCCCGAACGCAGCGGTAACGGAATCCGCTGATTCGGTAACGGCGCAGGAACGAAGGTGCGGGCTCGGATCCCCGGATCCGCGTAAGAACCGCGGCGAGAGCACCGTGTGTCGTCGAGCCGCACATAGGCCCACCGTGTGTCATCGGACGGACCGGAGGCGGTCGTTGCCCTCAGGTGTCGATGAACCCGGCGCGGTTCACGATCGTGTCAACGGCGGCTGAAAACTGACCCCCTGAAGCGCGGTGGGCTCAAACGGTCAACGCAACATGGGCGTCAGGACCTCGGTTGGAGTCTGCCACTTCAGGCTCTTCCGACACATCGCCGGGGGCACCAACCGAACCGTTGGTCGGCGTTCCCTTGGCTCGAAGTCTGGAGGAGGGTCCGGCGAACCAGGGGCACTTTGTGATGTCTGGGGACATCGTTGCCACATGTCCCACTCCCGGCCGAGGTTGTCACCACGGCGGGGTAGGGTTGCACCGTGATCACCCGCGAGGACCTCGAGACCATGACCTCCCGCGACCTACACGACCGAGCCATCGGCACGGCCAAGGCGGAAGGCGACCTCGATTGGCTATCGCACCTCCTGAGCTCGATCCCTGCGGCCGAGGGCGAGGTCGGCGACCTCGAGGACTCGGGCATGGACATGGTCAGCACAGTCTCCGCCATCAACGGCTACACCCGGGCAGACCGCGACCTCCCCGGCACCCTTCGATCGCAGTACGTCGACTACCTCCTGGAGCACCTGTAGCGACGCGCTACACACCTTCGGTCTTCCGACGGGGGTGGAGGAATGAGACCTGGGGGGGAGCTCCCGGGCCGATCACATCCTGGCCAGTAGGTCGCGCTTCTTCTCTAGGAATTCGTCTTCGGTCAACACGTCAGCATCCCGGAGCTTCGCCAGAGGTCGAGCCCGGGTATGGCGGGTGAGCTTTCGCCTTCGGATCCAGGAGCTCTATCGACGATCGGTCGCTTGCCGCTCAGGTTCTCTCCGATGCCCGGACGATTCGGGCGATGCCACCTGTCGATCCGATCAGGGTCTGATGTCCGTCTGCCTTACTGGACTCGATAGCTAACGCTCACCTCGCCCCGGTCTTCAGCTCGACGAATAGGTAGACGAGCCAGCTGAGATGCCAGTGCACCATTCGGGCGGTCGGTCGAAATCTGCTCTCCGTGCGGGCGCCGCTCGAGGCTTCCGCGGGCGCACCGCGGGAGGTTCGGTTACGAGGCTCCTGCGGATGCCACCGCAAGCTCCGGCCGGATCTTCCGGCTCGTGATGATCTC
>CAZZND010000167.1:0-5268 GCA_964655465.1 uncultured Actinomycetes bacterium
GGCCCGCCCAGAAGCGTGTCGGGCGCCTCACCTGAACCGATGCCGTGCAGGTCGTCGTCACCCTTGCCACCGCGCAGGATGTCGGGAGCCTTCTGTCCCCAGATGCTGTCGTCGCCTTCGAGACCGTAGATGTCATCAGGCGCCGTGCCTCCTGCGAGGACATCATCCCCTGCCGTGCCCACGATGAAGTCCGGGCCGGGCCCAGCGAGCGCCGGTGTGACCACCAACGCCACGAGCAGAACCGCTGCCATCAGAACCTTGGTCATCTTGATCTCCCTTCCCTTCGTCAGGTGAACCCGACCGGTCGGCCAGGTTCGCGTACCTACTCCGTCATCGCCGGGACGGCTTACGCCTTCCGCGGGGATCTCGAGCACCACGGATCACGGTAGGCAGTGCGGTGGGGGAGGGCATCAGGCGAATGGGGTGGTGATCTGGACGTCGCCCGGCCTAAGCCTTCTGCCGGATCGGCGGCAGGATCATATCGGCGTCCCACCCCGCCTAGAGAGGAGGCCGAGGTCACCGGTTAGCTGGGGTGCAGCGGACATGGCCCGTAGACTCGCGGCATGGCCGCCCCCCAGCGGATGACGGCGTCCCTCGGCGTCCTCACCTTGATCGTCTCGCTGCTGGCGGCCTGCGCCCGCCCGGGCGAGCGGGCGGCAGCCGCGATCGGCTCGCCCGGGCCGGCGCAGGCGGCCTACGACGTCGAGCTGCGCGCGTCCCATCGCGGGGCGAGGTGGGAAGGCTCGCAGCAGATCGCATTCACGAACACCTCGACCGACGCGCTGACCCGCGTGTGGCTCCGCTTGTGGGCCAACGGTGTCGACGGGTGCGAACCACGCGCGGTCCGGATCGGCGGGGTCGACGGTGGCACCCTCGGGTCGGTCCGCCGTCGCTGCACAGCGGTCGCGGTCGACCTGTCGTCACCGCTCGATCCCGGCCAGCGCGCGTCCATCTGGTTCGATCTGCGCATCGACGTCCCGCAGCGGAACGACCGGTTCGGCGCTCACGAAGGGGTGGCGCTGCTCGGTGGCGCGCTCCCGGTGCTCGGCGTGCTCGACGACGGAGGTTGGCACCTCGATCCGTACGTGGACATCGGTGAGAGCTTCTACTCGCTGACCTCGCGCTACCGGGTCACCCTCGACGTGGCGGCGAAACTGATGACGGCGGCCACGGGGGTGCGCGTGCACGAAGAGGTTGCGGGCGGGCGGGTCGCCCGCATGTACCGGGCCGCCGATGTTCGAGACTTCGCCTGGGCCTTCGGGCGTCTGCAGCGGGTGGTGGGGCAGAGCGCCGCCGGGACGCGGATCCAGGTGTGGCGCCAACCCTCGATCGTGACCGAATCACAGGCGGATCGCGTCCTCGAGACCGCCGTCACGTCGATGGACACCTTCTCGGAGGCGTTCGGGGCTTACCCGTACCCCGAGGTCGACATCGTGACGAGCGCGTTCACGGCGTTCGGGGGCATGGAGTACCCGCAGATCGTCTTCTCCAACCTCGACCGGGCCACGGTAGCCCACGAGCTGGCGCACCAGTGGTGGTGGGGGATCGTCGGCAACGACGAGTTCGCCGAGCCGTGGCTCGACGAGTCACTCGCCAGCTGGTCGCAGTTCCTGCCCTTCTCCCCGTGGCGCAACTGCGGGAGCTACGACTGGCCCAGCCCGACGGCACGGCTGACCAACGACATGGCGTACTGGCGTGCGCATGCGGGCGAGTACGGCACGATCTACGGGGGCGGCGGATGCATGTTGGCCGCACTCGCGCACGAGCTCGGCACCGCGCGCCTGACGCAGGCGCTCGGTGACTACGCTCGGGCTCGCTGGCTCGGGGTTACCACCGCGGACGACCTGCGCGCCACGCTCGAGGCCGCAGCGGCCGAGGCGGCGCCCGATCTGGACATGGCGGCCTTCTGGGCCGAGTGGCGCGCGGACTGAGCCCGGGTTGAGCCGCTCGCTGTCGTGAGCGTAGGATCATGGTGTCACCCGATGGACGGAGGCCTGCGTGGCAGCGAAGGACGTGATCGAGCGACTTTCGAAGGTCCCGATCTTCTCGGGGTGCAGCAAGAAGGAGCTGACGACGATCGCGAGGGTCGTGCGCGAGATCAAGCACCCCGCGGGAAGCGTGATCGCGGCCGAGGGCGAACCCGGCGCCGGGCTCTTCGTGCTGGATGAAGGCGAGGCCGACGTCGCCGTCGGCGGCAAACGCGTGAACCACCTCAAGGAAGGCGACTTCTTCGGCGAGATGGCGCTGCTCGACGGCGGGCCGAGAACGGCCACCGTCACCGCGACCACCGAAGTCTCGTTGTTCGCGCTCACCAGCTGGGTGTTCCGCGGCCTCGTCACCGAGCACCCGGGCATCGGCATGCGGATGCTCGAGACGATGGCGGGGCGGCTCCGCATGGCGTCGAAGCAGCCGTAGGGGTCGGCGTGCTCGTCCGCCCGGACGGCTGCCGGCTCTACGTCGAACGTCACGGAGACGCGCCGGGCCCGCCGATCCTGTTGCTCGAAGGGATGGGCGGCGATCTGCCCGGATGGCGGCGCAACATCCCGACCCTCGCGAAGGAGCACCCGGTGATCGCGTACGACCACCGCGGGAACGGCCTGTCCGACGAACCTCCCGGTCCGTGCACGATGTCGACCTTCGTCGAGGATGCGGTGGGCGTCCTCGACGAGGCCGGCGCCGAGGACGCCCACGTCTACGGACAGTCCTTCGGCGGGATGGTCGCGCAGGAGATGGCGCTCACTCACCCCGACCGGGTGCGGACCCTGGTGCTCGCGTGCACGCACGCAGGACCCATGCACGCGATCCCGGCGGCTGCCCCGCGCGTGCCCAAGCATGAGCCGTGGCGGACCCTCTACGCGCCGGGGTTCCCGGATGCGCATCCGGAGCACGTCGCCGAGGACCTCCGGGCCGGCGCCGCACAGCCCCCGCATCCGCTCGGCGGCCGGTGGCAACGGGGGTCGATCCAGGGATGGAGCGCGTTCGAACGCTTAGGGGACATCGGCGCACCGACGCTGGTGCTGCACGGGACCGAAGACCAGCTCATCGCCCCCGCGAACGCCGGGCTGTTGGCGGCGCGGATCCCCGGCGCCGAGCTGGTGCTGCTGGAAGGGGCGGGGCACGTGTACCACTCGGAGCGCGCCGAGCAGGCCGACGCCGCCGTGCTGGACTTCCTGCGGAGGCACGCGTGAGTGCACCGGACGAGGTCGTGGCGCTGGCCCGACGCCGCGTCGAGGCTCGCGCGGCGAAGGACTTCGCGGCGGCCGACCGCTTACGTGATGAGATCGCGGCCGCGGGGTGGAACGTCGTCGATCAGCCCGGCGGGTCGTATCGCCTGGAGCCGATAGAACCGTCGGAGTCCTCCGTTGCGGCGGCGAAGCCCGCAGACGTGCCCAGCGTGCTCGACGAGCCCGCCTCGTTCGACGCGACCGCCGCCTGGGTGTGCGAGGGTTGGCCCGAGGACATCGATCGCGCCATCGCCGCGTTCCGGGCGCACGAGGGCGCACGGTCGTTGCAGTATGTCGTCGCCGACGTGACGGGCGAGCCGGCGGACCGGTGGGGCGACGACGTCGAGGTCGTCTCGCTCGAGCCGACGACCGGATGGGGCGCGGCACGAAACGCCGGTCTGCGTCGCGCGCGAGGGTCCGTCGTGATCGCCCTCGATGGCTCGATCGAGCCCGAAGGCGACATCGTGGATCCCCTGGCCGAGGTTCTGGGTGATCCGGGGCTCGGCATCGCGGGTCCCTTCGGCATCGTGACCCGTGACCTCCGTCAGTTCGACGAGGCCGAAGGGACCGGACCCTGCGACGCGGTCGAGGGCTACCTTATGGCGTTCCGCCGACAGACCTTGATCGACGTCGGGGGCTTCGACGAGAAGTTCCGCTGGTACCGCACCGCCGACATCGAGTGGTCGTTCCGCGTCAAGGACGCGGGGATGCGGTGCGAGGTGGTCGACGTGCCGGTGACCAAGCACGAGCACCGGATGTGGTTCGAGACCGACCCGGCGGCGCGCGCGAAGTGGTCCAAGCGCAACTTCTACCGGTTCTTGGACCGGTACCGGGACCGTTGGGACCTCGTCCTGGCAGGTGACCCCGGGCATCACGAGCACGACCATCACCACGAACACGAGATCCCGGTGACGCTGCCCGAGGGCCGCTGATCAGTCGGCGGGGATCGGCGGTGCCGGAGGCAGGAGCGGCGCCGGCGCCTGGTGGACGGCCGCCGGGCTCTCGCGCTCCTCCTTCTCCTTCGCGACCGTCGCGGCCGCACGCTGCTTCGCCTCGAGGCCGGCGCGAGCTTCGTCGGGCGTCGGGATCGCCTTCTCGCCGCTCGCGTACACCTGGAGGTCAGGACCGTCGAGGGTCTCGGTCACCAGGAGCAGCGCGGCGAGCCGGTCGAGCAGGTCTCGTCGCTCGTGCAGGATCGCTTCGGCGCGGTCGTGGGCCTCGTTCAGCAGGCGGAGCACCTCGCGGTCGATCTTCTCGGCGGTGCCGGCCGAGATCTTGGGGCCGGCGAAGGGGTTGCCGCTGTCCTCTTGCCCGAGCGAGAGCGGTCCGACCTCTTCGCTCATGCCGTACTGAGCGACCATCGCACGCGCGATCTGCGTCGCCCTCTCGAGGTCGTTCTGGGCGCCGGTCGAGATCTCGCCGAACACCGCCTCTTCGGCCACCCGGCCGCCCATCGCGAACGCGAGCATGTCCTTCAGCTCGGGCTCGGTGGCGAGGTAGCGGTCCTCGAGTGGGCGGGTCATGGTCAGTCCGAGCGCAGCGGTGCCGCGAGGGATGATGGTGACCCGGTGGACCGGGTCGAGGTTCTCGCAGTAGTGCGCGACGAGGGCGTGCCCCATCTCGTGCGAGGCGACCCGGGTCTTCTCCTTCTCGCTCATCACGCGGGACTTGCGCTCCAGACCCATCGACGCGCGGTCGATCGCCTCCTCGAGCTCGTCCTCGTGCACCGCGTTCTTCTCGCGGCGAGCGGCGAGCAGCGCGGCCTCGTTGACGACGTTCTCGAGGTCGGCGCCGGTGAACCCGGGGGTGCGGGCCGCGATCGTGCGGAGGTCGACGTCGGGGGAGAGCGCGACCCCGCGGGCATGCACCCGCAGGATCTCCTCGCGGCCCCTCAGGTCGGGCCGGTCGACGACCACCTGGCGGTCGAACCGGCCGGGCCGGACGAGCGCGTGGTCCAGGACATCGGGGCGGTTGGTGGCCGCCATGATGATGACGCCCTTCTGCGAGTCGTACCCGTCCATCTCGACGAGCAGCTGGTTCAGCG
>CAZZND010000168.1:0-5228 GCA_964655465.1 uncultured Actinomycetes bacterium
CGTGAGCAACGTCGGCTGGACCGCCCGAAGTTCTACGACGAGTGGGACATCCTCGCTTCGCAGGCGCCGCCGCTTCGGGGGCTGGGCAGCGACGAAGCCCCGGCGCGAGAGGATCCGCCAGATCGTCGAGGCTGCCGGAGAGCGGCCGTGGCGCTGCGTGAGGTGGACCGCGATCGTGTGGGCACCTGCATCGAGGCCTTGGTCGGCCAGGTGCTTGCGGAGCTCGACGATCTCGTCTTCGAGGGTCTCCGGGGTTCGCCCCGAGCTCACTTGGGGGCGGCGCGAGCGAGGCTCGAGGCCCGCCTCACCCTCCGCATCGACATAGGCGTCCCGGCGGAGCAGGTTCGTCGCCCAGAACTAAGGTGTCGACGAGGATCACCGGTAGACCACATCGTCGATCGGCTCCGGGTCGACATCGAACCGGCCTCGGTCAACCGCCTGGTGCGGAACTCGGAGCATCGACGGGGTCCAACGGATGGCGGGTCGGCCCGTTGATCACCCCGCCGCGGCTGTCGTACCGGCTTCCATGGCAGGGGCAATCCCACGTCTTCGCTCGGTGGTTCCACCCGACAGTGCATCCCAGGTGCTTGCACTTCGGAGAGAGCGTGACGACCTTTCCCGACTCGTCGCGGTACGCCGCCACCTTCTTCCCGTCCATCTCCACGATCGCACCCTCGCCGAGCTCGAGGTCGTCGAGCGAGCGGCCCACCGTGTTCACGATGAGGACGTCACACGGCGCCAGGTGGGAGACCTTGTCGGGGACGACCCCCAGCAGGAATCGCATGGCGCCCGTCATCCCCTTGTTGCCCACCACGACGAGGTCGTGCCCGTCCGAGCCGGCGAGCTCGGCGATCTTCTCGCCTGGATCGCCTTGCAGCATCCGGATCGCGAGCTCGCGGTCGCCCAACCGTTCTGCCGTGTCGTGCAGGATGATCGTCCCGAGGGACTCATCGCCGACATGGACGAGCGTGACCCGCGCACCCATGAGATGGGCGAACTCGGCACCGACCCGAGCCGCGCGGTCCGCCGTCGGCGAGCCATCCGTGGCGATCAAGACGCTCGAGTACTCGCCGGGCGGCTTGGCACGATCCGACTTCGAAGTTCGAACGATCAACAGATCGCACGGCATGTTGTGGGAGACCCGGTCGGGGACGCCTCCCAGCCGGAACCTCCGAGGCTCCCCCATCCCCACGTCGCCCACGACGATGAGCTCGGCATCCCTTCGGTCGGCGAGCTCAACGATCCCCGCTGAGGGCTCCGCCTCGATGAGCTCCGTCTCGACGTGGACATCGGCGGCGTCGGCACGGGCCGCAGCCGCCTGCACGGCCTCCTCCGACCGCTCCTTGTCTCCGTCGGGAGGGTATGCGGATACGATCAGCACTTCTCCGCCGGAGGTTCGGGCCAGCTCGACGGCGACGCCCTCGGCGATCGCGGCGGTCTGCGAGCCGTCGGTGCCCACGGCGATCGTCCGATACGACATCCCCATCCCTTCACAACGGTTTGATGACCATCAGATAGGCGATGAAGCCGAGTGACAGCAGGCCGACCCAGACGGTCACGATCGGCCGGTCGGATCGAAGCATCCCCTCGACCTCTCCGGGACCGACCGCCGAGCCCCCCGACTCCTGGATGCGCATGACGTCCCGGATACGCCGGTAGTAGGGCGTGGTGTACACGTACATGAAGACCATATTCGCGATGAACAGCCCAAGGGCGACCCAGATCCAGCCCTGCCCCCACCAGCTGCCGCTGAAGCCAGCCCAGACGCCACCGATGAGCAGGAGGGCGGTCGAGACATAGAAGACTCCGAGCGAGGAGCTCGAGATCTGGAGCATCACCCGGATCCGGTCAGGGTTTCGCTCGTGGCGCAGCCTGAGGGCCATGGCCGCGCTCACTCCGTGCGCGAAGACGAAGCCCAGCACGCCCACGATGTGGATCAAGACCAGCCAGTCGTACACCGGGCGACCCCCTCACCCTGACCAGGGGGCAACCCTACCGGGTTCAGCGGTGGGCGGGTGGTCGCTTCACCCCTGTGCCTTTGCCCGGCGCAGAGCGCACTTCGAGGGTCCCGTCGATCGCGTCTAGCCGGCCAGTCATCCCTTGGAGGCCGGTCCCTGGACCGTCGCGTCCAGGAGGATCCGGACTACGCTGCAGGATTCAAACAGCGGAGTGATGTACCCCCGGTTCAGTGGAGTCGCCACGCGGTCTCGTGCCCGCGATCCAGGGCGGGTGGCTGCGCGTGCATCGGTGGCCGAGGATGACGTCGGGGAGCCGGGAGACCAGGAGGAGCGATGATCCAGTGGCCGGGAGGCGCGCGCGCCGCGGTCGCCTTCACGTTCGACTTCGACGCCGAGGAGCTGTGGATCGGCGAGGATCCCTCGAACGCCGACAAGCCGGGCATCCTGTCGCAGGGGACCTACGGCGCGAAGCGCGCGGTCCCGCTGGTCCTCGACGTTCTCGCGCGTCGCGGAGTGCGGGCCAGCTTCTTCATACCCGGGCGGGTGGCCGAGCGACACCCCGATCGGGTCAAGGACATCGCGGCGGCCGGGCACGAGGTAGCGGTGCATGGCTACACGCACAGATCTCCGACGAAGCTCGAGGCGTTCGGTGTGGAGATCGCTGGGTACCGGTCGCCGTCGTGGGACTTCAGCCCGGCCACGCTCGGCCTGCTCGAGCAGCACGGCTTCGCGTACTCGTCGAACCTGATGGACGACATCGAGCCGTACCGGCACGAGGGCTCGCCGATCGTCGAGGTGCCGATCCAGTGGATCCTCGACGACGCGCCGCACTTCTGGTTCGACCCCACGACGTGGACGAAGAAGATCTCGACCGTGGAGGAGGTGCACTCGATATGGGAGCACGAGGTCCTGGGGATCCGTGAGCTCGGCGGCGCGGCGGTCGTCACCTGCCATCCGCAGATCATCGGGCGGCCGGGGCGGATAGGGTTCCTCGAGGAGTTCATCGCGTCGGTGCAGGCGCTGGACGACCTCTGGATCGCGACCACCGGGGAGATCGCGGGGCAGGTGGCGTGAGGAGCCTCGTCACCGGCGCGGCGCGCGGCCTCGGAGAGGGCGTGGCCGCGCGCCTGGTCGCCGAGGGCGGGACGGTGGCGATGCTCGACCGCGACGACGCGGTGCACGAGACCGCCGCACGTCTGGGCGCTACCCGCCTCGACGCCAGGGCCGTCGCGGTCGTCGGCGATGTCGCGGACACGGCCTGGGTCGAGGCGAACGTCCCCGCGCTGCTCGACGAGCTGGGCGGCCTGGACCTCCTCGTGAACAACGCCGCGATCGGCGGCCCATCGACCGCCGTCGCCGAGACCGCCGCCGAGGAATTCCGACGGGTGCTCGACGTGAACGTCGTCGGCGCCTTCCTGCTGGCGAAGGCGTGCATCCCGAGCCTCGTCGCCTCGCGCGGCTCGATCGTGAACCTGGGATCGATCTTCGGGCAGCAGGGAGTGGCCAACGGCGCTGCCTACTCGGCGTCGAAAGGGGCGGTGGCGCTGCTCACGCATTCGCTCGCGCGCGAGCTCGCCCCCCACGGCGTCCGCGTGAACACGATCGCCCCCGGGAACATGCTCACGGAGATGCACCTCGACGACCTGCGGAGCGCCGCCTCGCAGCGCGAGGTCACGCTCGAGGAGGAGATCGAGCGGGTGCGTGCCAGCGTGCCGCTCGGTCGCCACGGGACCCCGGCGGACATAGCGGGGGCGGTCGCATGGCTGGTCTCGGAGGACGCCTCCTACGTCACCGGGCAGACGATCGGTGTGAACGGCGGGGTGTTGCTGACGTGAGCGACCGCCTCGACGGGCGACGCGCCCTGGTGACAGGCGGCGGCTCGGGGATCGGGCTCGCGACCGCCCGCCTGCTCGCGTCGCGCGGCGCCGCGGTGGCGCTGCTGGACCGCGACGAGGCACGGCTCGCCGACGTCGTCGCCGCGACGGGCGCCCGGGGCTCGGTTTGGGCCGACGTCCGCGAGCCCGACCAGGTCGACACCGCGGTCGACAGCGCCGAGGAGGCGCTCGGTGGGCCCGTCGACGTGCTCGTGAACGCTGCTGGCATCTACCGCGTGGTCCCGACCGCGGACCTCGGGGCCGCCGAATGGGAGGACGTGCTCGCCACGAACCTGCGAGGCACGCTCCTCGTGTCACAGGCGGTGGCCCGGCGCCTGCGCGTCGCGGAGGCGCCGGGTGCGATCGTGCACCTGGCGTCGACCGCCGCCCTGGTCGCCGACCCCGGCGAGCCCGCCGCCCACTACAGCGCCAGCAAGGCGGGCGTCGTCGCCCTCACGAAGCAGATGGCCGCGGAATGGGGACCGACGATCCGCGTCAACGCCGTTGCCCCCGGCGTTATCGACACCCCGATGCTACGGCTGATGGACGACCCGGAGGCCGGGCGTGCGTACCTGGACGCGCGGGTGCCTCTGCGGCGACTCGGCACACCCGAGGAGGTCGCGGAGGTCATCGCGTTCCTGGTGTCGGCGCGCGCCGCGTACATCACCGGGGCGACCGTCGTCGTGGACGGCGGCGCGACCACGATGTGACGGAGGAGCTCGACATGGAACCGTTCCCCCACGTGAAGGTGTCCGGCGGCCCGTACGAACGGGGCTACGCCTACGGTGAGCAGGCCCGTGACCGGGTCGCCACCTCGATCGCGGCCTACGGCGAGGTCTTCCGCGCCCTTGCCGGCTGGGGTTGGCCGCAGGTGCGTGAGGAGGCGGCGCGCTACGAGGCGCCTATCCGGGCGCTGGACGACCGGTACGTTGACGAGATGCGGGGCATCGCCGACGGCGCCGGTGTCGACCTCGAGGACATCTTGTCGATCAACGTCCGAACCGAGGTGATGTTCGCCGCGAAGGCGCGGGCGGCCGAGCAGGCGAGTGGCAGCTCCCGTCAGGGCGAGTGCAGCGCGTTCGCGGTCCTGCCCACGGCGAGCGCCGACGGCCACACGCTGATCGGACAGAACTGGGACTGGCTCCTGCACTGCTTCGACACGGTCGTCGTGCTGGAGGCCGAGCAGGACGAGGGGCCGAACTTCGTCAGCGTCGTCGAGGCGGGGCTGCTCGCGAAGACCGGGATGAACTCGTCGGGGATCGGCGTGGCGACGAACGCGCTGGTGACCGAGGACGACCGGGGCGAGCCGGGCATCCCCTACCACGTGCTGCTGCGGGCCTTCATGGACTGCGAGACGATCTCGGACGCGCTCACCGTGGTGCAGCAGGCGTTCCGC
>CAZZND010000169.1:0-411 GCA_964655465.1 uncultured Actinomycetes bacterium
CGGCGTCGACGTCGGCGATCAGCGGCATCGGGCCGGCATCGGGTTGGCCGTCCACCGTGGCTCCGGAATCCGGGTCCGGATCAAAACTCAATGTCCCGTTGCGCTCGAGCTTGACGACCGTGGTCCCGGGGAACCGCTCCGGGAACTCGAGGATGTTGCGGACCGTCGCGGCGCGGAACCCGTAGATCGCCTGCGCATCGTCGCCGACGACGGTGAGGTTCCGCGGCGTGCCCACGGGCCGGAGCCCCTCGAGGATGTCGGCCTGCAGCGCGAGGAGATCGTGGCGGTCTTCGGCGACTACGACTACTGGGTCGTGAATGACACGATCGAGCACGGGGCGGCGCGTCTCGAGGCGATCGTGTGCGCCGAACGCGCGCGCGTCGCGCGCATCGTGGTGCCGAGCGGCCGATG
>CAZZND010000169.1:421-5211 GCA_964655465.1 uncultured Actinomycetes bacterium
AGGTCGTCGAAGTCCAGTAGGTGCTGGCGGCGTTTGCGCTCGGTGTAGGCCTTCACGATCGTGCGGATGTCGTCGACGTCGTCGACGCACCACGGGTAGTAGGCCTTCACGACGTCCTCGAGCGGTGTCGCGGCGTTCACGGTCCGCGAGTAGATCGCGGCGATGGTCTCCTTTCGCGCGAACCGGCGCTCGGTGGTCGCGAACCCGAGCTCCTCGCGGAGCAGGCCGAGCACGTCGGCGGCGTCGCCTTGGTCGAGCACGGTGAGATCGGGGGAGAGGCCGAGCGCCCGGCCGTGCAGACGCAGCAGCCGGTTCCCGACGGCGTGGAAGGTCCCGCCCCAGACGCGGTCGGCATCAGGGTGGCCGCTGAGCGTCGCGGCGCGCTGGAGCATCTCGCGTGCGGCGCGCCGGGTGAACGTGAGCAGGAGCAGCCGCTCGGGCCGGACCCCGTGGTCGAGCAGATGGGCCACCCGCGCGGCGAGCGTCATCGTCTTGCCGGTGCCGGCGCCCGCGACGATCAGCAGGGGGCCTTCGCCGTGGGTCGCCGCTGCGAGTTGATCGGGGTTCAGGCTCTCGAACATGTGTTCGGGAGTCTAGTCCCCCGAGGTGACCGCGTCGATCAGGCTCGGCGGAGGGCCAGCAGTGCCGCGTCGCGCTCGAAGCCTAGCTGCGCAGCTCGTCGCAGGTACATGTCGGCGGCCTCGTCGAGCGCCGCCTCGGCGTCGCTCGGCAGCACCGGAAGCGTGTCAGCGACGAAGGTGCCCGCGCGACCGCGCCCGACGAGCCACCCCGCCTCCTCGAGCTCGCGGTAGGCGCGCGCCACCGTGTTGGGCGCGAGCCCGAGGTCATCGGCCAGGCTGCGAACCGTTGGGACCCGGTCGCCGGGCAGGAGCACGCCGCTTTCGATCAGCCGGCGCAGCTGATCCCGTACCTGTTCGTACGGCGGCGGCCCGTGCTCGCGGATCCGCACGCCTCGCATGACGCGATCATCGCACGGTACGGTTGGCGTCATGCCGGACGAGCCGCGAGTCGAGGTGACCGAGGACGGCCCCTACCGCGTGCGCGGCGTGCCGGTGGTCCGCACCGCGCAGGTCGAGACCGAGTACGGAGAGCCGATCTCGTGGGCGCCGGACCAGCCGCTCTCGCACGGCAGGACCGTCCGCCTCTGCCGGTGCGGCGGCTCCTCGGCGAAGCCCTTCTGCGACGGGACCCATGAGACGAACGGCTTCGACGGCACCGAGGTGGCCGACCGACGGAACTTCGCGGAGCGGCGTACGACCTACGAGGGCGACGGCCTCGCGCTCGAGGACGATATCTCGCTCTGCACGCAAGCCGGCGATTGCGGAGACCGCTGCGAGGACGTGTGGGCGATGATCGAGCGGGCCGCCGACCCGGCCGTCCGCGAACGTGTCCGTACGATGACCGGGCTGTGCCCATCGGGCCGGATCGCGACCCGCCTCCCTGGGGCAGAGCGTGACGAGCCCAACCTGGAGCCCTCGGTCGCGGTGATCGCCGACGGACCGCTGTGGGTGCGCGGCGGCGTACCGGTCGTGGCGGCCGACGGCACCCCCTACGAGATCCGCAACCGCCAGACGCTCTGCCGTTGCGGCGCCTCCATGAACGAGCCGTTCTGCGACGGCTCGCACAAGCGCGTTGGGTTCGTGGATGGATGAGTCGCCACCGCCCAAGGTCCGGGTGGTCCCCGGCGGGCCGATGCTCATCGAGGGGGTACCGCTCGGCCGGCTCGTGCACGACGGCGACCGCTGGTCGACAGAGCCGATCGACGCACCCGCGACGTACGCGCTGTGCCGCTGCGGCCGCTCGGGCTCTATGCCTTTCTGCGATCGGGACGCGCCCTACGCCTGCTTCGACGAGGAGCCGGCCGACGGGCTTGAGCCGGGACCGTTCGGCTGGGATATGCCCGACCCCGAGGGACCGCCGGCGGCGGCCCTGAAGCCGGATGGACCGGTGCGCGTGGCCGGCGACGTCGAGATCACCTACGGTGAGGCACCGCAGCGCGGCCGCGACCGATGGTCTCTCTGCCGCTGCGGCGCCTCCCGCTGCCAACCGGTGTGCGATTCCTCGCACAAGATCGTCGGCTACAAGGGTTGATGGCGGCCGACGCTGTCGCGCGGGGCCGGTGTCAACCTGTTGTCACTCCGGGACTGTGCTCACGCCATCGATCGTCAACATGTTCACGACTCCGACGGCCTTCGCGGTCGTGAAGGGGTTGACGATCGGCCGCGTGGTACCGCGCGACGCGCGTCAAGCTGTTGACACCGCCGGGCCGCCACCGGGCACCCCAAGTCCCAACCTCGCCACCACGTCCGCAGGGAACACATGGCAATAGGGCTCGTGACCGTTCCCCTCGTAGTACCGCTGGTGGTAGGCCTCGGCGGGGTAGAACGCGTCGAGCACCTCGATCGAGGTCGCGATCGGACGTGAGAACGCCGTCTGCGCGCGATCGCGCGATCGCTCCGCCGCCTCGCGCTGCTGATCGTCGCGGACCAACAAGACGCTGCGGTACTGCGTGCCCACGTCGGGGCCCTGCCGGTTCATCTGCGTCGGGTCGTGCATCGCCCAGAACACGTCGAGCAGCTGCTCGAACGTCACGACGTCGGCGTCGAACGTCACGTCGACGACCTCAGCGTGCCCGGTCATGCCGCTGCAGACGTCGCGGTAGCTCGGGTCAGCCATCGTCCCGCCGGCGTAGCCGCTGACGGCGTCGAGCACGCCCGGCACCTTGCGGAACACCCACTCGACGCCCCAGAAGCAGCCGGCGCCGAACGTGGCCTGCTGGATGGAAGCCATGCGGTTCATCCTTTCGATCGGGTTCCGCTCCCACAGTGTCCGACAGGACCGTAGATGTTGCGTTGCGTTACCCGGCCGGTCACGGCCGGGTGTACGCTGCCCCGGTCCGTTTGAACGGCGATTCAAGGAGAGCCACAGGGGCCCATGACCAGCGCGAACACCTACGACGCCATCGTGATCGGGGGCGGGCACAACGGTCTGGTCGCCGCCGCCTACCTCGCCAAGCACGGCGCGCGGACCGTGGTGCTCGAGAAACGGCACAAGACCGGTGGCGCCGCCGACACCATGGAGCCGTGGCCCGACGAGCTGCCGGGCGTGAAGGTCAACACGCTCAGCTACACGATGTCGCTGATGCCGCCGAGCGTGCGCCGCGAGCTCCAGCTCGAGCGGTTCGGGTTCAAGCTGCTGCCGCTCGGCCAGGGGTACCTGCCGATGCGGGGTGGCGGCTCGATCCTGCAGCACACCGACGAGAAGATCACGCGCGAGTCGATCTCGAAGGTCTCGAAGTCAGACGCCGACGCGTACTTCGAGTTCTACGGGTGGATCGGCCGGATCGCCCAGATCTTGGGCCCGATCCTCATGGAGACCCCGCCGCACGTCGGCTCGAAGAAGGTGCGCGACCTGTGGGACCTGGGCAAGCTCGGCTGGAAGCTCCGCAAGCACGTCGACGAGCAGACCGTCGGTGACATCACGCGGCTGTTCACGATGAGCGCGACCGACCTGCTCGAGCGCTGGTTCGAGACGCCGCAGATGAAGGGCTTCATGTCGGTGAACGGGATCATCGGCACGTGGGCCGGTCCGGACGCACCTGGCACGGCGTACGTGCTGATGCACCACTCGGTCGGCGACATCGGCGACGGCGAGGTCGCGTCGTGGGGCTTCATCGAGGGTGGCATGGGCGCCGTCGCGAAGGCCTGCGAGGAGAGCGCCAAGTTCTTCGGCGCCGAGGTGCGTGTGAACGCACCGGTCGCGAAGATCATGACCCGCGACGGCCGCGCCACCGGCGTCGCGCTCGTGAGCGGTGAGGAGCTGCAGGCGCCGCTCGTCGTCACCGCGGTGCACCCGAAGATCGGGTTCCTCGAGCACCTCGACCGGGCAGAGCTGCCCGGCACGTTCGTGCACGACATCGAGCATTGGAAAACCCGCAGCGGCACGGTGAAGATCAACCTCGCGATCTCGGAGCTGCCGACGTTCACGGCCGATCCGGAGCTCGACCCCGAGATCGTCGGCGGCGCGATCCAGCTGCTGGACGACATCGAGCAGCTCGAGCAGGCCTACCAGGACGCGCGGTTCGGCCAGGCGGCGCGGGTGCCGTTCAGCGATACCGAGATCCCGACCGTAGTGGACAAGACGCTCGCGCCCGAGGGTGTCCACACCGTCTCGATGTTCAGCCAGTGGGTGCCGGCCGACTGGGCCGACGACGAGGACGACCACTGGCCCGAGCTCGAGGCCTACGCCGATCGGCTGATCCAGCACTTCGACGACGTGGCACCGGGGTTCAAGGACTCGGTGCTCGCCAGGCAGATCATCGGACCCAAGCAGATGCAGGAGGGCTGGGACCTGATGGGGGGCAACATCTTCCACGGTGAGCTCACGCCGGACCAGCTCTTCCACATGCGGCCCGCGGTCGGGTTCGCGGACTACCGGACGCCGATCGAGGGGCTGTACCAGGCCTCGAGCGCCACCCACGCCGGCGGCGGCGTGACGGGGCTGCCAGGCCACCACGCGGTCCGCGAGATCTTGAGGGACAAGGCGATCGAGAAGTAGCGCCGGGTAGGCTCCGCCACCATGGGCCGGGACGTCGAGGCGCTGACGGGGGTCTTCGCACGGTGGGCCGCGCGAGCACATGCGCCGGCGATCGCGTGGGGGTTGGTGCGCGATGGCGAGCTCGTCGCGCGAGGCGGCGCCGGCACGGTCGGTGACTCCCCGCCCGATGACGGCACCGTCTTCCGGATCGCCTCGATGACGAAGTCGTTCAC
>CAZZND010000170.1:0-2155 GCA_964655465.1 uncultured Actinomycetes bacterium
CGCGCCTGCTCCTTGTCGTCGGGCGCGACGGCGTCCTCGAGGTCGAGGAACACCACGTCGGCGCCCAGCGTGGGCGCCTTCTCGATCGCGCGCACGTTGGTGCCGGGCACGGCGAGCTCGCTGCGATGCAGCCGGGCTTTGTCGGTCATGGCCGCTCAGCGTGGCAGGACGGCGTCGAAGGCGCCAAGCACCCGATCGGCGGCCTCACGGGTCGCGTTCACGCCCATCAGGCCAACGCGCCAGATCGGCGGGGCCTTGGGGCCGAGCCCGCCGCCGACCTCCAGGTTGAACTCCCGCAGGAACCGACCCTGGACCTCCTTGCCATCGATGCCGTCGGGCACCTTGACCGCGGTGAGCTCCACCAGCTGGTGGTCGCCGTCGGCGAGCAGCTCGAACCCGCGCCCCGTGATCTGCTCCTGGAAGTACCGTCCGGCGTCCGTGTGGCGTGCCCACCGGTTCTCCAGCCCCTCCTCGAGCGCAAGGCGGATGCCGGTGTACAGCGCGTAGTACTGCAGGATCGGCATCGTGTGGTGATAGGCGATCGGCCGGTCGATCCAGTACTTCGCGAGCTCCTCGAAGTCGTAGTAGTAGGGGACCGGGCTCGTGTGGCGCTTCATGACCTCGATCGCGCGCTCGCTGATCGTCACGGGGGCAAGGCCGGGCGGGCAGCCGAGCGCCTTCTGCGAGCACGAGTAGCCGTAGTCGATCCCCCATGCGCCCGCATCGACCTCCTGGCCGCCGAGCGAGGTGACGCAGTCCGCGTACAGCAGCGCGTCCGAGCCGCTCGCCCTCATCGCCGCCGCCAGCTCCGCGAGGGGGAACGAAGCCCCGGTCGAGGTCTCGGCGTGCACGACCGAGACGATCTTCGTGTCCGGGTTCGCCGCGAGTGTGGACATGATCGTGTCGACGTCGACGATCTGCCCGAGGTCGGCGGTCAGCTCGACGACGTCGGCGCCGACGCGGTGCGCGAAGTCGTTCAGCCGGGAGCCGAAGAAGCCCCAGTGGCAGCTGATCACCTTGTCACCGGGCTCGACGAGGTTCATGAACCCGGCCTCCATCGCCGAGTTGCCGCTCGAGGAGAGGCTGATCGTGAGCCCGCTGTCGGCGGCGCGCCAGAGCGCCTTCAGCCCGGCGACGAGGTCGAGCAGGAGGTCCCAGAAGTCGGGATCGAGGTGCCCGTTCATGGGCAGTCGCATCGCATCGAGCACCGCGGGGTGGACGTTCGAGGGTCCGGGGCCGCAGAGCAGCCGCTCGCCCGGGTGCAGCGCGGGGATCGTGGTCACCAGGTCAGCCATGGGTTCCTCCCGATCGGGTCCCGCCGGTCTGCCGCACGGGACGAGAGCCGGAGGATAGAGCAGGAAGCCGCCCGGCCGGTAGCCGGCCGTGATCTCGATGGTCCTGGGTAGCATGACCATGTCCCCCATTTAGGGGACATGAGAACTCACTCAAGATGGGGTAGGGTCCCTCCGAAAGTAAGACGGAAAGATAATCTCCCTATGAGAGGTTCCTACCGGCGAAGGAGCGAGTCTATGTCTATGTCGATCCCAGTCCGAATGACACGACTTCGAGCCAAGGGCCAGATCACCCTCCCATCGAGGGTGCGCGAGGCTGCGCACCTGGAGGAGGGGGACCCGATCGAGATCCAGGTGGTCAGCGACGGCATCCTTCTCCGCCCGAAGAAGGTTATCGACTCTGCTCAGGCTTGGTTCTGGACCAAGTCTTGGCAGGAAGGCGAGGCCGCTGCTTCGGCCGACATCGCGGCCGGTCGGGTCACTCGATCTGACAGCTCCCAGGAGTTTCTGGCGGCTCTCGACGACTGACTGTCGGGCGGTCTGAGTGCCCACATACGACCGCACCGATACGTTCAAGGCCGACTACCGGCGGCTCTCACCCGACGATCGCGCTGCCTTCAAGGAGGCCGCGAGGAAGTTCGTCGAAGATCTAGAGCATCTTCCGCATGGCCAGTTTCGCGGGAGCTTGCGGGTCAAGTCCGTGCAAGGCGCTCGTGGCATCTTCGAGACCTGGGAAGGGGCAGATGGCCGGGCTACCTTCCAGTATGGTCCCGAAGTCACCGAGGGCGCACCGCACATCATCTGGCGGCGGGTTGGCGGACATGAGATCCTTGGGTCTCCCTAGATCTTCTCGTCTCCGGTAT
>CAZZND010000170.1:2255-5145 GCA_964655465.1 uncultured Actinomycetes bacterium
CCGATCGTCGCCTGCACGAGGCGCGTCGCCTCGGGGTCGCCGATCGAGTGCAGTTGGAGGAACGACAGCGCGTCGACGTAGGGCGCGCGCAGGTCGATCGCGTGCTGCAACGCGGGACGCCCCGCCAGGAGCCGGTCGTGCCCCGTGACCCGCAGGAGAAGTTCCTGCGTCCGGTCCCACTCCTCGACGATGACCGCGGTGATGTCGGGTCGCTCGGCCCGGGCGAGGTAACGCTCCGCGAGGGCGCGGTCGGCCTTCGCGAGCGACAGTTCCGCGTTCTCCACGATGACGGCGAAGAACGGCCACGCGCGGTGCATGCGGCGGAGGCACGTGAGGCCGCCTCGCTGCGAGGCCACCGCCTCGAGCCCGGTCCCCAGGCCGTACCAGCCCGGCAGGTTCACCCGCGCCTGCGCCCACGCGAACACCCACGGGATCGCGCGCAGCGCGTCGAGGTCGTCCACCGTGGCGGCACGGGAGACCGGCCGCGAGGCGATCGGCAGGCTCGCGATCTGCTCGATCGGGGTGGCGCGAGTGAAGCAGCGGGCGAACCCCGGGGTGGTGACGAGCGCCCGCCACGCCGCCTCGCTCGCCTCGCGCATCGCTGCGATCTCTGAGGCGAACGCGTCGGCGGGGTCCGGGTCTTCGACACCCGGCGCCGCCGCGACCGCGCGCGCGAGCTGCTCCAGGTGGTGCCACGCGACGTCGGGGTCGCCGTAGCGAGCGAACGCGACCTCGCCTTGCTCGGTCACCTTGAACCGGCCGTCGACCGACCCGGGCGGCTGGGCGACGATCGCGCGCGCCGTGGGGCCGCCGCCGCGACCGAGCGCGCCTCCGCGGCCGTGGAACAACGTGATCGTCAGGCCGCGGCGCCGGCCCCAGTCGGCGATCGCGCCTTGGGTCTCGTAGAGCGCGAGCGAGGCGGCGAGCACGCCGGCCTCCTTCGCCGAGTCGGAGTAGCCGAGCATCACCTCGAGCCGGCCACCGTTCGCGCGCAGGCGCGTGCGGACCGGCGCGAGCGCGACGATGTCGTCCAAGATCGCGGTCGCGTGGGCGAGCTCGGCCGCGGACTCGAACAGCGGCACGACGTCGAGCCGGCGGGGGAGCGCGGGGTCGGCCCGTCGCGCGAGCCGGTAGGCAGCCGCGACGTCGGCCGCCTCGCGCGTGAAGCTGATGACGAGCCGGTGGCACGCCTCCTCGCCGAGCGAGGCCTGGATCGCGGCGATCGCGCGGAAGGTGGCGTCGGCCTCGGGGTCGGGCCGCGTCGCCGCCGCGCGGAGCACGGACGCGTGCTGGCGGACCTCGATCGAGGCGAGGTGGAAGCCGAACGCGTCGGCCTGCCACGCGAGATGCGCGAGGTCGCCGTCGGCGAGGATCGCGGCGCCTCCTGAGCGGAGCGACGTCCGGAGCGTCTCGATGTCGCGGCGGAACCCGTCGGGCCCCGCGTAGCCGCCGTCGCGACCGTCTCGCGTGGCGGCGATCCGGTCCGCCACCAGCACGAGCTTGCGCCGGTGGGGCGCGTCCGGCAGCGTTCGGGCGAGCTCCGTGGCACGGGCCGGGAACGCCGCGGCATCGCGGGCGAGCGAGCGCCGGAGCGAAAGGGTCGCCGGCACGTCGGTGTCGCTCACGGCGAGCGACCGCGCGATCCGGCGCGCGGCGGCCTCGTAGCCGCGCAGGACGTGGTCGCGCGAGATCGCGGCCGCGTCGGCGGTGACCTGGGCCGTGACCCGCGGGTTCCCGTCGCGGATCTCTCCGGCCCAGGTCGCCCAGCGGAGCCGTACCCGCGGGCCGGTGGAGCGAAGGACCCGGGGGAGGGTCGTGAAGATCGTCCGGTCGAACAGGGCCATGGTTGCGCGCACCTCGTCGAGCGGCGAGGGGGCGTGGCGGCGGACGGGATCGGTGAGCCAGAGCGCGGTCACGTCCTCGGCCATACGTCGGCGGAGCTCGGCGCGCACGCGGCCGGCGCATCGCGGGTCGTCGAGCTCATCGAGCGCATCGCCGATCCGCCAGAGATGCTCGACCACCGCGCGCCGCTTGACCTCGGTCGGGTGCGCGGTCAGGACCTCGGTGAGCTCGACGTCGCGGTCAAGAGGCGGGGGCAGCGTCCGGCCGCCGCGGGCCCGCAGCTCACGGACCCGCTGCCGGTCCTCGGCCACGTTGACGAGCTGGAAGAACGCCGTGAACGCACGGGCGACGCGCACCGCGTCCTCTCGCGAGATCGCCCCGACCAGCCGGTCGACCGCTGCGGCGCGCGACGGCGTGGGGTGCTCGTGCAGCCTGATCACCGCGCGTCGCAGGGCCTCGACCGTCGCGAAGAGCTGCTCGCCGCCGTGCGCGCGGATGGCCTCGCCGAGCAGCGTCGTGAGCAGGCGGACGTCGCGACGGAGTTGCTCGGGGGCGGGCCGCCCACGGCCGCCCGTCGCGGCCGCCCCCTTCGCCACCGCCTACCCCGTGAACGCGTCGGGGTTCAGCAGCGTCGGCGGCCGCTTGCCGTCGAGGGCCGCGAACACGTTGTCGACGGCGACGTGTCCCATCGCGTCGCGGGTGTCGACCGTCGCGCTGCCCAGGTGCGGGATGATCACCGCGTTCTCGAGCCCCAGGAGCTTCTCGGTGACCTCGGGCTCCTTCTCGAACACGTCGAGCCCGGCGGCGAACAGCTCGCCCGCCTCGAGCGCGTCGGCGAGCGCCGCCTCGTCGACCACCGGTCCGCGCGAGGTGTTCACCAGCACGGCGCTCGGCTTCATCGCCCGGAACTGCTCGGTGCTGAACAGGTGCCGCGTCTCGGGCGTGAGGTTCGTGTGGATCGAGATGAAATCGGACTCGGCGAGCAGCGTGTCCAGGTCGACCCGGCGCGCCCCGGTCTCCGTCTCGACCTCGGGCGGCAAGGTCACGG
>CAZZND010000171.1:0-5140 GCA_964655465.1 uncultured Actinomycetes bacterium
CGACGAGTGGGTTGCCGTCGGGGGTGATCGTGAACGGCCCATGGACCCATCGCCGGATGCCCGTCTCGGCGAGCGCCGGGTAGCGCTCGAACCCGATCGTCAGTTCGGGCCCGATGCGTTCCAGATCCTCGGGGAGGAGGCGGCGGCCGAAGTCCCACGGGACCCCGTCCGGGTGCCAGTGTCGCGGTTGTCGCTCGTAGACCCCGAGCACGACGCCGTCGCCTTCACGGTGCATGTAGGTGAAGCCCTCCAGGTCGACGACCTTGGGCATCCCGCCCTCGAGCCCGGCGATCTGCGGGATCGTGTCGGTGACGAGGTAGTGGTGCAGGATCGGTACAAGGGGGTGGTCGACCCCCACCATCGCACCCACGCGACGGGCCCACAACCCGGCGGCGTTCACGACGTGCTCGGCATCGACCGGCCCAGCGTCGGTCTGGACACGCCACCCATCCGGGGTCGGTTCGATCGCCTGCACCATGACTCGCTCGCGCACGTTCGCGCCTCGGGCCTTGGCGGCCGCGGCGAACGCGTGGGTCACCTGATACGGGTCCAGGTATCCCTCAGCCGGGTCGAACAGCGCACCGATGACGCCTCGCGGATCCATGATCGGGACCATCGATGCCGCCTCGTCCGCGTCGAGCAGCACGGGCTCGGCGCCGTGGGCCATGAGCCACGCGTGATGGGCCCGGAGCCATCGCCAGCGGTCCTTGGTCCCTGCCAGCTTGATGCCTCCGGACGGGTGCAGGCCGATATCGCGTCCCGTCTCGACGGCGATCACCGGATAGAGGTCCATCGCGTAGCGCTGGAGGGCCGCGATCGACGGGTCCTGGTTGACCCCGTGGAACCCTCCTGCGGCGTGCCACGTGCTGCCGGCCGTCAGCTCGTCGCGCTCGAGCAGGAGGAGGTCGGTCGCACCCCGCAGGGCGAGGTGGTACAGGACGGAGGCTCCGACGATCCCTCCGCCGACGATCACGACACGGTGCGAGCCGCTGATCGATCCCTCCCTCCAGCTTCCATGCACCGACACGACGGACAGTTGGGCGGGACGGTACGGACTCGACTCTCGCCGGGCAAGAGCCCGTCGCCGCGCCCCCGTTACTCCCCGTCACGCGGTCCGATCGAGGGAGCCCGGGACCTCGGCTAGGCTCCGAGAGCCTCACGTCAGCGGGGAGGAAGATGGACCCAGCGGTGCGCCGGATCGACCACGTCGAGATCCCCATGAGCGACGGCTGCCTGCTCGGGGCGCGTCTGTGGCTACCGACCGACGCTGGATCCTCGCCGGTGCCCGCGATCCTCGAGTACATCCCTTACCGCAAGGGAGACCTGATGGCGCCGGTCGATGCCCACACGGGGCCATGGTTCGCGGCCCACGGATATGCGTATGTCCGCGTCGATCTCCGTGGTGCGGGGGACTCCGAGGGCGTGCTCGTGGACGAGTACGCGCCGCAGGAGCAGGACGACGCCCTCGAGGTCCTCGCCTGGATCGCCGACCAGCCGTGGTGCACCAGTGACATCGGCATGATCGGGTTCTCCTGGGGCGGTTTCAACGGCCTGCAGGTCGCGGCACGCCGACCACCTCAGCTCAAGGCCGTCATCAGCATGCTGTCGACGGACGACCGTTACGCCGACGACGTCCACTACATGGGCGGCGCGCTGCTCACCCGGAACCTCACGTGGAGCAGCTACATGCTCGCGTACATGGCGCTCCCACCCGATCCGGCGGCCGTGGGAGACCGCTGGCGTGACCTGTGGTTCACCCGGCTGGAGCACAACCCGCCGAACATCGACCGGTGGCTGGGTCACCAGCGCCGGGACGAATACTGGAAGCACGGCTCGGTGTGCGAGGACTACGACGCGATCACCTGCCCCGTCTACATGGTGGGGGGGTGGGCCGACGGGTACGTGAACTCGGTGACGCGGTTCCTCGCGAACCACCGCGGAGTGCGCAAGGGCCTGATCGGGCCCTGGGCCCACGGCTGGCCGCAGGACATCACCCCCGGCCCGACGATCGGCTTCTTGCAGGAGTGCCTGCGCTGGTGGGACCGATGGCTGAAGGGGATCGAGAACGGCATCGAGGACGAGCCCGTGCTCCGTGCGTTCCTCCAGGACCCCTACCGTCCGGGGTCGGCGAACCAACCGAGGGGGGGCCGCTGGATCGCCGAGGACGCCTGGCCGTCCGAGCGGATCGAGCCATGGTCCCTGGCTCTCCATCCGGATCGGCTCGGCGGATCCTCGGAGGCCGAGCCCGCCGCCATGCGGCACACGACGGTGCACCGGCATGGGGCCTTGGGCGGCATCTGGTGCCCGCACGGGTGGGACGAGGACCTCCCGGCCGACCAGCGTGAGGAAGACGCCCTCTGCCTCACGTTCGAGACCGATCCGCTCGAGCACCGGGTCGAGCTGATCGGTCGACCGAGGTTGGCCCTGGATCTCTCGGTGGACCGTGCGAACGCGATGGTCGTGGCCCGGCTGTGCGATGTCGCCCCCGACGGGACGTCGACGTTGATCACCCGGGGGGCCCTGAACCTCACGCACCGGGAGGGTCACGACGAACCGAGGCCGATGGTGGAAGGCGAACGCACGACGGTGGCGTTCGACCTCAACCTGCTGGGCCAGGCCATCGATCCCGGCCACCGGTTGCGGCTCTCCCTCGGGACCGCATACTGGCCGTGGTTCTGGCCTTCGCCCGAGCCCGTCGAGTTGACCGTCTACACGGGCCGCGGGTCGCACCTCAGCCTGCCGGTGAGGCTCCCGCTGGCGTCGGACCTGGACCACGATCCGTTCGGACCGCCCGAGCAGGCCCCCGGGCTCCGGGCCCAGGTGCTCGAGGCAGAGCCGACGCGGCGCATCCTCACGCGGGATCCGACGGCCGCGACCACCACGACCGAGAGCAACGGCGACGGCAACGAGCGGACGTACTACGAGGACGGGGACATCGAGGTCTCCTGGCGCTACCTTGACCGGGCGACGATCCACGATCACGACCCGCTGACGGCGTCCGTCCGGTGCGAACGGAGCTTCGGTCTGGCGCGCGACCCGTGGAGGGTTCGGGTTCAGACGACGAGCACGATGACCTCCGACGCCGAGTCGTTCCTCGTGGATGACGTCCTCGAGGCATTCGAGGACGAACGGCGTGTCTTCGTCAAGACGTGGAGCCGGCGGTTCCCGCGGGATCACGTGTGAGGTGATGGCGACTCCGCGGGACCGGACGGTCTACAGGTATCGCCTGATCAACCCCTCGATGAAGGGGTTCAGGATGTCGTGGGTGTGGCCGTAGATCGAGCAGTGGCCCATGCCGGCGAACTCGTGGTACTCGGCGTTGCCGGCGAGCTCCGCGACCTCCTGGTTGTCCTGCGGGACGGCCTGCACGTCCTGTTCGAATGCGACCACGTGCATCGGCACCTGGCATCCGGGGAGCTGCTCGGTCTGATCGAAGGTGACGCACGGCAGCCACTGCGCGATCAGCGACGCCTCCTCGCCTCCGTCGGCGTAGTACCCGAACAGCTCGTCGCGGAGCTTGGGCCACAGCTCACGGTCGCCGAGGACCTTGGCGGGATAGAACATCGCCGCGTAGTGGATCGTCGCCATCATGGCTGACGTTGGATCCGACGCGAACCCGTGCCCGGCTCGTCGCCACTCGATCTCGGCCATCTGGTAGTCCCAGGTCCAGCCGACGCTCCGGGCGCCCGTCCCCATCGGGATGGCGACGCGGACCAGGTCGGGGTGGTCGATCGCGACCTGCTGGACGATGCCGGCGCCGAACGAGAGCCCCACGAGCGCCACCGGCGGATCGCAGACCGCTCGGATCAGATCGGCGACATCGGTCGCGAAGTCCTCGATGGGCCAGGGGTGCGGTGCGTCGGTCCTGGTGGTGCCGACGCCGCGCGTGTCGAAGGTCGTGTTGCGGAACGACGTCCGGAAGTGGGGGAGTTGGTAGCCCCATGAGTCGGCGGTCCCACCGGCGCCGGACACCCAGACGATGTCGGGGCCTTCACCCTCCTGTTCGTAGTGGATGTCCGCCTTCGAACCCTGTACGAACGCCAACGCCCGTCTCCTCTCTTCCGATCGGACAGAACCTACCCTGCGGCGTCGATCTTCCTTCCGCGCAGCCTCCATCCGTTCGGATCGCTCGGTATCGAGGCAAGATCCGAGCCGTCCGCGGGTCGCCGACCACGCAGACGGTTAGGTCCGGATCCCGCACGACCCCGTCGCGGTCAGCGTACGCGAGCCCGATGCATGTCAGTACGCGATGCAACAGCCCCCCGAGATCACTGTCCCATCTGGCGGTCACCGATCCGACCGCCGTTGTCGCGCTCCGCATCCAAATCGGCCGCGTCGACCTCACGGACAACCGGGGTTGTGCCGTCCCTCGTCTTGATTCGCGGAGCGCGGCCTCGCGGCGGTGAACGCACCCCTGTCGGAGGGTCAAGCCCCGCGCCGGCCCGACATCCCCGGCATGATGTCCTGACGCGTCGGGGTCCCAGCGGCAGGGATTCCCGATCGCCTAGGACGCCTCGTGAGCAGGATCGATGCAGGGGGTGTGTCGGCGCCGTGGCGGCCGCCGAGACGCAGATCAGCGCGTCGTGTCTCACATCGTCCCGACCATGCCTCCGGCGACGGGGATCGTGACGCCGGTGACGTAGTCGGCGTCGGGGGAGACAAGGAACGCGTGCACGGCTGCCACCTCTTCGGCCGAGCCGGCGCGCCCCATCGGCACGTCAGCGATGAGCCGCTCCCGAAGCTCGGCTGGGATGCCGATCGCCGCCCCCGGCTCCTTCGGCCGTGTCAGCCGTGTGTCGATGACGCCCGGAGCGACCGCGTTCACGTTGATGCCGAACGGCGCCAGTTCACGAGCGAGGGTCCGGGTGATCGCGATGAGCGCGCCCTTCGCGGCGGCGTAGTTGGACTGGCCGGGATTGCCGATCAGCGCGGAGGCGCTCGCGGTGAACGTGATCTTGCGCTGGTATCGAACCGCGTCGTTCGCCTCGAGCTCCAGCTTCGCGACCTCGCGCAGGTAGGGCATCGCTGCGAGCGTGGTGTGGAACGCGGTCTTGAGGTTCACGTTCAGGACGAACTCGAGGAGCACGTCGTCCATGCGATGGAACATCTTGTCGCGGCTGGTGCCCGCGTTGTTCACGAC
>CAZZND010000172.1:0-5114 GCA_964655465.1 uncultured Actinomycetes bacterium
GACCTGGCCTGCGACTTCTGCGACTTCACCGGCGGCGTCGACCTCGGCGAGGCCGGGCTCCAGGTCGTGACGCACCTGTTCTCGACCCAGCACCACCACAACGTGCGCGTGCGCGTCGCGCTGCCATCCGAGGACCCCGTGATCGACTCGATCCACGACATCTTCGCGACCTGCGACTGGCATGAGCGCGAGGCAGCCGAGATGTTCGGGATCCGCTTCGAGGGTCACCCGCGCCCCGTCAAGCTCCTGCTGCCCGAGCCCTTCGAGGGTCACCCGCTCCGCAAGGACTTCCCGCTCATGTCGCGCGACGTCAAGCCGTGGCCGGGCGCCGTCGAGGGCGAAGAGGACGGGGACGAGTGATCGCGCAGTCGTTCATCGACGACTGGCTGCCGGGCTTCTGGCTCGCCCTGCTGGTCAAGACGGTGCTCGTGGTCGGGTTCTTCCTGGTGGTGCCGCTCGTGGTCGGCTACATGGAGCACAAGGTCCTCGCGCACATGCAGGCGCGGCTGGGGCCGATGGAGGCGGGCGCGTTCCACGGCTGGGCCCAGCTTGTGGCCGACGGCGTGAAGTTCATCCAGAAGGAGGACGTGGTCCCCGCGGCCGCCGACCGCACGGTGTTCTCGCTGGCGCCGGGGGTCGCGCTCGTCCCCTACATCGTGACGCTCGTCGTCCTGCCGTTCGGCGGGACGATCTTCGCGATCGACCTCGACGTGGGCATCTTCTTCGTGATGGCCATGTCGAGCGTCGGCGTCATCGGCGTGCTCATGGCGGGCTGGTCCAGCGCGAACAAGTTCTCGCTGATCGGTGCGCTCCGTGCCGCCGCCCAGCTGATCGCCTACGAGCTGCCGCTGGTGCTCGCCGCGGCCACGGTCGTCATGCTCGCCTCCACGATGTCGCTCATCGGCATCGTCGAGGCCCAGCAGGGCCTGTGGTACGTGATCCCGCTGTTCCCGATGTTCATCGTGTTCATGATCGCGAGCGTGGCCGAGCTCACCCGTCCGCCGTTCGACATGCCGGTGGCGGACTCCGAGATCATCTTCGGCGCCTACACCGAGTACACGGGGCTCAAGTTCGCGTTCTTCCTCCTCGCCGAATACGGCGGCATCGTCGTCATGTCGGGCGTCGCGGCCACCTTGTTCCTGGGCGGCTACCTGCCGCTGCCGGGTCTGTCGGCCATCCCGGGCCCGCTGCACATGATGGGCAAGATCTTCGCGCTCGCCTTCTTCATCGTCTGGCTCCGCGCGACCTTCCCGCGTCTGCGTGAGGACCAGCTGCAGCGCTTCGCCTGGGTGGGGCTGATCCCGTTCACCCTCGTCTGGATCTTGGGGGTCAGCTACTTCAAGGTGGCGTTCTAGATGACCGACGTGCAGATGACCCGCGGGATCGGCCAAGGCCTGTTGAAGGGGCTCGGTGTCACGCTGAAGACCATGCTGAGGCCGGCCATCACGGTCCAGTACCCGCACGTGAAGCCCGACCTGCCGGCGCGTACCCGCGGTGTGATCGCGCTGAAGGAGGCGAACTGCACCGTCTGCTACAAGTGCGCGCGTGAGTGCCCCGACTGGTGCATCTACATCGACGCCCACAAGGAGTCGCACGAGCCCGCGGGCGGTGGCCGGGCGCGGAGCGCCAAGATCTTGGACCGGTTCGCCATCGACTTCGCGCTCTGCATGTACTGCGGCATCTGCGTCGAGGTCTGCCCGTTCGATGCGCTGTTCTGGAGCCCGGAGTTCGAGTACGCCGAGTACGACATCGCCGAGATGACGCACGAGAAGGAGCGGCTCGAGGAGTGGACCTACACCGTCCTGCCGCCACCCGCGCTCGAAGAGGGCGCCGAAGGGGTGGCGTCCTGAGCCCGCAGGAGTACGCCTTCATCGTGACGGCCACGATCGGCTCGCTCGCCGCGATCGGGGTCGTGGGCGCCCGTAACGTCGTCCACGCGGCTCTGTACCTGTTGGTTGCGCTGCTCTCGGTGGCCGTCACGTTCCTGCTGCTCGGTGCCGAATTCGTCGGCTGGGTCCAGATCTTGATCTACGTCGGCGCCATCGTGATCTTGTTCTTGTTCGGTCTGATGCTCACGAAGGCCCCGATCGGGCGCGACTCGCTCGACAGCAAGAACCGGGCGGTCGGCTTCGTCGTGTCGGCGCTGCTGTTCGCGGGCCTGGTGTTCCTGATCCAGGACGCGTTCCCGGCGAGCGCCCCCGCGCCGCCGCCGATCACCGGCGGGTCGCTCGCGATCGGCGACGCCTTGTTCCGCGACTACGTCTTGCCGTTCGAGGCGGTGTCGTTCGTGCTGCTCGCGGCGCTGATCGGTGCCATCGTGCTGGCCCGCAAGGACGAGGTGGATCGGTGATCCGGCTCCCTTTCATCCTGGCGTTCTCGGCCCTGCTGTTCAGCGCCGGCGTCTACGGGGTGCTCGCTCGGCGCAACGCCATCATGATCTTGTTGGCCATCGAGCTGATGCTGAACGCGGTCAACCTCAACCTGGTCGCGTTCTCCGCCCTTCTGCAGGAGACCACCGGGCAGATCTTCGCGCTCTTCGTGATCGCCGTCGCTGCCGCCGAGGTCGGGATCGGGCTCGCGATCGTGATCTTGCTGTTTCGCAACCGGGCCTCGATCAACGTCGATGAGGTGAACCTCCTCAAGTGGTAGGACTGATCGGGTTCCTCGCGAGCGAGGGCGGCGCCACGGCCGCCGAGGGGGCGGAGCACGCCGCCTCGGCGTTCAACTGGTTCGCGCACTACGCCTGGCTCATCCCGCTGCTGCCGTTCGTCTCGGCCGGGCTGATCCTGGCGTTCGGCAAGCGTACGCCCGGCAAGGGCAGCGCCTTCGGCATCGCGGCGGTCTTCGTCGCGTTCCTGTTCTCGCTCGGGGTGCTGTGGAACTTCGTCCAGGGCACCACCGGCGAGTACGAGACGAACCTGGCCTGGTTCGACATCGGGCCGCTCGAGCTGCAGCTCGGCATCTTGGTCGACGGGCTGACGGCCGTCATGCTCGTGGTCGTCACGTCGGTCTCGCTGATGGTGCAGGTGTACTCGCTCGGCTACATGAAGGGCGACGTCCGCTACACCTGGTTCTACTTCGTGCTCTCGATGTTCACCGCAGCGATGCTGGTCGTGGTCGTCTCGTCCAACGTCATCCAGCTGCTGATCGGCTGGGAGATCATGGGGTTGTGCTCGTACCTGCTGATCGGCCACTGGTACGAGGATCGCGTCAACTCCAACGCGGGGATCAAGGCCTTCATCACGACGCGGATCGGCGACGTTCCCATGATGTTCGGGTTCTTCGCGTTGATCGCGGCGACCGGCTTCGTCACCACGAACATCAACGAGACCACCGAGGTCATCGCGCAAGGCGAGGTCAGCACCGCGTTCGTCGCCGCGGCTGCCCTGCTGCTGTTCGGGGGCGCCATCGGCAAGTCCGCGCAGTTCCCGCTGCACGTCTGGCTCCCCGACGCCATGGCCGGCCCGACCCCGGTCAGCGCCTTGATCCACGCGGCCACCATGGTCGCGGCGGGCGTCTACCTGGTGGGACGCCTGTTCGAGGTCTTCATCGTCGCCGACCCGTTCGTGCTGACGATCGTGGCGATCGTTGCCGCGATCACCATGCTCGGCGCCGCGGTCTTGGCCATCGCGCAGGACGACATCAAGCGCGTGCTCGCCTACTCGACGCTGTCGCAGCTCGCCTACATGGTCGCGGGGCTCGGGATGGGGGAGGAGGGCTACACCGCGGGCGTCTTCCACCTGTTCACCCACGCGTTCTTCAAGGCCCTGCTCTTCCTGGGTGCCGGCTCGGTGATCCACGCCGTGCACTCGAACAACATGAGCGACATGGGTGGCCTGCGGAAGAAGATGCCGATCACCTTCGCGACGATGCTGATCGGCTCGCTCGCGCTCGCCGGCATCTTCCCGTTCTCCGGGTTCTGGTCCAAGGACGAGCTGCTCGTCGTCGCGAACGATACGCAGACGACCTGGCTGCTCGTCACGTTCTTGCTGACCGCCGGGCTCACGGCGTTCTACACGACCAGGATGGTCCTGCTGACCTTCTACGGCGAGTACCAGGGGCACGCCGACCCGCACGAGTCGCCGCCGTCGATGGCGTGGCCGCTGCTGATCCTGGCCGTGCCCGCGACCCTCGCGGGCCTGCTGTTCCAGGTTTTCGGCCAGTGGGTCTACTTCGAGCACCCGCACGAGGCCGTCGTGCACTGGCCGATCATCATCGCGAGCACGGTCGTTGCGTGGACCGGGATCGCTTCCGGGTACTCCGTCTACAGACGCCGGACGGCCGAGGATCCGATGCAACGCCGCCTCGGGCCCGTGTGGGGCGTGCTGCAGGAGCGCTACTACATCGACGCCTTCTACATGCGGTGGATCGTCCGGCCCGTCCGTGACACGTGGTCGGCCTGGGTCTACCGGTTCAACCAGCACGTGCTCGACGGCATCGTGAACGGTGCCGCCGCGCTCGCGCGCGGTCTCTCGCACGTGATCATGTGGTTCGACCGCACCGTGATCGACGGATCCGTGAACGGGGCGGCCAACGTCGCCGAGGCCGGTGGCGGTCTGTTGAAATACCTCCAATCCGGAAACGTGCAGTGGTACGCCGCCGGCGTGATCGCCGGCGTGATCGTGCTCACCGCCTTCTTCGTTCGGCTGACGTGATCTAGAAGGAGCGAGGACAGACGATGACCTGGGATAACTCCGCGATCACCATCACGACGTTCCTGCCCTTGCTGGGGGCTCTCGTGATCGTGCTCGTGCCGAAGGAAAAGGATCGGCTGGTCCGCGGTCTCGGGATCGTGGTCACCGCCGTCGGGCTGATCTTCGCCGTCGCGATCGCCGCGGACTTCGACTACGCGGCGGCGGGGCAGGGTCTGCAGTACGCGCTCGACGTGCCGTGGATCCCGTCGATCGGCGTCAGCTACACGGTCGGGATCGACGGCATGTCGATGCCGCTGTACATCCTGACCTACCTGCTGTCGTTCCTGTGCGCCGTCTACACGTGGCACTACGTGCCCTCACCCGGACGCACGAAGGCGTTCCTGGCCCTGATGCTGCTGCTCGAGACCGGCATGGCCGGCACGTTCATCGCGTTCGACCTGATCCTGTTCTTCGTGTTCT
>CAZZND010000173.1:0-5112 GCA_964655465.1 uncultured Actinomycetes bacterium
ACCGCGGTGGCCGGGCTCGGCGACGTCGCGGGCGACGCCGTGGTCCTCGCCGTGGCGGCGGCCGAGGCCCGGGCGCTGCTCGAGCCCGTCGCCCGCGACACCGCGGCGGAACTCGCGAACATCCGGGTCGTCTCGACCGGCGTCGTCCTGCTCGTCTACGCGGAGGGCACGGCCGACGGGATCCCTGCGGGGTCGGGGTTCGTCGTGCCTCGCGGCGCCGCGCCCTTCACCGCCGTCACCTGGCTCTCGTCGAAATGGCCCGATCCGGCGTTCGGCACCCGCGCGGTGCTCCGCTGCTTCGTCGGTGCCGACGGTGACGAGGATGTGCTCGACGCGCCCGACGACGACATCGTCGAGGCCTGCGCGCGGCACCTCAGCGTGCTGCTGCCGCTGCCGGACCCGGAGCACTCTGCGGTCGTCCGGTGGCCGGCGTCGATGCCCCAGTACGAGCTGGGTCACATCGAACGCGTCTCACGGGCCCGCGCGCACCTGCCGGCTGGTGTCGTGATCTGCGGGCAGCCCTACGATGGGGTCGGCGTGCCCGACTGCGTGCGCGCCGCCGGCGAGGCGGCCGAGACCGTCCTGCAGCACCTGAGGAGCCTGTCATGAGCGACACGATCTACGCCCTGTACCCGGTCTTCCGCGCGACGCCCGCGCTCCGCGAGGCGCTGCGCGACCCCGACGACCGCGCACGCGCGGCCCGCGAGATCGACGATCTCTACAAGGCCTGGGAGCCGCAGGTCACCGTACGCGGCACGTACTCGACGGTCGGGTTCCGTCCCGACGCAGACGTGATGCTCTGGCTCATCGGTCCGACCGCCGACGATGTTCAGCGGGCGCTGGTCGAGTTCCGCCGGACCGAGGTCGGCTCGCACCTCGAGCCCACGTTCATGTTCATGGGGGTCGTGAAGCCTGCGGAGTTCACCGCCGACCACCAGCCGGCGTTCGTGAAGGGGACGCCGCCCGAGCGCTATGCCTGCGTGTATCCGTTCGTGCGCACGCCCGAGTGGTACCTGCTCCCACGCGAGGAGCGTGGCGAGCTGCTCCGCACCCACGGCGGGGTGGGCAGGGGGTTCCCTGAGATCCTCGCGAATACGACGAGCGCCTTCGGCCTCGGTGACTGGGAATGGATCCTTGCGTTCGAGGCGGCCGAGCTCGACCGGATCGTCGACTGTATCCGAGCGCTCCGCGCCACCGAGGCGCGGCGGTTCACCAAGGAAGAGATCCCGTTCGTCACGGGGATCCGCAAGACCGTCGCCGAGACGATCGACGACCTCTGCTAACGGTCAGCCGGACAACGTCGCCACGTGGTCCGGGACGTAGGTCGACAGCTCGCGGGGCGGCCGCACGTAGCCGACGTCCGACTGTCGCATCGGGATCTCGATCGGTTCGATGGGGGGCTCGTCGTAGGGCACCGTCGAGAGCAGATGAGCGATGCAGTTGAGGCGCGCCGCGCGCTTGTCGTCGGCCTCGACCACGAACCACGGTGCCTCGGTGATGTCGGTGTGCACGAACATCTCGTCCTTCGCACGCGAGTAGTCGACGTAGTGGCGCCGTGACTCGAGGTCCGTGGGTGAGAGCTTCCAGCGGCGCACGGGATCGTCGCTCCGCTTCTGGAACCGGCGCTCCTGCTCCTCATCGCTCACCGAGAACCAGTACTTGATGAGGTGGATGCCGTCCTCGACCAGGAGCCGCTCGACGATCGGGCACTGACGCAGGAACAGCCGGTACTCCTGCGGGGTGCAGAACCCCAGCACGTGCTCGATGCCGGCGCGGTTGTACCAGGAGCGGTCGAGCAGGGCGATCTCGCCCGCGGCGGGCAGCTGGTCGATGTAGCGCTGGAAGTACCACTGCGTGCGCTCCCGGTCGGTGGGCTTGGGCAGGGCCACGATGCGGGTGATCCGGGGGTTCAGGTGCTCGGTGATGCGCTTGATGGTGCCGCCCTTGCCGGCGGCGTCGCGCCCCTCGAAGATCACGACCACGCGGGTGCCGGTCCTGGCCACGTGGTCCTCCATCTTCACCAGCTCCTGTTGCAGCCTGAGCAGCTCGCGGTGGTAGACCTCGGCGTGGAGCTTCGACATGTGGCGAAGTCTAGGCCGCGCCGCGCGGCGTCGGGATCTAGCCGTCCGGCCGTTGACCGCCGGGACCGCGCCCGGCTAGCGTCGGCGGCTCGGGACTCCTGGGAGGCGATGTCGTGATCCGCAGACTGTTCGTAGGGTCGTTCGCGTTCGTGGCGGCCATCGGCGCGCTCGGGACGGCGACCGTCTCGTCGGCAGCCCCGCCCGCCGCTCCGGTGGTCGCCGCGGTGGGCGACATCGCGTGCAAGAACCCGCCAGGCAACAACCCGAGCGTCTGCCAGTACGATGACGTCGCGGCCTCGATCGAGGCCGGCGGCTACGACGCGTTCCTGGCGCTCGGCGACATCCAGTACGAGTACGGCGAGTACGCGAACTTCGTCGAGAACTACGACGTGTACTTCGGCGGACTGCTGCCGGTCACCTACCCGGCGCCGGGGAACCACGAGTACGGCACCGAGGGCGCGGCCGGCTACTTCACCTACTTCGGCGACCGCGCGCCGGCGCCCTACTACTCGTTCGACCTGGGGGCCTGGCACATCGTGTCGCTCGACTCCACGATCTGCCGCGCCGGGGGCGTCGAGTGCGAGCCGGGCTCCGCGCAGTACGAGTGGCTGGCCGCCGACCTCGCGGCCGACAACGCCGAGTGCACGCTCGCGTACTGGCACCACCCGCGTTGGGACTGGCTGAAGTACCAGAAGGCCGACTGGACGCAGGAGTACGAGCTGCTCAGGACCAAGCCGCTGTGGAACCTGCTGTACGGGTTCGACGCCGACGTCGTTCTCTCGGGTCACAACCACAACTACTCGAGATGGATGCCGATGGACACGCAGGGCCGGTTCGACCCCGACCGAGGCATCGTGCAGTTCATCTCCGGCACTGGCGGCCGCAACCTGAACGGCTTCGGCAACTTCCACACGCGCCCCGACACGTTCGTTCGCGGACAGTCGAAGGCGTTCGGGTTCCTCCAGCTACGGCTGCGCGCGGGCGCTTACGACTTCGAGTTCGTCTCGGCCGAGGGGCAGCCGTCATACATCGACGCCGGCACCGGCCGCTGCCACTGATCCGACCACCGGTGATCGGATGCTGACGGATAACTCAAGATCCTGAGCGAACCTACTCAAGATGATGAGTAACGGAAGCCTCCCGACTATCGCCGCCCTGCGCTCGACGAGGAGCGGGCCGGGCTGACGACGATCAGCTTGGTAGGAGCGCCGTGAGATCGGCGATGACCTGGTGCCCGTTCGAGTCGACGGACACGCCTTCCGGCGGCCGGGCCTCGGCTCGGATGAGGAGCCGTGAGTCGATGCCCAGGTCACGGGCGCCGTCGCAGAACGAGGTCTGATCGTCGACGAACACGGCGTCGACGGGGTCGACTTCGCCGAGCGCCTCGAGCGCGGTCCGGTAGATCACGGGCGCTGGCTTCATCGCGCCGGCCTCGAAGGAGAGGATCACCACGTCGAACAGGTCGTGCAAGCCGAGGCGATCGACCAGGTCGGCCGCGAAATGGTCGCAGTTGCTGATCAGCGCGGTGCTGGTGCCGGACTCGCGCAAGGCCGTGACCGTCGGCACGACGTCGTCGTAGAGGCGGATCCCCGCATGCATGAACTCGTAGAGGGCGGAGCCGCAGGTGCGGACGAGGTCGATCGGCGGATCGTCGATCCCGGCCCCTTCGATGAGCGCGCGCATGTCGGCCTCTTCGTCGGGGTGCCGGCCGGTGTTGCGGGCCGCACGCGTGGTCGAGTAGGCCTGGTGCAGGGTGTACGCGTCGACGCCGAGGAGGTCGCCGAGCCGGTCGCGCCAGACCGCCCATTCGCTGTGCACGATCGTGTCGAACAGGTCGAGGAGCACGGCCGCGGGCGGTGGCATCTGGGGCAGCGTAGCGGTTCGGTCAGCCGAACAGGTCGGCGAGCATCTCGTCGACGCTCGCCACACCGCTGATCGTCGGCGCCCGATCCTGCCGCACGTCGACCTCGGGGGCGCGTAGGTCGAACGTCGCGCGGACCTCCTCGTAGTCGAGGAACCGTGACACGAGCGCGGTCGAGTACCGCTCTCGGCGCAGGGTGTGGTGGTAGCGCTGCGGGAACGTCACGTGCAGCGAATGCCTCGCGCGCGTGAGCGCGACGTACAGGAGCCGTCGTTCCTCCTCGAGCTCGTCCTCGTCGCCCGTGGCCATGTCCGAGGGGATGTTGCCGTCGCTCGCGTGGATCACGTGGACGACGTCCCACTCCAGACCCTTGGCCGAGTGGATGGTCGAGAGCACCAGGTAGTCCTCGTCGAGCCCGGGCGGTCCGGCCAGGTCGGACGTCGACGCCGGGGGGTCGAGCGTCAGTTCCGCGATGAAACGGCCGCGCGCCTCGTAGCCCTGGGCGAGCAAGCCCAGCTGCTCCAGGTCGGCGAGGCGCGCGGCCGCGGCGTCGTACCGCCGCGCCAAGACCGGCGCGAGGTACACACGGATCCGCTCGAGCTGCGCCGCTGGGGTCATGAGCTGCTCGTCCGCGCAGCCGGCCAGCGCGCTTCGCAGCTCTCGCAGGCCGTCGGCCGCGCTCGTGGGCACCGCCACGGGATGGTCGATCAAGTTGACCATCGGCGACGAGCCGCTCGGGTTGTGTACGCCGAGCTCGTCCATCAGTCGCCGCGCCGTCGCGGGCCCCATCCCTTCGGGCAGCTGGAGCACGCGGAACCACGCGACCTCGTCCCACGGGTTCTCGAGCACGCGGAGCATCGCGAGCGCGTCCTTCACGTGCGCGGCCTCGAGGAACTTGAGCCCCCCGTACTTCACGAACGGGATGTTGCGGCGAGCGAGCTCAACCTCGAGCACGTCGGAGTGGTGCGCCGCCCGGAACAGCACCGCCTGATGCATGAGCGGCACGCCCCGTTCGCGGTAGGTGAGCACGGTCCGGCACACGGCGTCGGCCTGTCCGGTCTCGTCGAGGCACGCCTGGAGGACGGGGCGCTGCCCGTCGGTACGGTCGGTCCAGAGCGTCTTCTCGTGGCGCTGGGGCGACCGCGCGATGACCGCGTTCGACGCGTCGAG
>CAZZND010000174.1:0-5078 GCA_964655465.1 uncultured Actinomycetes bacterium
CCAGCGAGTACATCGACATGTCCTTGCCGTAGCCGCTCTGCTTGTAGCCTCCGTGCGGCATCTCGGGGGTGATCATGAAGTGCGTGTTCACCCACACGGCACCGAACTGCAGACGGCGGGCGACCCGTGCGGCGCGCGCGGCATCCCGCGTCCACACCGAGGAGGCCAGACCGTAGACGATGTCGTTCGCCCAGGCTACCGCCTGGTCCTCGTCGGTGAAGCGTTGCACCGTGACGACCGGACCGAAAACCTCCTGCTGCACGATCTCGGCCTTCTGATCCTCTACGGCCACCACGGTGGGCCGGTAGTACGCTCCCGGCCCTTCGATCGGTTCGCCACCCGTCAGGACCTTGGCGCCGGCCCCCTGTGCCCGGTCGACGAAGCCCGCGACGCTCTTGCGCTGCCCGTCCGACACGAGCGGGCCCATCTCGACCTCCTCGTCGGTGATGTCGCCTACCTTGATCGACTCCACCGCCGGCACGAGCTCACCCAGCAAGGCGTCGAACACGCCCGACCCCGCGAGCACGCGGCAGGACGCGGTGCAGTCCTGGCCGGTGTTGGTGTAGCCGGCGAACTTGAGGGTCTCGACGACCTTGCTGATGTCCGCGTCGTCGAACACGACGACGGGCGCCTTGCCCCCGAGCTCGAGGTGGACCCGCTTCACCGTCTCAGCAGCCGTCGCTTGGATCAGCTTCCCCGTCGACGTGTCGCCGGTGACGGACACGAGTCGCACGTCGGGGTTGCGGACCAGCTGGTCTCCGATCTCCGACCCGTGCCCCGTGATCACGTTGACCACACCCGGGGGGAAGATGTCGGCCGCCAGCTCCGCGAGCCGCAGGGTCGTCCGCGGCGTGAGCTCCGCCGGCTTGAGCACCGACGTGTTCCCCGCGGCGAGCGCGGGCCCGAGCTTCCAGGCCGCCATCATCAACGGGTAGTTCCACGGGCAGATGCCGGCCGTGACGCCGAGCGGCTCCCGCCTGATCATGCTGGTGAAGCCTCGCTCGTACTCGCCCGTCGACTTGCCCTCCTGGACGCGAGCGGCCCCCGCGAAGAACCGGATGTTGTCCGTGATGAACGGGATGTCGGCGGCCGACACCGAGATGGGCTTACCGACGTCTTCGGCCTCGAGCAGTGCGAGGTTGTCCGCATCGGCGTCCAGGGCGTCGGCGAGCTTCATCAACATGGCCGCGCGCTCCTTCGGGGGCGTGTCGAACCAGACCTCGTCGTAGGCCTTCTGCGCCGCCGCGACCGCCTTGTCCGCGTCCTCGCGCGTCCCCACCTGCACGGTGGCGACGGCCGCACCCGTCGCCGGATTGATGTCGGGTTCGGTCTCCCCCCTGCCCGAGTCCACCCACTCGCCACCGATGAACTGCTGCCAGATCTTCCCGTCGGCCATGTCTCCTCCTTCGATAGGCACGAACCAGGCTGAACCAGGGATCAAGCGTCAGTATCGCGCGTTCGGGCCTTCGCGTGCCACCCGCCGCCGTGGCCGGGTCGTGAACCTCCCCTGTACAGATCGGACAACGCGCGATCAGGTGCCTGCAGGTTCCAGCTCCCCGATCACGTGATGCACCGGCAACCCGAACCCCTCGACACGGCTGATCAGATCCAGCTTGAGCCATCGCGAGAGCCCCGGGCGAAGGGTCGAGAGCACGATGGCATCGAACCTCTCCCCCCGGCGCCAGACGTCACGGATCGCCTCCACGGGGTGCGGGTCCCCGACCTCGCCATCCGCCTCGATCCCCTGCGCCGCGAACATCGCCAGGCATCGCTCGAGGCGACGTTGGGCCGTAAGGAGCACCTCGCCGTCGGTCCAGGCGTGATCGCCCGGGTGCGACGCCGGCACCAGGACATGGAACTCGGCCGGACCCGCGTCGTGGAGGGAACGGACCTTGGCGAGCAGCGCACCCGCAGCCAGGGTCTGATTCGCCACGATCAGGTAGCGGCGCATACGACCTACCCCCAAGCAAGGGTACGCCCGTGCGCCCCGTGCGGGAAGGGATCAGGCCTCGGGACCGGCCGCGAGCAGGTCACGGGCCCGCAGGGCGAGCCAGAGCTCCATCCGGTCGAACGAGCTCTTGAGATCGCGGCCCGTGAGCTCCTCGACCTTGCGCATCCGGTACCGGAGCGTATGCCGGTGCACGAACAGCTCGGCGGCCGCGGTCTCCCATCGAGCGTTGTGCTGCAGGAACGCCTGGAGACTGACGAGCAGCTCGCCGTGCTGGTCACGGTCGTAGGCGTTCAGGGGCGCGAGCACCGAGTCGACGAACGCGCGGAGCGCGCCGGGGTCGGCCATCGAGAGCAGCAGCCGGTACGTGCCGAGATCGCCGAACCCCGCGTGGGGCCAGCCCTCCAACCGGCACACCTGCAGGGCGTAGCGGGCCTCGCGGAGCGAGCGTTCGATCTCGCCCACCGAGGTCGCCGAGCCGGCGCCGGCCCGCAGCTCGGTCTCCGCCTTCGCTGCGATCGACGTCGCGAGCCCCTCGAGGTCCGGCGCCGGCTCGGCCGGCAGCAGCAGGTGCACAACGTCGTCGTGGGCAGAGACGAGGAAGCCGCCCTCGTCGCGGGAAACGACGTCGGTCGCGGCCTGGGCGGTCCGGTCGGGGTCGAACGGGCCGGCCGCGGCCTCGAGGGCAACCACCATCACGGGGGCCTCACGCGCGAACCCGAAGCGCGCGAGGCCGCGGCCGGCCTCGGCCGGACCGAGCGCCCCCTTCGCGAGCTCATCGAGGAAATCACCCTGCAGTCGGCGCTCGGCATCGGCGACCGCTCGGGACTTCGCGAGCTCGATCGCGAACAGGCTGAGCGCGTGACCCGCGACGATCCGGTCGACCTGGGTTGGCTGGTCGGGCTTGCCGACCGCGAGGAACGCCTCGACGCGCCCTCGCGCGCCCACGGGCTGGATCCACTCGTGGTGGCCGCGGTCGACGAGGGTTAGGGAGAACGAGGCGGCCTCAGGACGTGAAACCAGCAGCTCCTGCCACACGCGCTCCTGGCGGAGGGTCGCCGCACGCGAGGTCGACGTGATCGGGTGGCCGTGCAGGTCGAGCAGCAGCGCCCACCCTTTCACGACCTGGGCGAGGGATGAGGCGACCTGCTGCACGCCGCCGCCCTCGAGCACCGCGCGGGTCAGGACGTGCTCGGCATCGACCGCGCGCTGCAGGGTGTCGTATTGCTCGGCGAGCAGCCGGGTGAACACCGCCTCGGTGATCGCGATGAACGGCAGGTCGTAGGGGATCTCGAACAAGGGGAACCCGAGCTTCTCGGCCTCGGTGACGAGCGCCCGCGGGGTCTTCTGGTGGCCGAATCCGACGCCGAACCCGAGCCCGGCGACCCCGGCGGCGACCAGCCGGCGGAGGTAGGCGCGCTGCGCGGCCGGGGTTTCCCCGAGGCGGAGCCCCGTCGTGAGGATGAGCTCCCCGCCCTTCAGCCACGGCGTGGGGTCCTCGAGCTCGGAGATGTGGACCCATCGCAAGGGCTGGGCGGCGAACCCCTCCCCCGCGAGGAACCGGAGCGAGGCGCCTGGGATGGCCACGACGTCACGAACGGCGACCGCCATGACCGTCATGGTACGGAATGGACAGATCAGCGGCCAGACGGCGCTCGCACCACCCCACCGGATGCGCCGTTCCGTACAGTTCTGAGCGCCGTTCAGGGCCGGTCTCGAGCATGCCGGCCCCCTCTCGGGAAGCGCAGACTAGGCGCCATGGACATCCCGCAGGAACGTAAGGTCGTCACCGAGATCCCCGGCCCCAAGTCGCGAGAGTGGTTCGCCCGCCGTGCCGACGCGATCCCCGTCGGCGTCGCCAACATCCACCCGATCGTCACCGCGCGAGCGAGCGGCGCGATCGTCGAGGACGTCGACGGCAACCGACTCATCGACTTCGCCACGGGTATCTCGGTGCTGAACGTCGGCCACACCGCGCCCGAGGTGGTCGCGGCGGCGCAGCGCCAGCTCGAGCTCGACACCCACACGTGCTTCCACGTGACGGCGAACGAGCCGTACATCGAGCTCGCCGAACGCCTGAACGCGCTCGTGCCGATCGAGGGGCCGGCCAAGACGATGTTCGCGAGCTCCGGTGCCGAGGCCGTCGAGAACGCCGTGAAGATCGCGCGCAAAGCGACCGGCCGAACCGCGATCGTCGCGTTCGACCACGCGTTCCACGGCCGCACCTTGATGGGCATGACCCTCACCGCGAAGGTCATGCCCTATAAGCAGGGCATGGGCCCGTTCGCGCCCGAGGTCTACCGCCTCCCATTCGCCTACCCCTACCGCTGCCCCACCGGAGGCACGCCGGAGACCTGCGCCGAGACCTGCCTCGCCTACGCGCTCGACGAGATGCACAAGCACATCGGCGAGGAGAACATCGCGGCGGTGATCATGGAGCCGATCGAGGGTGAAGGGGGCTTCATCGTCCCCGCGCCGGGGTTCGTGAAAGGCATCACCGAGCTCTGTCAGGCCAACGGGATCGTCTTCATCGACGACGAGATCCAGTCGGGGATGGGTCGCGCCGGCTCGTGGTACACGATCGTCGACGAGGGCGTCACGCCTGACATCGTGCTCACGGCGAAGTCCCTCGGCGGCGGGCTGCCGATCAGCGCCGTCACCGGCCGGGCGGATCTGATGGACTCGGTCCACGTCGGCGGGCTCGGCGGCACCTACGGCGGCAACCCGGTCGCCGCCGCCGCGGCGCTCGCGGTGCTCGACAAGATCGAGGCCGAGGACCTGCTCGCAGCGAGCAGGCGGACCGGCGCGATCGTGATGGACCGGTTCACGGCGCTCCAGGCGCGGTTCCCCCAGGTCGGCGACGTCCGCGGCCGCGGGTCGATGTCCGCGATGGAGCTCGTCACCGATCCCGCGACGAAGGAGCCGCTCGGCGCCGAGCAGATGGGCGCGATCGCCCGCCGGTGTCTCGAGAACGGCGTGATCGTCATCAGCGCCGGCACCTACGGCAACGTCATCCGGCTGCTGCCGCCGGTGAACATCGACGAAGTGCTGCTCCGCGACGGGCTCGACGTGCTCGAGGACGCGGTCGCGGCCGCGCTCGGCTAGGAGACTGCTGAAGAAGGGGCATCTG
>CAZZND010000175.1:0-4990 GCA_964655465.1 uncultured Actinomycetes bacterium
TGGTACCGTCGACACCGTTGGTACCGTCGACACCGTTGGTACCGTTGGTACCGTCGACACCGTTGGTACCGTCGACACCGTTGGTACCGTTGGTACCGTCCAGACCGTCGGCACCTGCACCTGCGGGACCCTGGGCACCGGTCGCACCTGCGGGGCCCTGGGCACCGGACGCGCCAACAGGACCTGCGGGACCCTTCTTGTTCCACACGGTGGTCAGCTCCGACGACTTGCATGTCTTCGATGTCGGGATGATCCGGACGGCACGGGTCTGCTTGCTCACGCAGCCCTTGACCGTCTTCGATGAGCCCGCGCTGAGCGCCACGGTCGCCAACGTCCCCGCGAGCACCAACGCGAGCGTCACCGCCAGCACCACGCGTACGGACACCCTGCTTCGCTTCCTATGCACGCCAACCTCCTTCGATACCAACGAACCCGCGGCGAGAACCGCGGCGATCGATGAACCGTCGGTCGATCAGGGGGCCGACTCAAGCACAAACGAGATCTTTCCTCTGACACGGGTACGACGATCGGATTAGGCCGGAGCCACCCGACTCGCCGCTACGCGGGTGCGTTGACCTCGTCGATGACGCGCGGCTTCGTCGGGTCGATCCGGACGCCCGGGCCCATCGTCGAGCTGAGCACGAGCGACCGGATGTAGCGCCCCTTCGCACTCGAGGGCTTCGCCTTCAGCAGCTCGTCGACCACCGCCATGTAGTTGTCGAGCAGCTGCTTCTCGTCGAAGGACTTCTTCCCGATGATCGTGTGCACGTTGCCGGTGCGGTCGGCCCGGTACTCGATCTTGCCGCCCTTGATGTCGCCCACGGCCTTCGCGATGTCGTTGGTCACCGTGCCCGTCTTGGGGTTGGGCATGAGCCCGCGCGGGCCGAGCACGCGACCCGCCTTCCCGACCGCGGCCATCATGTCCGGTGTCGCGATCGCGGCATCGAAGTCGATCGTGCCCTTCATGACCTCCTCGACGAGCTCGTCGCCGCCCACGACGTCGGCGCCGGCCTCCTTGGCCTCGCGCGCCTTGTCGCCCTGAGCGAACACGGCCACCCGCACGCTCTTGCCCGTGCCGTGGGGCAGGCTGACCGTGCCGCGGAGCGACTGGTCTTGCTTCCTCGTGTCCAGACCCAGCCGGAACGACAGCTCGATGGTCTCGTCGAACTTCGCGTCGGGCAGCCCTTTCAAGACCTTGATCGCGTCATGCGGGAGGTACTCGTGCTCGCGGTCGTAGCTCTTCGCGGCGCCCTCGTAGCGCTTGCCCTGGCCGATCATGCCTCGACCTCCACACCCATGCTCCGCGCCGTGCCGGCGATGATCCGCGCGGCCATCTCGATGTCGTTCGCGTTCAGGTCGACCCTCTTCTTCTCGGCGATCTCGCGGACCTGCGCCTGCGTCAGCATGCCCACCTTCTCGCGGTTGGGGACACCCGAGCCCTTCTCGATGCCGGCGGCCTGCTTGATCAGCTCGGAGGCGGGGGGCTGCTTGAGGATGAAGGAGAACGTGCGGTCGTCGTAGATGGTGAGCACGGCCGGGATGACCTGGCCTCCCATCTGCGCGGTCGCGTCGTTGTACTGCTTGCAGAACTCCATGATGTTCACGCCGTGCTGACCCAGGGCCGTGCCCACGGGCGGTGCGGGCGTGGCCGCCCCCGCCCTGATCTGCAGCGTGACCATCGCCATGACCTTCTTCTTCTTGGGTGCCATGTGCGATCTTCCTTCCCGCGGTCCCAGCGGCCTGGTGGCCTCCCGCGTCGTCGGGGTTCGGGGCTATCGCTTCGCTGCTTGAGCCCCTAGACCTTCGCCACCTGGTCGAAGCCCAGCTCGACCGGCGTCTCGCGGTCGAAGATGTTGACCAGGACCTTGAGCTTGGCCTGGTCGGCATTGATCTCGGAGATGGTGCCGTTGAAGTCCGCGAACGGGCCCGCGATGATCCGGACGATGTCGCCCTCGTCGAAGCCCAGGCGCACCGTGGGCTTGTGCTCTTCCTTCTTGACCACGAGGATCTTCTCGATCTCGCGCTTGGACAGCGGGGTCGGCTTCGCCCCGGTCCCCGCGGCCACGAACCCGGTGACGCCGGGCGTGTTGCGCACGACGTACCAGGAGTCGTTGTCGTACCACATCTTCACCAGCAGGTAGCCGGGGAAGATCTTCTTCTGGACGATCTGCTTCTTGCCGCCCTTGATCTCCATCACATCTTCCATGGGGATGTAGACCCTGAAGATCTTGTCCTCCATCTGCATGGTGTGGATGCGGGACTCGAGGTTCGCCTTGACCTTGTTCTCGTAGCCGGCGTAGGTGTGGACCACGTACCACTCGCCCGGGCCCTTGAACGGGTCGTCCGCTGCGGGCGTCTCGTCCTCGGTTTCGGCGGCGGCCGCGGCGACCAGCTCCTCGCCGATCTCGTCCGCGGCCTCCTCCATGACCGCGACCTCGATGATCGCCTCGGCCAGGACCTCTTCGGCGCCCTCGTCGTCGCCGACCGCGGTCAGCAGCTCGGCCTCGTCGACCGCTTCGGCCAGCGTCACCTCGGCGGCGGCATCGGCGAGCTCGTGGAGCTCGGCGGCCTCTTCGAGGGCGTCGGCCACCGGTGTGGCGTCGACGTCGATCTCGGTCAGGTTCTGCTCGTCGGTCACGACTCGTTCCTTCATATCTAGAGGATGGAGAAGATGATGCGCTCGAACGCCTGGTCCAGGCCGAACACGTAGGCCGTCAGCACGGTGACGGTCACGAGCACCACCACGGTGTAGGTGACCAGCTCCTTGCGGTTGGGCCAGTCGACCTTTCGGAGCTCCAGGCGAACCTCGCGGAGGAACTGCCGGATGCCGGTGCGTTTACGCTTCTGCGGCGCCGACGCACGACGGGTCGCCGCCTGCGTCGGCGACGGCTTCTCGGCGCCGACGCGCTTCTGCTGCTTCTCGGCGCGCTCCTGCGCTCTCTTCATCTGTCGGTTCATGGGTGCTCCCTTGCAGGCGCGGAGGGACTTGAACCCCCAACCCCCGGTTTTGGAGACCGGTGCTCTTCCAGTTGAGCTACGCGCCTTCGCTCCCGGTCCCGAGGGATGGGGCGCCCGGGTTGACCCAGTATAGGGGCCGCTCTCTCGGCCCGGCAAAGCCTCCCGATGTGCGTGAATCCGCCCTGTTCGCACCCTACGATTGCCCGACGGCGACCACGCGCGGCCCCACCGAGCGAGAGGTGCCCTGGACATGACGAACACGGGTCCGACCCGCGAGACGGAAGACGACGGCCTCTTCCGCGGGCTCTTCGCCCGCCGCGAACCTTCCCCGGCCGAGCCCACCATGAGCCCTGCCGAGCACCGGCTGGCCCAGACGCTGCAGCAAGCGGTCGACGAGCGATTGGAGGGCGGCCTCCGCACGCTCGAGGAGCAGGCGACCGGGCTGCTGCGCGAGGTGGCCACCGAGGTCTGGCGCACCGGCGCGCGTGACGTGCGCCCCGAGCAGGAGCGGATCATGACGCTCCTGGCCCGCGACCAGGCCATCCGTTCGCTGATCACATCCTCTGACGAGCGATTCCAGACGCTCGCCGTGCGCACGGCGCGGCTCGAGGACCACCTGACTGACCTGTCGGAGTCCGAGCGGCGCACCCGCGAGGCCATGGAGGACTCGGCCGCCGCGATCCGCGAGATCGCGACCTCGCCCACCCTGCACGGCGTCGACATCGTCCGCACGCAGCTCGAGCAGGTCGAGCTGCACATCGCCGAGGCGTTCGCCCACATGGATGAGCGCGACAGGCACATGAGCGAGACGATCTTGACCCAGGTGCGCGAGCACGGGGAGCTGATCGCCGGCGAGACCACGCGCGTCGTCGAGGCCATGCAGTCCTACGTCCAGGGCGGCGCTGAGGCGGTCGGCCGGCTGGCCCAGCGGATCGAAGAGCACGCCCAGCTGTTCATCACGCAGGACCACAACATCACCGAGCACGTGCGCGAGACCGTGGGCGAGCAGGTCGCCGAGCTCTCGGGGCAGATCGAGATGGTCCGCGAGAAGGTCGGTCTGCACGGGCGCGAGCAGGAGGACGTGCGCGCGCGTCTCGAGCACCTGATCGAGGCGCGCGTCCGAGGCCTGGGCGAGCTGATCCGCTCGGACTCGACGGCGCTCCGCGACCTCGTGATCGCCCGCGGCCTCGGCGAAGACCTCGCCGGGATGAACGAGACCGCGATCACCCGCACGGTCGACGAGCGCATGGCCGCGATGGAGTCGATCATGCAGGAGCGGATGGCTTCCCTCGAGCGCACGATCGGCGAGGAGGTCCTGGCTCTCTCGACCGCGATGAGCGCGTCCGTCGAGCGCAACCTCGACCGGATGGTCTCTGCGGCAGGCGCGATGGACGGTCTCGACACCATGGTCGCCGAAGGCCAGAGCGCCTTCGAGGAGCGGATGCTCGCCCATGTCGACGACCGGATGACCGCGATCGCGCGGCTGATCCGCTCGGATAACCAGGCGCTCGCCGGCAAGATCGGGGCGATGGAGGGCGGCGGCGAGGCCTTCGACCCCGAGCTCATGCGCGGCGTCGTCCGTTCGGTGAAGGAGCTGCAGGCCGGGATGGCGAGCGACATGCTCGGCACCATGGACCGCCGGTTCCAGGCGATGGCGGACCAGATGCACCGCGAGGGGCAGGCCCAGGCCGAGGCCATGCTGAAGGTGGCCGAGATCTTGTCGGGGAAGCTCGACCGGCTCTCGGTGCGCGTGGACGAGGGCGTCGGCGGCGACATCCAGATCGTGGTGGACCGCATGTCCGACGCGATCCAGGCGATGTCGTCCGTGCAGCGCCGCGAGATCGCGTAGGGCTACGCGAGCCCGACCGTCGCCTGGCCCTTGCGGATCGGGTACTCGGTGTCACCGTCGCGTTGCAGCGTGACCTCTAACTCCAGGGTGGCCGTTCGCGCGATCGGGTCGAGGGCCGCGACGCGGCCGGTGGCGACGATGGTCTCCCCCATGAAGACCGGCGCCCGGAACTGCGAGGTCAGC
>CAZZND010000176.1:0-4860 GCA_964655465.1 uncultured Actinomycetes bacterium
ACGCGCGACGGCGGCATCGACATCCCCGGGATCACGGCGAGCGGCCCCGAAATTCCGCAGCTCGCCTTCGCGCGAGTGAAGGTCGTCCCGCAGGCGACCACCGACACGTCGCCGAAGGACATCGACACCGCGAGCGTCGGACCCGACGTCGAGGCGCTGGTCACGACCCTGTACCAGGGCGCGTGGATCGACCCCGACGTGTGGGAGGGCGGGGACTACGCCGACCTGTTCGACGAGACCATGACGGGCGAGGCGCCCGCGGAGGCCGAGAACGAGCTCGAGGCGCTCACGCTCGGCCCCGATGCCAGCGACGTCTACGAGTTGGTGACCCCAGGACGCAGCACCCTCACGGTCTCGGTGCTCGCCGGTCCGAAGGACGAGCCGGTTCAGGCGCTGGCCCAGGTCGTCTTCCGTGCGAAGGCCGAGCACGTCGACGGCACCTTCACCGACATCCGGCAGACCGCGTCGTACTTCCTGCAGGACGTCGACGGAGACTGGCGGATCATCTCGTTCGACGCTTCCCGAGTCGAGGACGAGGGCAAGGCCCCCACGACCGCGACGCCGAGCGCGCCGACGCCCACGGAGACGTCGACATGACCACCCCCACGCGCAAGATCGTCGCGATCGTCATGGCGCTCAGCGCCTGGGTGGCAGGCATGCTCGCCGGCGCCGTCGGCGGCGCGGCGCCCGCCCAAGCCCGCCCGACGTTCGTGATCGGGAAGGCCCACGCCGGCTACCTGCCGATCGCCGACCCCGAGCGGCCGATCTTCCTCCTCCTGATCGGTTCCGACGCGCGCGTGGGCACCCCGGTCGAGGAAGGGATCGCCGACTCGCTCCATATCCTGGGGATCAACGTCGCGGCGAACCGCGCCACGCTCTACGGCATCCCGCGCGATTCCTACGTGCCACTCGCGAGCGGCGGGACGGGCAAGATCAACTCGTCGTTGCCGGCCGGCGGCCCGCAGGCGACGGTCGAGACGGTCGAGAACCTCAGCGGCATCCCGATCGACTACTACGTGCTCACCGGATTCGACGAGCTGATCCGGTTCGTCGACGACATCGGCGGCGCCCAGATCGACAACCCGTTCGGGTTCACCGGCCACAGCAACACCTATCCCAAGGGCGAGCAGACCCTCGACGGCAAGGCGGCCCTGGGGTTCGCGCGAGAGCGTTACGCGCTGCCGAGCGGCGACTTCCACCGGTCGTGGAACCAGGGCGTGCTGCTCCAGGGCCTGCTGCAGCAGTTCCGCGGCGAGTTCGGCGCCGACCAGGCCGCGCTGTACGAGTGGCTGGGCGCCGGGCTCCGCGAGGTCCAGACGGAGCTCCCGACCCACGAGGTCATCGACCTCGCCTTCGCGGTCTCACGGATGCGGACGGCGCGGGTGACCAACCTGGTGGCGGTCGGCACCATCGGCACGGCCGGCGGCGCGAGCATGGTCAACCTCTCGAGCGAGAACGACGCGCTGTGGTCGGACATGGGCCAGGACGGGTTCATCCTCCAGAGGGACATCCCGCCGGACGCCCAGCCCGCTCTCTGACGCGGACCCGCTCCGCATCGGGCGTTGGTAGTCTCGCGAGCCGATCATGACGACGCTGCGCGACGATCTCCGCGACGTGCATCCCGCACGCCAGCTGCTGGGCGTAGCGATCGCGATCGCGATCACCGTCCCGGGCATCGTGGTCCGGTTCACGCACCCGGACCTCCCCCACCCGTTCGAAGCCTTCCTGTTCGGTATGGCCATCGTGGGATCGGCGTTCCTTCTGTCGTGGGCCGCCGAAGCCGCACAGCTCGACATCTCGGCCGGGCTCGCGACGGCGGTCCTCGCGTTGATCGCGGTGCTGCCCGAGTACGCCGTTGACTTCGTGTTCGCGTGGCAGGGCGGTGAGTCCTACGAGTCGACGGGATACACGTCGTGCCCACCCCTCGGCGAGGGGACCGAATCGCCCTGCTCGCTCGCCCTGGCCAACATGACCGGCGCCAACCGGCTGCTCATCGGCATCGGCTGGACGATGGTGGTCTTCATCGCGTTCTATCGGCTGCGTCGTCGGGGGGACATCGTGAAGGGCACGCGCTGGCGCGGCGTGCAGCTGGACCGCGAGCACGCGATCGAGCTCTCGTTCCTCGCCGTGGCGACGGCGTACTCGCTCACGCTTCCGTTCAAGACCTCCATCACGCTGATCGACTCCGTCGTCCTGGTGACGATCTTCGTCCTGTACACCGTCCGAGTCGCTCGGGCGCCGGCCGAAGAGCCGCACCTCGTGGGACCGGCGCGGCTGATCGGGGCGCTCCCCACCCGGCGGCGCCGGGCGACCTACATCGGCATGATGGTCTTCGCGGCGACCGTGATCCTGCTGTGCGCCGAGTCGTTCGCCGAGGCGCTGGTCACGAGCGGTCAGTCGCTCGGGATCTCGGAGTTCCTGCTCGTCCAGTGGATCGCACCGCTCGCGTCGGAGGCTCCCGAGCTCCTCGTGGCCGGCCTGTTCGCGTGGCGGCTGAACACCAACGCGGCGCTCGGCACGCTCGTCAGCTCCAAGGTGAACCAGTGGACGCTGCTCGTCGGCACGCTCCCGATCGTGTTCGCGATCTCGTCGGGCTCGCTCCACGGACTGCCGATCGACGCCGTGCAGCGTGAGGAGCTGTTCCTGACGGCGGCACAGTCGTTCTTCGCGGTCGCGATCCTGGTCAACCTGCGGATGTCCCTGCGCGAGGCCGGGTTCTTGTTCGGCCTGTTCTGGATCCAGTTCGTGCTCGGCGGTCTGGTGCCCGAGTCCATGCACGGGGTCGAGCGGATCGCGATCGGCATCGTCTACCTGATCCTCGGCGCCTGGCAGCTGATCGGCCAGCGTGCAGAGGTACCACGGCTGTTCCACGACGGCTTCCGGGCGAGCTACGCAGAGCTCGGGCAGCACTCCCTCTCGGCGGTGGAGTCTGACGTCGAGTAGCCGGCTCCCGGGTCCGGGCGTCGCCGCGCCCCGATAGCCTGGCGATCGTGGATCCCCGCGCGTTCCTCGACCGCATGACGGCCGACCCTGCCGCCGCGAGGTCGCTGGTCCACGTGGAGGAGCTTCCCGCGCGTGCGCCCGCGCCGCTCCCGCTCCCCGAGGATCTGCCCGAGGTGCTCGCGGGCAGGCTCGGCCTGCTCGGGGTAGACGGGCTCTACCCCCACCAGCGCGAGGGGCTCGACATGCTGCGAGCGGGGCGCGACCTGGTCATGGCCACCGGCACCGCGAGCGGCAAGTCGCTCGTGTACCAGACGGCGTTCGCCGAGGACGCGCTGACCACGCCGAAGGCGACCGCGCTGCTGCTGTTCCCTACGAAGGCGCTCGCCCGCGATCAGCTTCGAGCGATCCGGGCGTTCAAGCTGCCGCAGATCAAGGCCGCGGTCTACGACGGCGACACGCCACAGGCCGAGCGGCCGCTGATCCGCAGGAACGCGAACATGGTGCTCTCGAACCCCGACATGCTGCATCTGCTGCTGCAGGACCATGCTCGATGGGGCGACTTCTTGTTCCGGACGTCGCTGGTGGTCGTGGACGAAGCGCACGTCCTGCGGGGCGTCTTCGGCTCCCACGTCGCGATGGTGCTCCGGCGGCTCCGGCGGCTGATCGCGCACCACGGCGGCTCGCCCAGGTGGTGCCTCGCCAGCGCGACGATCGGGAACCCGGGCGAGCTGGCGCGCGCGCTCACCGGGCTGGACCCGGCCGTGGTGTCGCGCGACGGATCGCCGAGGGGCCGAAAGCTCTTCGCGCTGTGGAACCCGCCGGTGATCGATGACGCCACCGGAGCCCGGCGGAGCGCCTTGACCGAGGCCTCGGCCATCACGGGTGCGCTCGTCGAAGACGACGTGCGAACCATCGCGTTCGTACGGTCGCGGCGGGCGGCCGAGCTGCTCGCGGAGTTCACGCGTCGCGCCGTCGGTGATGTCGCCCGCCGCGACCGCGTGAAGAGCTACCGTGCAGGCTATCTCGCCGAGGACCGGCGGCGTCTGGAGGAACAGCTCGCCTCCGGCGAGCTGCTCGCGGTCGCCTCGACCAGCGCGCTCGAGCTGGGCATCGACGTCGGCTCGCTCGACGCCGCGGTCCTGACCGGCTACCCCGGCACCCGCGCGTCGATGTGGCAGCAGGCCGGGCGCGCCGGGCGGCGGCGCGAGGAGTCACTCGCGATCTTGATCGCTCAGGACGACCCGCTGGATCAGTACCTCGTGGCACACCCCGATGAGCTGTTCGACCGCGACCCCGAGGCGGCGGTGATCGACCCGACGAACCCGTACGTGCTCACCCCTCACCTGCGATGTGCGGCCCGCGAGCTGCCGATCGGCGACGACGAGGTCGAGCGGTACTTCGGTCCCGAGGGCGCGAGCGCGCTCGACGCCGCGGTCGCGGCGGGCGAGCTGGTCCGGCGCGCGAGCGGGGTGGTCCACGACGCCGGCGCCGGAACGCCCCATCGTGATGTCGACGTGCGTGCCGGCGCCGGCCACGTCTACCGGATCGTCCGGCGTGACACGGGCGAGCTGATCGGCACCGCCGACGAGCACCGGGCCTACGCGACGTTGCACCCGGGCGCGGTTTACCTGCACCAGGGCGAGCAGTACCTCGTGAACGAGCTGGACCTCGTCCAGCGCGTCGCGGTCGTCGACGAGGCCGACCCCGATTTCTACACGCAAGCCCGCGACGTCACCGACATCCAGATCGCTGAGGCCCTCCAGCACCGATCGCTGGGCGACGTGGATCTGTGGTTCGGCGACGTCCACGTGACCAACCAGGTGGTCGGGTTCGTCCGCAAGCTGGTGTCGACGGGCGAGATCGTCGGAGAGCAGGCACTGCCGCTGCCGCCGGTGACCCTGTCCACCCGGGCCGTCT
>CAZZND010000177.1:0-4854 GCA_964655465.1 uncultured Actinomycetes bacterium
GCTGGAGGTCCAGTCGACCAGCGACACCACGGTCTCGAGGTCGAGGTCGGCGCGGACCTCGCCGCGCTGCTGGCCCCACTCGACGAACTCGAGGGTGCCGTAGGGGTCTTCGCTCACCAGGAACCGGTTGAGCTCGTGCTTGAGCTCGAGGTCCGTGCCGTAGTTGCCGACCAGCACGACGCGGTTGGGGACCCAGTCCTCCTCGACCAGGTGCTGGGTCCGATCGAGCCAGTAGCGCACGACCGCGAAGAAGCCTTGCTCCTTGACCTCCTCGGGCGCATCGAGCCACGCCGGGAGCGATGACACGGCCCGCTTGTAGGCCTCCAGGAACAGGCCCGCCTTCGAGCCGTAGTGCTGGAAGACCGAGCCCTTGGCGATCTGCAGCTCGGTGGCGATGTCCTCGATCCGGGCGCCCTGGTAGCCCTGCTCGGCGAAGTGGCGCATCGCGCATTCGACGATCAGCTCGCGCTTCGCCTCGGCTCGCGCACTTCGTCGACGTGACTTCTGGTCAGTGGCCATCGCGCTCCCTATCGCCGCAGGTCATCGTTGCAGCGTACGCCCCTGAACGAGCGGCAGGATGACCGGTGGTCAGGACTCGGGAAGGTGGCGGAATCTGAGACCGGTGAGGGCCGGGACGACGCCCATGAACACGATCAGGAACCAGCCGACCAGGTACCAGCCGCTCAAGGGCGTCGCCTCCGGCCACGAGACGCGGGCGCCGAGAGCGGCGCCCGTCGGGTCGGCGATCAGCTGCGGGCCGGACACGAGCCCACCGATCCCGATGAACCACAGGATGCTCGCGAGAATCCACACTCCGATCGGCCGGTGTGTTCGCGTGCTCCCCGGTCCACGTCCCACATCGATAGCGTGACGGCTCAACGACGCCCTGAGGCGTGCGGAACGACCCTCGCGGTGCGGGACCCTCGTCCGGGGCTAACCGTTGGCCGCGACGGCCTCGATCGTCTCGCCGGCCAGCGACAGCCCCTTCAGCGTGTGCTCGATGTCGTAGCCGAACCCGACACGGATGCCGTTGTCGACGCCGAACATCTCGCCGGGCACCAGCAGGACGCTGCGCTCGGTCCGGATGCGCTCGACCAGGTACCGGGTGTCGACCGGCAGGTCGACGTGGGCGAACGCGATCGCGCCCGCGACCGGGCGGCGGTATTGCAGGGTGGGCTGGGCGGCGATCCACGCCTCGAGCGACGGCAGGTTCGCGCGGATGATGCCGCGCGTGCGCGCGAGGATGTTCTCGCGGACGACGGGCTGCATCGCCACGGCGGTCAGGCGGTCGCTCAGGAGCCCCGGGGTCAACGTCGTGTAATCGTGGTGGCGCCAGATGCGCTCGATCACCTTGGGGGGCGCCACAGCCCAGCCGACCCGCAGCCCGGGCATCGCGAACGCCTTGGACAGGCCGCTGGTCACGACGACCTTGTCGTAGCGCCCCCAGAACGTCGGGGTGGTGGCGTCGGTGTCGAGCTCGGCGCCGCGGTAGATCTCGTCGGCGACGATCCAGGCGTCGCGGCGAGCCGCGACCTCGATCACGGCTTCCATCTCCGACTCCGTCAACACCCCGCCCGTCGGGTTGTTCGGGTTGCAGAGCATGATGATCTTCGTGCGCTTGCCGACCGACCGCTCGAGGTGCTCGAGGTCCAGCGCCCACCGATCGCCGTCGGGTACCAACGGGAAGGTGTCGACGCCGCGGCCGAAGAACGACCCCAGGCCCAGGCCCTGCAAGTAGTTCGGCACCATGAACGCCAGCCGGTCGTCACCCCGCAGGAGCGACCAGAGGGTCAGCAGGTTGGCCTCAGAGCCGCCGTTCATCATCGTCACGTTGTCCGCGGTGGCCTCCGGGTACCGCTCCGCGATCGCGGCGCGCGATTCCAACGAGCCTTCGGACAGGGGATAGCCGAGCCCGGTCTGCAGGAACGCCTCGGCGTCGGCCGCGGGCCCGAGCAGTTCCCGGATCGTCATCGGGATCACGCCCGACTCCGACAGGTCGTAGTCCACGACGTGCCAGTGCTGCGATTGGTACCGCTCCATCTCGAACAGATCGATCTTCGCCATGGCCACAGGCTAATGCTTTCCGCCCCATCGGCCCAGGCCCGCTGTTGACTGGCCGTCGCCCGACGGGCAGGCTCCCGATATGACCACCGTCCGCATCCTTCGCGCTGACGACGTGCGCACGGCGCTGCCGATGGCCGCCTGCATCGACGCCGTGCAGGAGGCGTTCATCTTCTACAGCGCCGGGCGGGCCGAGCTGCCGAGCGTGATCCACCTCGACGTGCCTGAGGCCAAGGGCGAGATCCACGTCAAGGCGGGCCACATCCACGGCGCGCCGGCCTATGCGGTGAAGGTCGCCAGCGGTTTCTACGCCGAGGATCCGGCGGAGATCGACGGGCTCGTGCTGGTGTTCGACGCGACGACCGGCGCGCCGGTCGCATTCCTGTTGGACGGCGGTGCCCTCACCGACACGCGCACGGGCGCGGCCGGTGGGGTGGCGGCGCGGTGGCTCGCGCCCTCGCGCGTCGACGTCGTGGCGGTGATCGGCGCCGGGATCCAGGCGCGCCGGCAGGTGGAGGCGCTGCGCTGCGTCCGGCCCGAGCTCGGTGAGATCCGGGTGTGGGGTCGAGACATGGAGCGCGCGATGCGCGCCGCGCACGACATCGGCGCGATGGTGTCGGACTCGGTGCAGGAGGCCGTGACGGGCGCGAGCGTCGTGCTCACGTGCACGGCGTCGCGCGAGCCGCTAGTGGACGCGGCGTGGGTCGCGCCCGGCGCGCACATCACCGCCGTCGGTTCCGACGGGAGCGGCAAGGAGGAGCTTGACCCCGAGCTGCTGCGCCGCGCCGACATCGTGGCCGTGGACTCGCTTGACCAGTGCCGCCGGCTCGGCGAGCTGCAGCACGCGCTCGACCAGGCCGATCGTGCGGTCGAGCTCGGTCGCATCTGCGCGGGCGAGGTGGCGGGCCGGACCGACGACGCGCAGCTGACGATCTGCGACCTCACGGGCGTGGGCGTGCAGGACGTCGCTGCCGCGAACGCCGTGCTGGCCAACGCGCCTGCCGATGCCGGCGAGCGGCTCGAGCTCTAGCCGGCGAGGCGCCGCAGCACGTCGCCGTGCAGGGAGCCGTTCGTGGTGAGCACGCTGCCCTTGTGCCTCGGGGGCCGGCCCGTGAAGTCGGTGATCCGCCCGCCCGCCTCTTCGACGATCGGGACGAGCGCCGCGTAGTCCCAGATCGCGAGCGAGGGCTCCATGCAGATCTCGGCGGCGCCACGGGCCACCAGCAGATGTCCCCAGAAGTCGCCGAAGCCGCGCTCGCGGTTCGAGGCTGCCAGCAGCTCCAGCGTCGCCGACCCGTTGACCCCGCCGAGCAGCGTGTCCAGCTGGGAATAGAGGAACTGCGCCTCGGCCAGGCGGGTCGTCTCGCTCACCTGGATCCGCTTCCCGTTCATCGTGGCGCCGGCGCCGCGCGCCGCGGCGTAGCGCTCGCCCAGCGCGGGCGCGCTCGCGACGCCGACCACCAGCTCGCCGTCGACCTGCAGCGCGATCAGCGTCGCCCAGACCGGGATCGCGCGCGCGTAGTTGGCGGTGCCGTCGATCGGATCGACGATCCAGACGCGGCCGGCGCCGTCGAAGGTGCCGCCTTCCTCCTCGCCCATGATGCGATCGCCGGGGGAGACCGCCGCCAGCCGCTTCCGCACCATGCGCTCGATGCCCGTGTCGGCCTGCGTCACGAGCGTGCGGTCGGCCTTGTGCCGGATCTCGAGGCTGTCGTCGGCGAACAGCACCATCGCGATCTCGGCCGCGTCGTCCGCCAGCGAGTGCGCCAACGCGAGCTCCTCCTCGTACATGGGAGGCAGCCTACCTGCGCGTTTGCACGGCCGTGCCCGGGGATCTCGGGTAGCCTGGTCGCAACCATGCAAACGACCGTTGAAACCACCGACACGCATACCGTCAAGCTCACGATCGAGGTCCCGCCGGAGCAGGTCGATAAGGATCTCGACCTGACCTATCGCTCGATCGCGCGCGAGATCAAGATCCCCGGGTTCCGCCCCGGCAAGGCCCCCAAGCCGATCATCGACGCCCAGGTCGGGCGTGACGTCGTGCTCGAGGAGTTCGTGCACCAGAGCGTGCCCGCCTACTTCCGTGAGGCGGTCAGCGACGAGGATCTCGCGCCGATCGGCGACCCCGAGGTCGACGTCGAGCAGCTCGAGCCGGGCAAGTCGTTCATCTTCACCGCCACGGTCGAGGTGCGCCCGCGCCTGGAGCTCACGAAGGAGCAGTACGAGGGCGTGAAGGTCGTGAAGCCGGCGACCGAGCCCACCGAGGCCGACATCGAGTCGTGGATCGAGCGGCTGCAGCGCCAGTTCGCGGAGCTCGAGCCGGTCGAGCGGCCCGCTCAGGAGACCGACCTGGTCACCGTCAGTCTGTCCGCGACGCGCGTCGGCGAGCCGCTGGACGCGCTCACGCGCGACGAGTACCTCTACTCCGTCGGGTCCGGGGAGTTCGGCGAGACGATGGACGCCAAGCTGCTCGGCACCAAGCCCGGCGACATCGTGGAGTTCGACGAGGAGCTGCCCGCCGAGCGTTTCGGCGACGAGCTGGCCGGCACCGCGTCGTTCAGGGTCCTCGTGAAAGACGTGAAGGCGCTGCGGCTGCCCGAGCCCGACGACGCGTTCGCCTCGACCGCCTCGGAGTTCGACACGATCGCGCAGCTGCGCGAAGACCTGCGCGAGAAGCTCGCCGAGGTGAAGGAGCGCGAGGCCGAGGGCGTCGTGCGCGATCGGGCGCTGCAGGCCATGGTCGACACGGTCGACGTCGAGCTACCCGAGTCGCTGATCGAGGACGAGACC
>CAZZND010000178.1:0-1159 GCA_964655465.1 uncultured Actinomycetes bacterium
CGGGCTTGACCAGGCAATCCGAGCTATCCGGGGCGCGACGGTGAGCCTATGCTCGCCGGGGGAATGCGGTGAGCTGGAGAGACGAGGATCCAGGCCTTCCGATCGAATTCGGACCCTGCTCCAACGGTGAGTACGATCCCGAGCCAGCCCTGCCGTCCGTCCTGAGGGAAACGATCAGCCGCGCTCGCGAGGCCTGCGACCAGAACGCTCGTCGCACCGGCTTGAGTCGCCGCGAATTCCTCCTGTCGGTCTGCGGCGCGGCCACCACGTTCCTGCTCCTGGACGCCTGCACGCAGGAGGCGCACAAGGCCGATCCGACCGCGGCGACCAGCTCGCCGGGCGGCGGCTACGGGAGCATCCCGCCCGACGCCACCGTGGACCCGACGCCCGCCGGCGATGCCTTGGGTGGCGAGGAGTTCATCTTCGATGTGCAGGGCCACCTGCTGGAGTACGAGCTGCTGCCGGTGCTGAACGGGGGCGACTTCTGGCAGAACTTCCCCCAGCAGAACTGCGGCGAGCAAGATCCGAGGGTCTGCTACTCGATCGAGCACTTCATGGATCTGATGTTCCTTCGCTCGGATACCTCGATGCTGGTGCTTTCGGCGCTGCCGATCTATCCGAGCGGCAGCCCGCTGTCACACGAGGTGATGGACATCACCCGCGCGATCGCGATGGGGCTGTGTCAGGACGATCGCGTGTTGCTGCACGCGCAAGCGCTGCCCAACCTGGACGTGATCCAGTCCTCGCTTGCGGCGATGCAGGACACGGCCGAGCGATACCCGGTGGTGGCGTGGAAGACCTTCACCCATTTCCCCGACGTGCTCGATCACAGCGGGAATGGCTGGTGGTTCGACGATCACGACCCGGCCCTGCCGCAGGTTGGGGAGAAGTTCATCCGTCGCTGTGTGTCCTTGGGGAAGCCGAACATCTGCGTGCACAAGGGGTTCAGCAACGGAAGCGAATACGCGTCTCCCCGCGATATCGGTCCCGCGGCCAAACGCAACCCGGATGCGAACTTCGTGGTGTACCACTCAGGGTTCGAAACCTCGGTGGTGGAAGGCCCGTACGCGACCGCGACCGCGAACCTCGGCGTGAATCGGTTGATCACATCGATGCGCCAGGCCGGCATCGGGCCGAACCAGAACGTGTTCGCCGAGAT
>CAZZND010000178.1:1173-4821 GCA_964655465.1 uncultured Actinomycetes bacterium
CACGTTCCGCTATCCCACGCAGGCGGCCCACGTCCTGGGCAAGCTGCTCAAGTACGTGGGCGAGGACAACGTGTTGTGGGGCACCGACTGTCTCTTCTACGGCTCGCCGCAGCCGCTGATCCAGGCGATGCGCGCGTTCCAGATCTCTCCCGAGTTCCAGGAACGGTACGGCTACCCCGAACTGACGAAGGAGATCAAGGCGAAGATCCTTGGCCTCAACGGCGCTCGTCTCTACGACGTGGAACCGATCACGACGCGATGCACGTTCAGCCGCAAGGAGTTGGAGCAGATACGGCGCACGATTCCCGGTCGCAATGGTGGATTGGGTCCCCGGACGAAGGCTGCCGCCGATGTTGTCCGCAGGCATCAACACGAAGAGATCGCGACGACATAGGCTTCCCCCGTGATCCGGTGCCCTGCATGCGGTGAAGAGAACTCGGAGCGAGCGCGCTTCTGTCAGGCGTGCGCCAGCCCGCTCGACGAGGGCTCGTCGCGCGAGGAACGCCGGGTCGTGTCCGTCCTGTTCGTCGACCTGGTCGGGTTCACGTCCAAGTCCGAGCAGCTCGACCCCGAGGACGTCCGAGCCATGCTGACTCGCTACTACGAGCGGGCGCGCGCCGAGATCGAGCGGTTCGGGGGCTCCGTCGAGAAGTTCATCGGAGACGCCGTGATGGCGGTGTTCGGGGCGCCGGTAGCCCACGGCGACGATGCCGAGCGGGCGGTCCGGGCCGCGATGGCGGTGCGCGACTCGATCGCCGACATGGACGAGGCCGACCCGCTGCTCGAGCTGCAGATCCGCGCGGGGGTCAACACCGGCGAGGCGATCGTGGAGCTGGGCGCCCGGCCGGAGACCGGCGTCGCGATGGTCGCCGGCGACGTCGTGAACACCGCGGCGCGCCTGCAGTCCAACGCCCCGGTGGACTCCGTGTTGGTCGGGCAGGAGACGTATGCCTCCACCCGGACCGTGATCGAGTACCGGGAGACCGAGCCGATCACGGCCAAGGGCAAGGCCGACCCGGTCCCGGCGTGGATCGCGATCGCGCCGCTGGTGGCGGCGGGGGAGCGCGTCTTCTCCGAGGTGCCGATCGTCGGTCGCGGCGAGGAGCTTGCCGCGCTGCGCGGCATGTGGGAGGTCGTGTCGGCGGAGCGGCGCTGCTCGCTGCTCACGCTGTTCGGCCCGGCGGGTATCGGCAAGTCGCGTCTGGCACACGAGCTTGCTCACCGAGTGACGGAGTCCGGTGGGTACGCCCTCCGCGGCCGCTCGGCAGGCTATGGCGACACCGGTCCCTACAGCGCGTTCGCCCAACACGTGGCCCAGATCGCCGGTATCTACGACAGCGACGACGCGGCGGACGCGATCGGCAAGCTCCGCGCGAAGGCCGTGGCGCTTGCGCTCGGGGAGGACCCGGTCGAGGTGGCCGATGCCGTCGCGATCCTCGCGGGTCTACCCGTGGAGCATGCGCCCGTCGACCGCGAGACGCTCTACTTCTCCGCGCGGCTGTTCGTGGAGGCGGTGGCACGGGAGCGTCCCACGCTGATGGCCTTCGAGGACATCCACTTCAGCGACCCGAGCCTGTTGGACCTGCTCGAGTACCTGGCGTCGCGCGTGCAGGACGTGCCCCTGCTGCTGATCGCGACCACCCGCCCCGAGCTCTTGACCTCGCGTCCTGGCTGGGGTGGCGGCCTGCTGACGTCCCGCACGGTCTCGCTCGAACCTCTCAACGCGCAGGACGCGATCGAGCTGACGGGCAAGCTGTTCGAGCAACGCGGCCTTCACGGGCTGGCGGATCGAGCCGACTCACTGGCCGCAACCAGCGATGGGAACCCGCTGTTCATCGAGGAGCTCACCGCCTCGCTCGCCGAGCGATCGACGAGGGACGCGAGCAAGCTGCCCGGCAGCATCCGTGGGATCGTCGCGGCGCGCCTGGACGCACTCCCGTCGGCCGAGCGCGAGGTGGTGCTCGACGCATCGGTGGTGGGCAAGATCTTCTGGCGAGGGGCACTGGAACGGTTGCGCCCCGACCGCAGCGAGCTCTCCGAGCTGCTCGGATCATTGGAGCGCCGCGACCTGATCCGCCGTGAGGCCTCGTCGCGGATCAAGGGAGACCAGCAGTTCAGCTTCAAGCACGGCCTGATCCGCGAGGTGGCGTACCTCTCGCTGCCCCGAGACGAGCGGCGCAGGTGTCACCGAACGACTGCGGAGTACCTCGAGGACGTGTCCCTCCGCGCCGGTGACGCCGACGCCACGCTTGCCTATCACTGGCGCGAGGCGGGCGATGCCGACCGGGCATTGGAGTACCTGCTCGCGGCGGCGGATCTCGCAGGACGTGGGTGGGCGAAGGCGCGCGCAGCGAGACTTTACGCCCAGGCGCTCGAGCTCGTTCCCGAGGACAAGCCGGAGCTCAAGCACGACATCGTCATGAAGCGAGCGGTCGCAGCTGCGGCGATGTTCCACGTCCGTGATGTCGAGGCCACCCGCAGCCAACGGCGGGCGGACGACGCGCCGGGCTAAGCGTCGTCGGGCAGCGGCGGGAAGTCTTCCGGCGTGACGTCGCCGGCAACCTCGAACACACCGTCGACGGTGTGCTCGCCGAGCATCTCCGCGTGGGCGCGGATCGCCTCGAGGTTAGGTGCGTCGTACAAGCAGAAGGTTCGAACGCGGCCGTCTTCTTCAACGGCCACGTGACTGTGGATCCAGACGACGTTCGGAAACTCTTCCTCGATGATCTGGCGCGACCGCCGACCGACCGTCGGCATCTCGTCTTCGGTGACGTCGAACTTGCGATTGATCACGTACCTGGGCACTTCGGCCACCCCCTAGATCAAGGCGAGTGTAAGCCGCATCGCCCGATGGAGCAACGGCTGGGCTATCGGTAGTTGGTGAACTGCAACGCGATGCCGAAATCGTGCTCCTTGCAGGCGGCGATCGCGGCCTGCAGGTCGTCCTTGGACTTGCTCGACACCCGGACCTGCGAGCCCTGGATCTGGGTCTGGGCCTTGGGCACGGCCTGGCGGACGAACTTCGAGATCTCCTTGGCCTTCTCGTCTGAGATGCCCGTGACCAGCTTGATCGTCTGGCGGACCGAGCCCTTGGCGGCCGGCTCGACCTCACCGGGCTGCAGAGCCTTCAGCGGCACCTGGCGGCGCACGAACTTCTCCTCGAGCACCTGGTAGGCGGCTTTCAGGCGGTCCTCGGTGCCCGAGGCCATCTCGACCGCCTCGTCCTTCAGCTCCACGGAGGTGTTGGTGTTCTTGAAATCGAAGCGCTGATGGAGCTCACGACCGGTCTGATCGACCGCGTTGCGGACCTCTTGCATGTCGATCTCGGACACGATGTCGAAGCTTGCCTGCGCCATGGCGGCAGGATAGCGGTTCAGTATCATCGGTGCGTTCCACGGGAGGATGCCCGAGCGGCCAAAGGGAGCGGTCTGTAAAATCGCCGGCGATGCCTACGAAGGTTCGAATCCTTCTCCTCCCACCAACCACCGCCACCGACCACCAGCAACTGGCGTTGGCCACGGTTCGACGACGTCGGGAGCCGTTCCTAGGTGGAGATCCCAGCCCTGCGTTGGCCGCGCCGCCCACTCAGGCTCGCGGCCAGACCACCTCGAGCAGCGTCGACCTGGCCAACCTGGGGACGCGCGGCTT
>CAZZND010000179.1:0-4810 GCA_964655465.1 uncultured Actinomycetes bacterium
GGCTGCGTCGCTTCATCTCGTAGCTCCTTCCATGACTTCGGTCCTTTCGTGGCATGGCCGCGGCCGCGGCCTGGCGATGTCTGGATACGTCCGTTGGTACGTCACTCAAACCACTCCGGGTTGGTCGATCGTCAGGGTCCGTGCGTCGGCGTCCAGGGTCGCGGCGACCCCGAGCGGGATGGTGGCCAGGTGCTTTCCGTGTCCAAGTGGCAGTTTGTATAGCACCGGGACCCCCAGCGACGCCAGGTGCCCCTCCAGAACATCTTCGATGGAACGGTTCCTGGGTGCCTCGGGTCGTCGCTCGCTCCAGTCGCAGTCCACGAGCTCGCCGACCACGACGCCCGCCAGCCCCTCCAGCTTCCCGGCGAGCCTGAGCTGATGCAGCAGAACCTCGATCTGGTAGGCCGGCGTGTGGACCTCCTCCCACAACACGATCGCCCCCTCGAAGGAAGGTTCCCACGGCGTTCCTAACAGATGTGTGAACGTCCAGAGGTTGCCGCCCACGATCGGGGCCGTGACCTTGCCCGGCGCGATCGTCCGCCGGTACGGGTCGTCGGGGTCGTCCGGGACGGGTCCCGCGGCGCCCTTCGTGAACGCCTCGAGGGCGGAGTCCCAGGTGAACGGGGTGCGCTCCGGGATCCCCATCGACCCGAATCCGGGGCCGTGGAACGTCGCGAGGCCGGCGTCCTTGAGAAGGGCGACGTGCAGGTTCGTGATGTCGGAGTACCCCATCAGAGCCTTGGGATGGCCGGCGATGAGGTCCATGTCGAGGTGCTCGAGCACCTGGATGGCCCCCGTGCCACCCCACAGCACCTGGATCACGTCGACCTCGGGGTCGGTGAAGAGGGCATGAAGATCCGCGGCGCGCTGCTCCGGCGAGCCCGCGACGTAGTCATCCTTCGCCCACGCACCGTCGGTGAGCTTCACCCGGTACCCATGTGATCCCCACCATTCCTGCGGACGCAGCAGATCCGAGGCGTTGTAGTACGGGCCGCTCGGGGCGCACACGCCGATGGTGCCGCCCTCGGGGAGCGCACGACCGAACCGCGTCGCCGTGATGCCTCCACCTGCCACGCCGAAGATCCGCCCCCCCGTCGCTCCCTCGAACGCCGTTCCGTTCGGTGATCAGCCCCTGGACCCGGCGATCCTTCACCGAGGGCCGGGCGGTGTCTAGTCCCTTTCAGCCAGAGCCCTGGCCGTGACGGTCTCGATGAAGTCGGTCTTGCCCTCGGTGTAGGTGGCGCGGTCCGCGCGGTGGGCGCTGGCGAGGTCGCGTTTCAGCGCCGCGTAGGTCGCGACGTCGTCCGGGTGATCACGGAGCCAGTCTCGGAACGCGAGGTGCCGGCGCTCCCATCCCGACCCCGCCTCGCAGACGTGGACGTTCACGGCCCGCTCCTCGTTGTGCCTGTCGCGGCTGAAGAGCTCGTGGTCGTCGCTCCAAGGATCAGGCACGTGGCGGTAGCCGGCCGCCGTCATCGGTTCGGTGTATGCCTGGACTGGGCTGATCGACCGCACCGACACCTGGACGTCGATGATCGGCTTGGCCGCCAGGCCGGGGACCGAGGTGGACCCGATGTGGTCGATCCGGGTGACCAGATCGTCCGGCAAAGCCTCGCGGAGGTGCGCGACCTCGTCGTCGAACCGGCCGGACCACGAAGGGTCGGGATCGACCACGACCACCTCGAGCGTCCCGGCTCCGCGGCGGGACTGGCCGCGGAACCGCGCGATCGCGACGAGCGCGTCGAACAGGCGTTGCTGTGTCGGATCCTCGGCGGCCGTCTCCTCCGGATGCCACTGCACTCCGAGCATCCACGTGGTGTCGCGGTTTCCGTCGGCGCCCTCGAGCTCGAGCGCCTCGACCAGACCGTCAGGCGAGCGGCCGTTCACCCGGAGGCGTCCGCCGAGGCGGTCGATGCCCTGATGGTGGTGCGACGAGCACCGGAGGGTGGTGGCCTTCGTCGTGGCCGACAGGAGCATGCCGGGCTCCGGAGCGACGTCGTGCATCGTCTCGGTCCCTTCCAGCGGCACGCCGTGCTGGAGGAGGTCCGGTTCGTCGGGCAGGTGCTGGTGGAGCGTCCCGCCGAACCCGACGTTCATGACCTGCATGCCGCGACAGACGCACAGCACCGGCGTGTGGAGACGGTCGGCCGCGTGCAGCAGGTCGATCTCGAACCCGTCGCGGTCCGGCTCCACGCCGTAGTTGTGCGCGGTGTCGGGCTCGGCGCCGTACTGTGCCGGATCGACGTCGCCGCCACCCACGAGCAGCAATCCGTCGAAGGGCTCCAGCAGCTCCTCGGGGTCGCCTTCCTCACCAGGGGACACGATCGCAGTGCGCGCACCCGCGCGCCGGAGCGCCTCGATGTAGGGGGCGGGGACGCCGTAGCCGCCGCCGGGCCAACGCGACACGCGGCGCTCGTCGAGGTGGTAGGCGACGATCGCGATCAGCGCTCGATAGCGCGGGCTCACGCTCGCTCCGCTGCGACCTTCACGAACCTGCGGAACGTCTCGGCGCCCTTCGCTTCGTGCGCGGCCTGGTGCGCGTCGGCCTCGGTCAGCAGGGCGTCCGGGGACTTACCCCACTCCTCCTCGACGGTGTCGGCGAGCTCGCCGGTCCACCGCTCGATCTCGGGCCGGTCGATCTCGAAGTGGAACTGGGTCGCCCACGCCGTGTTGCCGATCCGGTAGGCCTGGTTCGCGACGTCGTCCCCGGCGGCCAGATGTACCGCACCCTCGGGGAGGGCGAACGTGTCCATGTGCCACTGGAAGACCATGTCGCCGTCGGCGTAGTGCCCCACCACCGGGTCCTCCGCGGCCGGTGGGAGGGGGCGGAGCGGCATGTAACCCACCTCGCGCACGGGCGCCTTCATGACCTCTGCGCCCAGGGACCAGGCGAGCACCTGCGCGCCGAAGCAGATCCCCAGGAACGGCGTGCCGCGATCGAGCGCGGCGAGCGTGAGGTCGCGGAGGGTATGGATGAACGGCTGCTCGTCGGCGTGCTCGACGTTGAACGGGCTGCCGAACATAACCACGCCGGCGACCTCACCCAGGTCCGGCGCAGGCTCGCCGCCTATCGCGTCCCACACCCGTACCTCGGCGCCGGCGTCCGTGACCGCGACAGGGCCGATGCCGAACGACTCGAACCCCTCGGCACGGACGAACACGATCGGGCGCATGCGCCGAGTCTACGGCTGGGTCGGACCGAGGGTGGACTCTGCCAGGAGGGTTGCGACGTCGGCCACCCGAACCTCGGAACCCTTCGCCTTCGCGGCGTCGTCGAGCATCACGAAGCAGTAGGGGCACGCGGTCGCGACCGTCTCGGCGCCCGTGGCTTCAGCCTCGGCGAACCGGGTGTCGTTGATCCGGGCGTCGCCGCCCTCTTCCATCCACATGCGTGCGCCGCCGGCGCCGCAGCAGAACGAACGCTCGCGGGACCGTTCCATCTCGACCGCTGCGGCGCCGGCGGCGCCGAGCACGTCGCGCGGCGCATCGAACCGGCCGTTGTGCCTTCCCAAGTAGCAGGCGTCGTGGTAGGTCACCGTGCCCGACGGCTGCGCGGCCGGGTGGAGCCGGCCGGACGTCACGAGGTGCGAGAGCAGCTCGGTGTGGTGCACGACCTCGAACGACGCGCCGTAGTCGGGGTACTCGTTCGCGAGCGTGTTGAAGCAGTGGGCGCAGGTCGCGACGATCTTCGTCACGCCGGCCTCGTTCAACGTCGCGGCGTTCTGCTCGGCGAGCATCTGGAACAGGTACTCGTGCCCCATCCGTCGCGCGGGATCGCCGGTGCAGCGCTCGCGCGCCCCCAAGATCGCCCACTCGACGCCGGCCGCGTTCAGGAGGCGCGCGACGCTCTGCGTCGTCTTCTTCGCGCGGTCGTCGAACGCGCCGGCGCACCCCACCCAGAAGAGGTACTCGGGCGCCTGCTCACCGGGCTGCAGGACGCGGACGTCGAGGTCGCCCACCCACGCCGTACGCTCGCTCGCGGGCTGGCCCCACGGGTTCTGGCTCGGTCCTTCGATCCCGCGGAGCATCGCCCCGGCCTCGGTGGGGAATCGGGACTCGGCCATCACGAGGTTCCGGCGCAGGTCGACGATCGTGTCGACGTGCTCGATGTCGACGGGGCACTCGCGCACGCACGCGCCGCACGTCACGCAGTCCCACACGACCTCGTCGGTCACCGCGTTCGGGACGAGCGGCGGCTGCAGCTCGATCTCACCGGCGGCGGCCTGCGCCAAGACGTGGTCGCGCAGGTCCATGATCAGCAGCTTCGGGCTGAGCGGCTTGCCCGTCGCCCACGCGGGGCAGACCTCCTGACACCGCCCACACTCGGTGCAGCTGAACAGGTCGAGCAGCTGCTTGCGCGACAGGTCCTTCGCCGTCGCGACGCCGAAGCGGATATCCTCCTCGGGGCCGTCGAGGTCGATCTCGAGCTTCTCGAGCGTGCCGCTGGGCGTGTTCTTCGCGAGGTAGACGTTCGGGGCTGCCGTGATGATGTGCAGATGCTTGGACTTGGGCAGGTAGGTCAAGAACCCGAGCACGATCAGCAGGTGGCTCCACACGAGCACGCGCTCCGCGGTCTCGGTCCGTGGCCCGCCACCGAACAGCCCCGACAGCGCGTTCGCGACCGGCTCGGCCTGCGGGTGCTCGGTCAGCCCGAGCGCGATCCGCGACGCGTTCCACAGCAGCAGCGTCACGACGATCGCGAGGATCGTGAGCAAGATCCGATCGGCCTCGCCCATGTGTGAGCCGCGGAAGCGGTCGGGGCGCTGGACCTTCCGGATGAAGAACGCGATGCCCACGCCGACGATCACGA
>CAZZND010000180.1:0-4754 GCA_964655465.1 uncultured Actinomycetes bacterium
GGTCGTGAGGCGTCTCCTCGCCGCCCTCGCGTGCGCGGCCGTGCTCGCGGCGTGCACCGCGCCGTCCTCCGAGCGCACGACGAGCTCGTCGGTGCCCGCGCCGTCTGCCGTGCCCCCCGACCCGCCCAAGGTCGAACGCGTTTCGGCGGCAACCGCGGCCGGCGCGATCCGTTCGTTATGCGAGGCCCCCGACGTCCCCCCGGCCGAGCGCGTCGGCCCCGGCCCGCTCGATCCCGAGGTCGCCGCGATCGTCGACCTGGTCGAGGACACACGCGGCCTGACGTTCCCCGATCCCGTCGCCGCCGAGGCGATCAGCGACGAGGTCATGGACCGCAAGCTCGGTGAGAACTTCGACATCTACTACCCCGAGGGACCCCTCGCGCGCCGCAGCGCCGCCTGGCGGACGATCGGGGTGATCCCGCCCGACGCCGATCTGCGGACGGCGCTCGCGTCGTTCCTGACCGGCCAAGTCGTGGGCTTCTACGATCCGGCGACCGGCGAGCTCGTGTACCTGGGGGAGGGCGACCTCGGGTTCTCGGAGCGGCAGGTCCTCGCGCACGAGCTGACCCACGCACTCGAGGATCAGCGGTTCGACCTGACGCGTCTCGACCGTCTCGCCGCCGCGTGCCGCGACGAGACGCTCGAGGCGGGGCTCGGCTTCGTCGAAGGGAGCGCCCAGTACTTCTCGCTCGCCGCGGTTGCGAACGACCCGAACCTCGACCTGGCCGACATCGGTGAGGCCCTGCTCGAGGGTCTGGCAGCGCAGCCCTCGCTCGAGGGCGTGCCGCCGTTCGTGCAGGAGCTCGAGATCTGGCCCTACGTCGACGGGCCCACGTTCATCGACGCGATGGTCACGCGGGGCGGCACCGACGCCGTGGACCAGGCGTACGGTGACCCGCCGGTCTCGACCGAGCAGATCATCCATCCCGAGACCTATCCCAAGGATCGGCCTCGCATGGTCGAGATCCCCGACCTCACGCCCGCGATCGGGCCGGGCTGGGGCGACCTGGACGCGATGGTCGTGGGGGAGGAGTGGCTGCGGGCGATGCTCTCACTTCGTCTGGATCGCGCCGTTGCCTCGGAGGCTGCCGCGGGTTGGGACGGCGGGGTCTACCGCGCCTGGACCGACGGCACCGACGTCGTCGTGGTGCTGAAGACCGCGTGGGACACCCCCGCCGATGCCGATGACTTCGAGGACGCCGCGCGGTCGTGGATCGGGGGCACCGATACGGCGTCGGTGCACCGGATCGGCGAGGACGAGATCACGATGGTCTTCGCGTCCGACCCGGACCTGGTGATCGACACCGACAACGACGTGAGCAGCTACGTGCCGTCGTAGATCTGCAGCGGCGTGTGCCGGGCGATCACGTCGAAGTCTCGGTCGAGGTGCAGGAGCGTTGCGCCCTCGCGGATCGCGACCGCCGCGATCACGCAGTCGATCATGCTGCGGACCTGGTCGCCCTGCGCGCGGCACGCCCGCTGGATGACGGCGGCGTGCTCCCACGTGTGCAGCCCCCCGACCGGCAGCATCCGGTAGGCGAGGAGGTGGCGGCGGATCCGGGCGACGTCGCGCCCCGGGCGGCGTGTGGCAAGGAGCTCCATCACGACCGGTTCGGTCACCGCCGGGGGGGCGCCGCGCTCGAGCAGCTGGGTCATCCGCGCGTCGATCGGGGAACCGGTGGCCCGTTCCAGCTCGACCCAGGCCGACGTGTCCGCCAGGATCATGGCTCCCTGCTCCGGTCCACGTCCGAGTCGTAGATCTCACGGGCCTCCTCGTCGGTCATGTCCGCCCAGATCCCCCTGAGAGCGAGCATGCCCTTCGCGGGGTCGGCGACCGGTTCCTCCCCGCGCCCGAGGACCCGGCGGAGCGCGAAGTCTACGGCGGCCCGCCTGCTCTCGAGCAGGAAGGTCTCCATGACCTCCCTCACGAGGTCGTCGTCGATCACGATGTTCGTGCGCACCTTGCGGCCCATCGTGGCGCCTCCTCAGGGGATACACAGTGATGTGTATCACATCGCGGTGGCATGATGAGCCTTCGTCCGAGCCAGGGAGGTCGCGATGGTCCTCGTCCAGTTCCGGGTCCGCGTGCCAGATGTCGAGCGGTTCAAGGCGGCGATGGAGAAGTACCGGCCGGTGATGGAGGAGCTCGGGGGACGCGACAACCGCGCCTATGTCGCCGAGTCCGATCCGAACGAGGTCTGCACGATGTCGGGATGGGAGTCCCACGACGCGATGATGACCGCGACCGACCGCTTCGGCGACGACTTCAACCGCGACGCAGGCACCGAGGGTCTCGAGTGGGAGACCCGCATCTGGCACGACCTGTAGTCGCACCGGGCGCCCGTAGACTGACGCTTCGAACGCCAACGCGTCTGGGAGGCCCGAGCCTTGTGACCAAGTACGTCTACGACTTCTCCGAAGGCAACCGCGACATGAAGGATCTCCTCGGCGGCAAGGGCGCCAACCTCGCCGAGATGACGAACATGGGTCTGCCCGTCCCGCACGGGTTCACGCTCACGACCGAAGCCTGTCTGCGCTACCTGGAGACGAGTGATTGGCCCGAGGGCCTGATCGACGAGGCCGAGGAGCACCTCGTGCGCCTGGAGCACACGATGGGCAAGGCGTTGGGCGACCCCACCGATCCGCTCCTGGTCTCGATCCGTTCCGGCGCGAAGTTCTCGATGCCCGGGATGATGGACACGGTCCTCAACCTGGGGCTAAATAAGGACTCCCTCAAGGGACTCGCCCATCAGACCGGCGGCGACGTCCGGTTCGCGAACGACGCGTACCGCCGGTTCGTCCAGATGTTCGGCAAGATCGTGATGGACGTCCCGGCCGAGGGGTTCGAGCATGCCCTCGATGCCGCGAAACAGGCCAAGGGGCCGGGTGCGCAGGACACCGATCTGGGCGCCGACGACCTGCAAGCGCTGATCGACTCGTTCCTTCGCATCTACCAGGAGCACACCGGCCGCCCGTTCCCGACGGACCCTCGCGAGCAGATGCGGCTGGCGACCGAGGCGGTGTTCAAGTCCTGGAACGGCAAGCGCGCGAGGGATTACCGCCGTCAGAACAAGATCGGCGATGACCTCGGGACCGCCGTGAACGTGGTTGCGATGGTCTTCGGCAACCGCGGCGACGATTCCGGCACGGGCGTGGCGTTCACCCGTGATCCCTCCAACGGCGAGAAGGTCCCTTACGGCGACTACTTGGCCAACGCCCAGGGGGAGGACGTGGTCGCGGGGATCCGCAACACGCTGCCGCTCGCCCAGCTCGAGCGCCTGGACCCGGTCTCCTACGGCGAGCTCCTCCAGGTGATGCACACGCTCGAGATGCACTACCGCGAGATGTGCGACATCGAGTTCACCATCGAGAAGGGCCGCTTGTGGATCCTGCAGACCCGGGTGGGCAAGCGGACCGCGTTCGGCGAGTGGGTCATGGCCCACGACATGCTCGAGGACGGGCTCATCACCGAGGACGAAGCTCTGCTTCGCGTGGACGCCAACCGCCTGGAGGAGCTGTTCAAGCGGCGCGTCGACGCGGCCGGGGCGACGCCGATCGCGCGCGGTCTGAACGCCTCGCCCGGCGCCGCGACCGGAGCCGTCGTCTTCACGGCCGACGAGGCCGAGGCCCGGGGCAGGGCGGGGGAGCAGGTGATCCTGGTCCGGCGCGAGACGACGCCGGACGACTACCACGGGATGATCGCGGCACAAGGGATCTTGACGAGCGCGGGCGGCACGAACTCCCATGCCGCCGTGGTGGCCCGCGGCGAGGGGATCCCTGCGGTCTGCGGCGCCGACCAGATCCGGCTCGACCTCGCCGCCGGCACCTTCAGTGCGAACGGCACGACCCTGCGTGAGGGGGACACCATCACCATCGACGGGTTCACCGGTGAGGTCTACGTGGGAGAGCTGCCGCTGGCCGACTCGGTCCTGGAGAAGGCCCGCGCGGGCGACGCCGAGGCTCGCGAGCAGTCGATCTGGCGGGCCTACGAACGGCTGATGGCGATCGCCGACGATCGCCGGCGCCTGCGCGTGCGGGCCAACGCCGACACGCCCGAGCAGTCCGCGAACGCTCGCGAGCGCGGGGCTGAGGGGATCGGTCTGTGCCGCACCGAACACATGTTCCTGGGCCCCGAACGGGTCCTCGCGGTCCAGCAGATGATCTTCGCGGACACGCCCGAGGAGGAGCAGGCCGCCTACGACGTGCTGCTGCCCTTGCAGCGGGGTGACTTCGTCGGGATCTTCCGCGCGATGGACGGCTTGCCGGTAACCGTGCGGCTGCTCGATCCGCCGCTGCACGAGTTCCTGCCGGACATCACAGCGCTGTCGGTCGAGGTCGCGCTTGGCCGCGAGCGCGGCGAGGACGTCACCGAGCGCGAGCGGATCCTGGCCACCGTGCGCCAGTTGCACGAGGCCAACCCGATGCTCGGGCTGCGCGGGGTGCGTCTCGGGATCTTCAAGCCCGGGCTCTACGCCATGCAGGTCCGTGCGATCGTCGAGGCCGCGTGCGAGGTTCGCAAGGCCGGCGGCGACCCGAAGGTCGAGATCATGATCCCGCTGGTGGCGACGAAGCCCGAGCTGCAGCAGACGCGCGACGAGCTCGAGCCGGTCGCGCGCGGCGTCCTCGATCGCGAGGGCGTCGAGCTCTCGCACCTGGAGTGGGGAACCATGATCGAGCTGCCCCGGGCCGCGGTCACGGCGGCCGAGATCGCTGAAGTGGCCGAGTTCTTCTCGTTCGGGACCAACGACCTGACC
>CAZZND010000181.1:0-4731 GCA_964655465.1 uncultured Actinomycetes bacterium
ACCGGATCGGAACCTCCCAGTCGACGATCGCACGGTGGGAGTCGGGGAGTCAGCTACTGAGCGTCCGTAGTCTGACCAGGGTTGCCGAGGCGACCGGCTTCCAACTCCGCGTGGGGCTCCGCGACGCGAGCGAGCACGAGGTGACGGTCAGCATCACCTGATGAGCACAGGCTCCGGTGCGCTGCACCCGCTACCCTTCACCAGCCCAACGGAAGGTGCCTCAGCGGATGACCTGTCAGGCGTGCGGTACGGCGAACGAGGACGGCAGGAAGTTCTGCAAGTCATGCGGACAGCCGCTGACGCTCGTCTGCGGTTCGTGCGATGCCGCCAACACCCCCGACGCACGCTTCTGCGGTCAGTGCGGGTCGGTGCTCACCGAGACCGCCGCCCCGCCACCGAGCGCCACCGCTCCCGGCGCCGGATCCCCGTCGACCGAGCGCCGGCTGGTCTCGGTCCTGTTCCTGGACCTGGTCTCGTTCACCACCCTGTCGGAGTCCCGTGACGCCGAGGACATGCGCGCCCTGATGGACGCCTACTTCGAGACCGCCTCCACGGCGATCGAGCGCCACGGCGGTGTCGTCGAGAAGTTCATCGGGGACGCGGTGATGGCGGTCTGGGGGACGCCCGTCACCCACGAGGACGACGCCGAGCGCGCGGTGCGCGCCGCGCTCGAGCTGGTGGACGCGGTCGCCGCGCTCGGCGCTTCCACCGGCACGCCGCTGCAGGCACGCGGCGGCGTCCTGACCGGCGAGGCCGCGACCTCCCCCGGTGCCGGCAACCAGGGGATGGTCACCGGTGACATGGTCAATACGGCATCACGGCTGCAGTCCGCCGCCGCGCCCGGCCAGGTCTTCGTGGGGGAGCCCACGTTCCGCGCCGCCTCGCGGGCGATCGCGTTCGAGGAGGTCGGCGAGCTCGATCTGAAGGGCAAGGGGTCCGGGGTGAAGGCGTGGCGGGCCCTCCGCGTGATCGCCGAGCGCCAGGGCGCGAACCGGATGGCGATCGAGCCGCCGTTCGTCGGGCGCACCGAGGAGCTCCGCCTGCTGAAGGACCTGCTCCACGCGACCGGCCGTGAGGCCAAGGTCCGCGTCGCCTCGGTCACCGGGATCGGCGGCATCGGCAAGTCGCGCCTGTCGTGGGAGCTGCTGAAGTACATCGACGGCCTCACCGAGGACATCTACTGGCACCACGGACGATGTCCCGCCTACGGCGACGGCATCACGTTCTGGGCGCTCGGCGAGATGGTGCGCATGCGCGCGGGCATCGCCGAGACCGATCCGCCCGGCGTCTCGCGGAGCAAGCTCGCGGCCTCGGTCGCCGAGCACGTGCCTGACGAGGACGAGCGCCGCTGGCTCGTGCCCCGCCTCGCGTTCCTGCTGGGCCTCGAGGAGCGTCCGGGCGGCGGCCGCGAGGAGCTGTTCGCTGCCTGGCGAGCGTTCTTCGAGCGGATCAGCGACGAGGGCACCGTCGCGCTGGTCTTCGAGGACCTGCAGTGGGCCGACGACGGTCTGCTCGACTTCATCGACTCGATGCTCGAGTGGTCGCGCGCCCGCCCGATGCTCATCGTGACCCTGTCCCGGCCCGAGCTGATGGACCGCCGCCCGAACTGGGGCGCCGGCCAGCGGAACTTCGTGGCGTTGCACCTGGAGCCGCTCGACGGCGTCGCGATGGCCGAGCTGGTCCGCGCGATGCTGCCGGGTGCCGCCGACGACGCTGTCGCGAGGGTCGTCGAACGCGCCGAGGGCGTGCCGCTGTACGCCGTCGAGACGATCCGGATGCTCGCCGACCGCGGGATCCTCCGCGCGGGGGAGACCGCTTACGAGGTGGTCGGCGATCTCGACCTGGGGGACCTGCAGGTCCCCGAGACCCTCCATGCCTTGATCGCGTCGCGCCTGGACGCGCTCGGCGCCGAGGACCGCGCCCTGCTCCAGGATGCCGCGGTCGTGGGCAAGAGCTTCACGCTCGGGTCGCTCGCCGCCGTCACCGGCGCCGACGCGGTCGCCATGGAGCCGCGGCTCCAGGACCTGGTCCGCAAGGAGTTCCTGGAGCACCGCGTCGATCCCCGCTCGCCGGAGCGGGGCCAGTACGCGTTCGTCCAGAGCATCATCCGCGAGGTCGCGTACGGGATGCTCTCCAAGGCGGACCGCCGCGGCCGCCACCTGGCCGTCGCCCATCACTACGAGGCGGCCGGTGACGACGAGCTCGCCGGCGTCGTCGCCGCCCACTACGTCGAGGCGCTCGCCGCCACGCCGGCCGGGCCCGACGCCGACGCCCTCGCGGCCCGTGCCCGCGACGCGCTGGGGCAGGCCGCCGAACGAGCGACCTCGCTCGGGTCGCCGGTCCAGGCGCTGGCGTTCGCCGAGCAGGCGCTCGCGATCACGCCCGGCGGCGCGGAGCGGGCGGAGCTCCTGATCGGCGCGGCGCGCGCAGCCAAGGATGCGCTCCGCCGTGAGGAACGCATCGCCTACCTGAAGGGAGCCGTCGAGGTCTACGGCGCGGCGGGTGACGTGAACGCGGAGGTCACCACGATGGGGCTCCTCGCCAGCGCCTACGGCGACCAGACCAACCTCGACGACCTCCGACCCCTCGTCGAGCAGATGCGTGATCGCCTCGGCGACGGCGGCGATGACCGTGCACGCGCCGAGCTCGACCACGCGATCGCGACCGTCCAGTACTTCGACGCCGAGTACGGTGCCTGCATCGCGTCGCTCGACCGCGCGCTCGCCGGGTTCGAGGTCAGCCGGGCGGAGGATCGGTTCCGCGAAGCGATCTCGGAGAAGACGGTCCTGCTGTACATCGCAGGGCGCAGGCGCGAGTCCATGCTGCTGCTCCGCGGCCGCCTCGCGGTCGCGACCGACGCGAACGACCTGGACGAGATGGCGCGCGCGTTGCTCCAGCTCGGGACCGGGCCGGATGAACCGGCCGAGGCCGTCGAGCTCTCGATGGAGGCGGCGGCCGTGGCCCGGCGCGGGGGGTACGGCGAGACGGAGATGGGCGCGCTCGCGAACGGGGTCGAGGCCGCCGTCGAGTCCGGCGCCTGGGAGACGGCCGACCGGATCAGTGCCGATCTGGGGGCTCGATCGGATCTCCCGGCCTCGACCGTCGATGTCCTCGCGCTCGGTGCCGCGATGCTCGCCGCGTACCGCGGCGATCACGCAGGGGCTGACGCTGCGATGGCGAGCCTGAGCGCGGCCACCACGGGCTCGGCGGAGCACGCGATCCGTGCCTGGCATCGTCGAGCCAGGTCGGTCCTGCTGATGATGGCCGACGACCTCGAGGGCGCGTACCAGGAGGCCATCGGGGCGATCGACGAGGATCCGGGCGGCGTCAACGTCCCTCTCGCCCTGTGGTGCGCCGGTCGCGCCGCGCTCTGGCTCGGCGACGCGGCGAAGGTCCGGGCGGCGATCGACCGCGCAGGCGACGTCGAGGAGACCTGGATCGTGGTCGGGCGCCGGTCGTTCGAGGCCGGCATCGCCGCGCTCGAGGGGCGTTCGACCGACGCGGCAGCCACGTACGACGCCGTGCTCGCCGGGCGCCTCGCCGTCGGTGAGCCGTTCATGCACGCCCTGATCGTCGTGGACGCGGCCGCGGTCCTGCCACCCGAGCTGATGCCCGCCGGCGCCGTCGAGACCGCGCGCGCGTACCTGGATGGGATCGGGGCGGCGCCGCTGCTGGCCAGGCTCGACCGCTCCGGGGTCGCGGTGCCGTCCTCGTCGAGCTGACCGGTCGCATCGTCGACCCGGCTCCTTCGATCGCTCGGTCTGACGATCTCCCAACCGGATCTTCGACGTCGGTGGGCATCGGTACGGTCCGGGTGTTGACTCGCCTCCTCCCTCTTGACGGCACGACAAGGAGGGCGTACCGTGCCCGAAGGGTCGCGGCGGAGCACCGACATCCCATCGTGTCTTCGCGGCGACATGCGGAAGTTGGCGCAGGCCATGCGTGAGTACGGCTGGACGTTCGTGGAACGGAAGCATCCCCAGGGCTACGCCCCCGACGGACGGACGATCGTCACGCTGAGTTGCACGCCGGGCTCGCAACGATCCTTCCGGGACTGCCGGGCGCTGTTCCGTCGGTGGTGTCGCCTGAACGAGCTGGAGCCGAACATCTGAGGGAGACCGTGGAGACGTACAGGGTCAGGGTCGAGACCGAGCGCCTCGTCGATGGGTCGGATTGGGCTGATCGGAACGAGGCGGTGATCGACGCGCTCCTGGAAGCGGGGATCGGCGACGTGGTCGGATGGGCCAGGTTCGAGCGAGTGGGCGCGGTGTTCCACGTGGACGCCGGTGCCGTGGCCGGCGCGGCGTCACAGGGGTCGAAGGTGTTCCAGCGCGCGCTCCGTCAGGCGAACGTTCAGGCGGAGATCGCCTATCTCGAGGTCGGTGGTGACATGGAGGACGACGACGCGCCCGCACTGGTCGGTGCGACCGACGTCGCCCGCATGATCGGCGTCAGCCGACAGCGGGTGTATCAGCTGGCCGAGACCGCTACGTTCCCCCCGGCGGTCGCGCAGCTCGCTCGCGGCGCGATGTGGCGTCGCGTCGACATCGAGCGGTGGATCGAACTGCGGCGCGCAACAGCGGTGCGCCGTGCCATGGGGTGACGCCTCCGCCGCGTCGATCGAGGAGCACGCGAGCGATGGAACGCAACGATCCCGCCTACAAAGGCCAGGCTGGATACAACCCGGTCTTGCTCGCGATCTACGACCCGTGGGTGCTTGGCTTCATGTCG
>CAZZND010000182.1:0-4628 GCA_964655465.1 uncultured Actinomycetes bacterium
GTCACGGCGGGGCTCGGCGTCGACGAGCTCGTGAAGCGGTACGAGGCCGAGCACGACGATTACCGTGCGATCATGGTGAAGGCGCTGGCCGACCGGCTCGCCGAGGCGTTCGCCGAGCATCTGCACCAGGAGGCGCGCCTGGCGTGGGGGGTCGAGACCGAGCGCCGGCCGAACGAGGACCTGGTCGCCGAGCGATACCAGGGTATCCGTCCCGCCTTCGGCTACCCGGCGTGCCCCGACCACTCGTTGAATCGGCGCCTGTTCGACCTCGTCGGCGCCCGCGAGCTGGGCCTGGACCTGACCGACCACGGTGCGATGACCCCCGCAGCGAGCGTCAGCGGTCTGTACTTCGCCCATCCCGAGGCGCGGTACTTCAGCGTGGGACGGATCGGCAAGGATCAGGTCGAGGAGTACGCGCGGCGCCTGGGCGAGAGCGTGAACGAGGCCGAGCGGTGGCTCCGGCCGAACCTCTCGTACGACCCGCGCTGAGACGCGGCGACTAGTGGAACGAGCTGCCGCAGGCACAGCCGCCCTGGGCGGCCGGGTTGTCGATCGTGAAACCGCTCTGCTCGAGCGAATCGACGAAATCGACCGTCGCCTGCGAGAGGTACGGCACCGACATCTTGTCGATGACGAGCCGGACGCCGTGCTGCTCCTCGGTCTGGTCCTTGTCCGTGACCTGGTCGTCGAGGTACATCGCGTACCGGAGGCCGGAGCACCCACCGGGCTGCACGGCGACGCGCAGCGCGATGTCGTCGCGGCCCTCCTCGACGAGGAGCTCCTTCACCTTGCCGGCGGCGGATTCGGTCAGGCTCAGCATGGTTCCTCCGGGTGCACGAACGGCGGCGGGGGTACGAGGCAGCCAGTGTACCCCATGCCCGCGCGAACCCTACCCCGCAGGTGGGGTTTCCACGAAGTCGGCGGTCGCCGCGCCCGACAGCCCCGCGAGCTGCTGCGGCGCAAGGGGGAACACGCTGTCGGGCGTGCCCGCCGCGGCCCAGACGACGTCGTAGCGAAGCAGCTCGGGGTCGATGAACGCCCGCAGCCGTTCGGGATGTCCGAACGGGGGGGTGCCGGTGCCGGGCCGGAGGTCAGCGCGAGCACGGGACGGTCGTCGGTCATGAAGATGAGCGACTTCACGATCTGGGCGACGTCGCACCCGATCGCCCCGGCCGCGTCGTCCGCGGTCTTCGTTCCCTGGGGGAAGCGATGGACCTCGGGATGCAGGCCGAGGGTGGCCGCCGCCTCAAGGAAACGGTCCGTGGCGCCGCTCACGCCTCCGCGCCCACGACCGCCGCCAACGCCTCGCCCGCCCGTTCCAAGGACAGACGGGTGTCCTGCATCGCCGCTGCCTCGCCGACGAGGTCGACGAGCGAGATCAGGCCCACGCCCTCGGGCGGCTCCACCGACGCTCGGCCGCACACCACCCAGGCCGGGATACCGGCGAGCGCGGCCACTTCGAGGACCCCGCCCACGACCTTCCCCCGCGACGACGTCGCGTCGAAGGCGCCCTCGCCCGTGATGACCAGGTCGGCCTCGGCGAGCGCGGCCTCGAGGCCCACGGCCTCGGCGACGGCGTCGACGCCGGGACGGAGCCGGGCGCCGGCGAACGCGAGCAGTCCGAACCCGAGACCCCCGGCGGCGCCGGCGCCCGGCTCCCGCGACGGGTCGACCCCCAGGTCCCGCTGCACGACCGCGGCCAGCTGCTCGAGGGCGCGATCGAGCTCCCACACCGCGTCCTCGCTCGCCCCCTTCTGCGGGCCGTACGTCGCACTCGCGCCCGCGGGCCCGGTCAGCGGGTTGTCGACGTCGCAGAGCCCGACGACGTCGAGCACGGCGATGCGGGGGTCCAGACCGAGGGCCTCGATCCGGGCGAGGTCCGCCAACGCGGCGCCGCCATCACGCAGCACCTCGCCCCGATGGTCGAGGAAGCGGACCCCGAGGGCGGTCGCCATCCCGGTGCCGCCGTCGTTGGTGGCCGAGCCGCCAAGGCACACGAGTGCCCGGCGCGCGCCGGCATCCAGCGCGGCGAGCAAGAGCTCCCCCACTCCCCGCGTCGTCGTCCGTCGCGGGTCGCGGCGCTCGGGACCGAGCAGCGCCAGGCCCGAGGCCGTCGCCATCTCGATGACCGCGGTCCGATCGGCGCGCAGACCCCACGCGGCCTCGACACCCTCCCCCAGCGGTCCGCTCACGCGGCTCGACCGCCGTTCAGGACCCGCCGCCAAGGCCTCCAGCGTTCCCTCGCCCCCGTCGGCCATCGGCACGACGCGGAAGCTGTCGTCCTCTCGGACCCGCCGCCACCCGGCGACCGATGCAGCACCCACCTGCGCCGCGGTCGCGGTGCCGCGGAACTTGTCGGGGCACAGCAGGACACGCATCGGCCGAGTGTATGATCCCGCCCGATGTCGGCCACGCTCGCCTCGACCTCGCTCGACCGAGACCAGCTCCTCGGCGTCGCGCGCGCCGAGCGCGCCCGGCTCGGGCGGATGGTGCAGTTCGCCGAGCCCGAGACCTGGGAGCAGCCGAGCGCGGCCGCCGGCTGGTGGAACCGCGACGTCATGGCGCACCTCGGTGCGCTCGACACGGCGGCCGCCCAGCTGCTGGCGGGCGGCGCCGCCGAAGAGATGCACGCCTACCTGGCCGAGCACCCGGGCGAGCCGCTGATGAGCGACGGCTTCAACGCCCGGTCGGTCGACCACCGTTCGGGTCTGGACACCCGCGCGGTGCTCGACACCTGGGGCCGCGCCGCCGACGCGATGATCGCCTACGCGGCCGAGCTCTCCGACGATGCCTGGCGCGACGCCCGGTACCGGTGGTTCTCCGGCGACATCGCCCCGAGGTTCCTCGTGCAGTCCGCGATCATGGAGTGGTTCCTGCACGGCGAGGACATGCGCGCCACCAACGGGGTGCGCGACGGCTGGCAGAGCCAGTGGCAGCACTGGCCGGTCTACCTGACCGTGGATCTCGCGGTGCGGATGCTCCCCTGGCGCCTCCAGGACTCCGGGCGCGATCTCGCCGGCGCGAGCGTGCTCATCGACCTCGAGGGCGCCGGCGAGGGGACGTGGCACTGGGCGCTCGAGCCCGGCGAGGTCGCGTCACCCGGACGGGAGCCCGACGCCGTCATCCTTGGACGCGCCCCGCAGCTCGCCCTGGTCGTCGGGCGGCGGCTCGACCCGGATCAGGCCCTGGACGCCGGCACGGTCGTCCTCGGCGGGGACGTCGAGCTCGCCGAGCTGGTGCTCCGTACCGCCCAGCCCTACGTCTAGCTTCACCGGCGGGCGATCATGCGACGCACGCTCCTGGGCTGCGCCCCGAACCGGTACTTGTAGGCATAGTCACCCTTCAGCAGGTCGAAGCCGCCGCATCCCGCCTCGATCGCGAGGCGGATGTCCTCACCGACAAGGACCATCCCGGGAGCGAGCGAGCCCCACGAGCGGTCGAACGCCGAGTTGTACAGGTAGCTCGTCTGGTCGAAGACGAACCCGATCGTCCCCGCGGCGAGCTGCCCGCCGACCTCGATCATCGTCAGGCGGAAGATCTGGTCGGCGATGAACGCCTCCCCCATGCGGCGGAAGAAGATCTCCATGCCCGGCACCATGAACACGCCCTTGTGTCCCTCGCTCAGGCGGTGCAGCTCGACGAAGCGATCGAGCATCGGCACGAGCGTGTCCGCGTCGGCGGTGACGATCCGGTACCCGCCCGCCTCGGCGTCGAGCTTCTTGGCCTTCCGCCGGATCTCGTGCCGCATCTTCGCCGGCAGGGACTCGAGGTAGCCCTCCCAGGTCGGCGGGACCGGCAGGAACGGAGCCACGCCGTCGTGATCCGGCGCCTCCTCGACCGCCAGGCCCTGCGCCGCGGCCGCCTCCCCCAGCAGGGCGTACCACCCGGCATCCTCGGCCAGGCCCCACAGATCGGCCTCGGTCCAGTCCTCGCGTTGCGCCAGGGCGCCCACGAGCTCCTTCGCCATCGCCTCCTTGGCTTCGGGGAACGCCACCGGCCCGAGGTAGTCGGTGACTTCGGTCCCACCGAGGAACCGGAGCACCTCGCCCTCGCGTTCGAACGCGACCGCACCCACTTGTCGGCCGTCGTCGTCCTCCGCGAAGGCCAGGAGGAGGTGTTCGGGCGCGCGGCCGAACTCTTCCCAGTACAGCTTCAGGTAGCGGGGCAGGTGGAAGAAGGTACCGGCCGGGTCGGCGGACACCAGATCGGTCCAGTCACGCCGCTGGAAGTCGCGACCGTCCTCGCTGAACACGATGCGCATGGCGCACCATGCTACGGGGCGCTCACCACGAGCCGCCGCCCCCGCCGCCCCCGCCGCCGCCCGAAGACCCGCCGCCGCCGAACCCGCTCGAGCCGCCCGACGCCAATGCCAGCGCCGCCGAATCGAAGAAGCTGTTTGCGCAATTCTTTGGTGCCGATTTCGGGGCGATCGAGGATGCTCTGGTCAAGCACCTGCAAGGCCTGCCCTACACCGATCCCGTCGCCAACCAGACGCACTACGTGGTGCTGCTCGACACGGCGGCGATGCGCACCGCCGGCGTCACCAGCTCTCCGGCCGCGGTCCGCAAATGGCAGGAGGAGGCACTCGTCAAGATTTCGCCGGAGGTGCGCGCGCGGGCCAGCTTTCA
>CAZZND010000183.1:0-4597 GCA_964655465.1 uncultured Actinomycetes bacterium
ACCAGCCGACCGACCGCTTGACCGCGGTGGCAGCTTGACATAGGAGCAACGCGTGGATCTGCCCGTCCTCCTGCTCGTCGTCGTCGTCGTCGTCGTGCTGGTGCTCTTCGTGGCTGCCGTGGTGTTCGCCCGGCGGCGGTCGGACGCGGGGCGGCCGCCGACGGCGCCGAGCAGGTCGTCGTCGGGCGGCGGTCCTGGGATCTCCGGTTCGCGGCGTCCCGACGCCGGCGGCGGGTTCCGGGGCGAGGGGTTGGCGAGCAAGGTCCGCGCCCTGTTCGCCGGCGGCGAGGCAGACGCCTGGGAGGGTCTCGAGGACCTGCTGCTGCGGGCCGACGTGGGACCGAAGGCTGCCGCCGACCTCGTCGCACGCGTCCGCGCCGAGACGAAGGACGGCGCTGACCCGGCCGAGGCGTTGACCCGCGAGGTGCGCCGGATCCTCGGCCCCGACGAGCCGTTGCACCTGCCGACCGACCGGCTTGCCGTGGTGCTCATCGTCGGGGTCAACGGCTCGGGCAAGACGACGACGATCGGCAAGCTCGCGGGTTCCCTCGCGGCCTCGGGGAAGAAGGTGAGCCTCGCCTGCGCCGACACGTTCCGCGCGGCCGCCGGTGAGCAGCTCGAGATCTGGGCCGAACGTGCCGGCGCACACCTGGTTAGCCAGGATCGGGGCGCCGACCCCGGCGCCGTCGCGTTCGATGCGGTGACGTCGGCGACCGCGCGTGGGAGCGACGTGCTCCTCGTGGACACGGCCGGCAGGCTGCATACGAAGACCCCGCTGATGGACGAGCTCAAGAAGGTCAAGCGCGTGATCGAGAAGGCGGGCGGCACGGTCGACGAAACCCTGCTCGTGCTCGACGCGCAGACGGGCCAGAACGGGATCGCGCAGGCACGCGCGTTCACCGAGGCCGTCGAAGTCACCGGCGTCGTCCTCACGAAGACGGACGGTTCGGCCAAGGGCGGGATCGTGCTCGCGGTCCGCGACGAGCTCGGCGTGCCCGTTCGGCTCGTCGGGGTCGGCGAAGGGCCCGGCGATCTCGTGCAGTTCTCGGCGCACGAGTTCGCCGAACGCCTGGTCGGCTGAGGTGATGGCGGTGCGGGTCGTCGTCGTCGAGGACCATCCGACCATGCGCGCCTCCCTGCGGGTGATCCTCGAAAGCGGGGGTCACGAGGTCGTAGCCGAGGCGGCGGACGGACGTGCGGCCCTGCGGGCGGTCGCCGAGTCGCACCCCGACGTCCTCGTGCTCGACCTTCACGTGCCCGTCGTGTCGGGCGAGGACGTGCTCCGGCGCCTCGGCGCGGATGAGGCGACCGCGTCGCTGCCCGTCATCGTCGTCACCGCCGACGGCGAGGAAGGCCGACGATCCGCCCTGGCGCTCGGGGCTCGCGGCTACCTCACGAAGCCGTTCGGTCCGGATGTCTTGCTTCGGGAGGTCGAGCGGGTGCTTCCAGGGGGCGGGCCGCCGGCAGCGTGACCGTGAAGGAGGCTCCCTGGCCGGGGGTCGACCGGACGTCGATCCAACCGCCCATCGCCTCGGCGAGCTGGCGCGTGATGTAGAGGCCGAGACCGAACCCCTGGGTGTGGGCGTTCGCGTGCTCTGACTGGTGGAACCGATCGAACACCTTCTCGAGATCTCGGGGGTCGATCCCCGGACCGTCATCGCTGACGGCGAACGACACGGTGCCCTCTGCGAGGGCGTCCCACGTGAGCTCGACGGGTGTCGGCTCGGGGGCGAACTTGAGCGCGTTGTGCACGAGGTTGGTGAGGATCTGAGTGAGGCGCCGTGGGTCCGCCAGCATGGACGAGGGGGCCCGCGGTCCGCGTGCGAGCGCGATGCGTTCCTCGGCCTGTCCGAAGGTCTTCGTGAGCGAGTTGAGGAACGTCTCGATATCGATATCGGAAGGCTCGAGCGTGAGCTTCCCGGCCTCCACCCGCGAGACGACCAGCAGGTCGTCGACGAGAGCGATCAGCCGGTCCGTTTGGGTGAGGACGATCCCGAGGTACTCCTCGGTCTCCTCGCCCGACAGCTCGTCGCCTCGGCGTCGCAGCATGTCGACGAACCCACGGATGCCGGCCAGAGGCGTCCGGAGCTCGTGGCTCGTCACGGCGACGAAGTCGGATTTCATCTGATCCAGCTCGCGGAGGCGCGTGACGGTGCCCTCTTGGTCGGCCCGCATCCGCGTCGACTCCAGCACCAGGCCGAGCTGGTCGGCCAGCCTCGCCAACAGCAGCAGGCGGTCGTCCTCCGCCGCGGCGTGGGGGTCGGTGCGTTCGTGGATCGCCCCGACGACCTGGCCGCGCGCGGTCATGGGCGCGACCAGGTCCTCGCCGGCGCGGATCGGCGCTCCATCGGCCGCGGCCGCGGCGACGGGCGATGAGACGGGGGATAGCACCTGCCTCGCGAGGTACCCGGGGTCGCCGTGCACCCCCATCGCTTCGTAGGTCGTCTCGCCGGCGGGACCGGCGCCTCGGACCAAGATCCCCAGCGCGTGGCAGCCGAGCTCGCGCGCGATGGCGTCGGCGGTCATCTGGAGCGACTCGCGCAGATGCGCGGCTTCGGGCTCCGCGAGGACCGTCGCGTGGAACAACGCGACCTCTCGTCGGGCCTGACGTTCGCGGGCCGCCGCGGCCTCGGCGCGCTGGACTGCGGTCTCCGCCTCTCGGGCGCGCTCCCGTTCCTGCGAGGCGGCCCGACCGAGGGACGACGCGAGCGAGCCCGCAACCACGCCGATCACGATCGCCATCCCGCCACGGAACGCGAGCGCGGGCCATCCCGCCGCGACCCGGGGGCGCGCGCTCTGCAGATAGGTCTCCTGCGCGACCTGACCGGCGATGAAGACGCCGGCACCGATCAGTGCGCCCGAGAGGCCCCAGCGGGCCGCCCCCTCCAGCGGCAGCAGGTACCCGATCACCCAGACGGGGTCGGCGGGGCCGTCGGTGGCGAGCACGACCAGGCCTTCGATCGCCGCGGCATCCAGCGCGAAAGCGATCGCGCCGATCGTCGCGAGCCGCGACCCGTCCGCGGTCGAGACCTCACGGCTCAACAGGAGGTTGCCGACCACGAGTCCGAGGACGATGGCGGTGCCCAGGGGGACGGCGAGGCCCGGGTCGCGACCCCCGTCGCGGATCGCGAACGCCACCTGGGCGGCGCCGAACGCCGCGACGAGCCATCGGAGCGTCACGAGCTGGCGCTCCAAGCGGCGGCGCTCCTCGACCGGTCGGTCCATCACCCAGGCCTCGATGCTGGATACACTAGGCTGCCCGTTCACCCTCGAGCGGCAGGCTCACGTCTCCCATACCTTTCATGTTCGACACCCTGACCGACCGCCTGGACGGCGTCTTCAAGAAGCTCCGGCAGCGGGGCAAGCTGCATCCCAAGCAGGTCGATAACGCCCTCGGTGAGATCCGCACGGCCCTGCTCGACGCCGATGTGTCCGTCGAGGTCGCCGACGACCTCCTGGAACGGGTACGCGGGCGGGCCCTGTCAGAGGAGGTCATGAAGAGCATCACGCCCGCGCAGCAGGTCGTGAAGGTGATGGACGAGGAGCTCACGGTCACGCTCGGCGGCGAGCGCCAGCCCTTCACCCTGCCGGGCGCGGCGCCGGTCGTCGTGATGCTCGCCGGGGTGCAGGGGTCGGGTAAGACCACCGCCTGCGCCAAGCTCGCCCTGCACCTCAAGGGCAAGGGCAGGCGTCCCCTCATGATCGGGGCCGACCTCGAGCGCCCGGCCGCCGTTGAGCAATTGCGCACCCTCGGTCGCGAGATCGGGGTCCCCGTGTGGTCCGAAGGCCGTGACCCGGTGAAGCTCGCGAAGAACGGGGTCAGGGAGGCCCAGCGCAGCGGCGCCGACGTCGTGATCGTCGACACGGCGGGCCGGCTGCACGTCGACCCCGACATGATGAAGCAGGCACGCAAGATCAAGGACGTGATGAAGCCCGCACACGTGCTGATGGCGTGCGACGCGATGACGGGTCAGGACGCGGTGGTGCAGGCGCGCGAGTTCATGCGCGAGGTCGATACCACCGGGTTCATCCTCACCAAGCTCGACGGTGACGCCCGCGGCGGCGCCGCGCTCTCGATGACGGCGGTGACGGGCAGGCCGGTCTACTTCGTGGGAACCGGCGAGAAGGTCGAGGACCTCGAACCGTTCTACCCCGACCGCATGGCGGGCCGGATCTTGGGCATGGGCGACGTCGTTACGCTCGCGGAGCGGGCGCAGGAGAAGGTCGACCATGAAGCTGCGGCGGCCGCGGCGGAGCAGCTCCTCAAGGGCAAGTTCAACCTCGACGACTTCCTCTCGCAGCTCCGCGAGATGAAGAAGCTCGGCTCGATCCAGGACCTCCTCAAGATGATGCCGGGCGTCCCCGGTGGGCGCGGCGCGATGAAGGAGCTCGCCGCCGCCGTGGATGATGGGCAGCTCCGGCAGGCCGAGGCCATCATCCTGTCCATGACCCCGTCCGAGCGGCGCGATCCCGCTATCATCTCCGGGTCCCGCCGCCTCCGGATCGCGAACGGCTCCGGGGTCACGACCGCCGACCTCAACGCGCTCCTCAAGGACTTCGAGGGCGCGAGGAAGATGATGCGGACGATGATGGGCGG
>CAZZND010000184.1:0-908 GCA_964655465.1 uncultured Actinomycetes bacterium
CCAGTCGATGCGGGTGAACGTCGCCGAGCGCGTCGTCGGCACGCCGGCCCGGTGCATCACGTCCTTCGCGAACGCCTTCGAGCCCTCCAGGCGGGCCGCGGCGGCGCTCGGCCCGAACGCCGTGTGCCCGTGCGCCTCAAGGGCATCGACGAGTCCGAGCACGAGCGGCACCTCGGGGCCTACGACCGTGAGGTCGACGTCCTCGCGCGCGGCGAGGGCGACCAGGGACGGCACATCGTCGGCCGCGACCGGAAGGCAGCGGGCGACCTGCCCGATCCCCGGGTTGCCCGGCGCCGCGAGGACCTCGTCGACCGAGGGGTCGCGCGCCAGGCGCCACGCGAGCGCGTGCTCGCGCCCGCCGCCACCCACGACCAGGACCCTCATGCTGGCCGCAGGCCTCTGGCTTCGCGGCTCCCGGCCCCGTTCACGCCGCAGGCAGGCTCTGCTCGCGGCCGGGTCCGACCGAGACCACCGAGATCGGCACGCCGACGAGGTCCGCGAGCCGGTCCAGGTAGGCGCGGGCGGGGTCCGGCAGGTCGGCGATCGAGCGCGCGGCCGTCAGATCCTCTTCCCAGCCCTCCAGCTCCTCGTAGACCGGCTCCTGGACGAGCAGCCTCGAGCCCGCACAGCACACGTGCCCTTGATTGAAGAAGATCCCGTTGATCACGCCCTCGACCGCCTGATCTACGGCTGCGTCCTCGAACACGATGTTGGCCGCTTTGCCGCCCAGCTCGAGCGTGAGCCGGCGGCCGGTGCCCGCCGTCGCCCGCGCGATCTGCTTGCCGACTTCGGTCGAGCCGGTGAACGCGATCTTGTCGACGGGTGCGTCGACGAGCGCCGCGCCCGTCGCCCCTGCACCCGTCACGATGTTCACCACGCCCGGCGGCAGGCCGGCCTCCTGGATCACC
>CAZZND010000184.1:918-4593 GCA_964655465.1 uncultured Actinomycetes bacterium
TCGGCCGGCTTCAGCACCGCGGTGTTGCCGGCGGCGAGCGCGGGTGCGAGCTTCCACGCAGCCATCAGCAGCGGGAAGTTCCACGGGATGATCTGCCCCGCGACCCCAACCGACCGCGCCTCGACGTGCGGGAACGCGTACTCGAGCTTGTCGGCCCACCCCGCGTAGTAGAAGAAGTGCGCAGCCGCGAGCGGCAGGTCGACGTCGCGCGACTCCTTGATCGGCTTGCCGCCGTTCATCGACTCGAGCACCGCGAACTCCCGGGCGCGCTCCTGCAGCTGCCGGGCGATCCGATAGAGGTACTTCGCTCGTTCCGAGCCCGGGAGATCGCGCCACCGCTGCTCGTGCGCCTCGCGGGCGGCATCGACCGCGAGCCCAACGTCCTCCGCACCCGCTTCCGACACCGTCGCGAGCTGCTCCTCGGTCGCCGGGCTGATCGTTGGGAACGTCCGGCCACTCTTCGGCTCGACGAACTTGCCCCCGATGAACAGGCCGTAGGAGTCCTTGAGTTTGACGACGTCGGTCGCCTCGGGCGCTGGCGAGTACTCCCACGCCGGAACGACGGGCTGGGCGGGAACGGCCTGCTCGATCTCGCTCATCTCAGTCCACCGTGAAATAGTCGGAGCCCTGGTAGCGGCCGGTCCGTTCCTTCGCGATCTGCATCAGCACGTCGTTCAGGAGCGAGGACGCGCCGATCCGGAACCGGTCGGGCGTCATCCACCGCTCCCCGAGCGTCTCGTACACGAGCACGAGGTACTGGATCGCCTGCTTCGAGCGACGGACGCCGCCCGCGATCTTGATCCCGACCTCGCGGCCTGTGTCGGCGTGGAAGTCGCGCGCCGCCTCCATCATGCAGAGGGCGTTCGGCAGCGTCGCGTTGACGCCGATCTTGCCGGTCGAGGTCTTGATGAAGTCCGCACCCGCGGCCATCGCGAGCATCGAGGCCTGCCGCACGCGGTCGTAGGAGCCGAGCTCCCCGGCCTCGAGGATCACCTTGAGATGCGCGGCGCCCGCGGCCTCGCGCGCGGCGACGAGCTCCTCGAACGCCTGCGCGTAGCGCCCGCCGAGGAACAGCGACCGGTTCAGCACGATGTCGACCTCGTGCGCGCCCATCGCGACGACGTCGCGGATCTCCTGCAGGCGCGCGTCGAGCGGCCCGAGCCCGGCAGGGAACCCACCCGCGACGCTCGCGACCTTGACCGACGAGCCGGCGGTCGCCTGCAGTGCCGTCGGCACCACCCACGGGTAGACGCAGACCGCGGCCACGCTCGGGATCGCCGGATCGGTCGGGTCCGGGCGGACCGCCTTGGCCGACATCGCCACGATCTTGCCGACGGTGTCGGTGCCCTCGAGCGTCGTCAGATCCATACACCGGATCGCGAGGTCGAGCGCCCAGAGCTTCGAGGCCCTCTTGATCGAACGGGTCGCGAGCGCGGCCGCTCTGCCCTCCAGACCGACGGCGTCGACCGCGGGGGTGCGCGCAACCAGGCGCGGCGCCTCCGAGGCGGGGATCACGGGTGCGAGCGGCGAGAGCTGGGACATCTGCAGACCAGGGTAGCCGAGGTAGGGGCAGGGCTATAGTCGGTCGATGGCCCTGTTCGAACCGATCTTCGAGGCCTTGGATGCGGCCGGAGTGCGATACGTCGCGGTCGGCGGTGTCGCGGTCGTGCTTCACGGCCATGCCCGGCTCACCGCAGATCTCGATCTGGCCGTCGACCTCGCGTCGCAGCCTGCTGCGGATGCGATCGCGGCGCTCATGGGACTCGGGTTCCGACCTCGAGCTCCCGTGCACGCGGCGGACTTCGCCGACGCGTCGGTTCGCCAGAAGTGGATCGACCAGCAGGGGATGACGGTGTTCACGATGGTGGACCCTGACGACCCGATGCGATCGGTCGATGACTTCGCGGCGAACCCGATCGACTTCGAGGAGCTGTGGGCGAACTCCAAGCTGATCGATCTCGCCGGAACCACAGCACGCGTGGCATCGATCCCGGATCTCATCCGTCTCAAACGGATCGCGGCCCGTCCTGTGGATCTCGCGGACATCGAAGCGCTGGAAGCCCTCGTGGCTGAAAGGGAGGAGCGCGGATGACGGCGAACGTCGACGACGCGGTCATGGATGGCTGGGAGGCTCATCGACGGGAACAGCTCGCACGTACGGCGTCGGCGACGCCGCTCCAGCGGCTTCGGTGGCTCGAGGAGGCGATCGAGTTCGCCTACCGCGCCGGTGCCCTCCCCCGGCCCACTTCGCCGTCAGGCGGGGCGCGGACCTCGCCTTGAGATGTCAGCGAGGCTGAGGGACCGATAGCCTTCGCCGCGATGAAGGCTTTGCGCGTCGTGCTGCTGCCCCTGTTGCTCTTGGCTGGTGCCGGCTGCTCGTCCGAACCCGAGGCGCCGCCCGCCTGCGATACGCCCGTCAAGGCGACGAGCGTCACGATTCTCGACTTCGACTACGACCCGACGTGCCTCCAGGCCTCCAACGGCACCACGCTCGAGGTCGTGAACGACGGAGATGCGCCCCACACGTACACGGTGAAAGGGACCGGCGTGGAGTCGAACCTGGAGCCGCACGACACCGGCGAACTCATGATCGAAGGCCTCACCCCCGGCGCGGTGTACGAGGTCATCTGCATCTACCACTCGAACATGACCGCGGCCTTGAAGGCCGTCTGAGGTCAGTGGGGGATCGCCCCCGGAGCTTCACCGCTACGACTTCGGGATCGCCTTCTCCGGATCGAGGAAGGGGAGGGGAACGACCTGCGCCGCGGCCGGGCCGTAGGGCGCCTCGACCTCGACCTTGGTTCCGTGCTCGGCGAGCTCGATGGGCAACCATGCATACGCGATGTTCTTGTCCAGGCGCGGCGAGTGAACGGCGTTCGTCACCTTGCCGACGATCTTGCCGTCGCTCTCGACCGGCCAGAAGTCGAGGCAGTCGACCTCGAGCGGCTGCCCCGCGATCTCGATGCCGACGAGCTTGCGCTTCACGCCCTCGGCCTTGATCCGCATGAGCGCCTCCTTGCCGATGTAGTCGGCCTCCTGGTCCTCGACGAGGCGCTCCAAGCCCGTCACCTCGAAAGGGTTGTGCTCGAGGGTCATGTCGCCGCCGTAGTTGAAGATGCCGGCCTCCATCCTCCGGATGTCCGAGGGCCCGGTGGGACGGATGTCGAAGGGCCGCCCCGCCTCCATGATCCGCTCCCAGAGCTCGACGCCCCGGCTCGCGTCTCGGAGATAGATCTCGTAGCCGAGCTCGCCGGTCCAGCCGGACCGAGAGATCACGACGGGTATGCCGTCGATCTCGGTCTGCATCGTCCAGTAGTAGCGGACGTCGTCGATCGCCGCGCCGACCAGGGCGCGGAGCACGTCACGGGACTTCGGCCCCTGCACCTGGAGCGGCCACGCGTCGGCCTCGCGCACCTGCACGTCCATGCCGGAACGCAGGGCGACGCCCTTCGCCCACAGGAGCGCGTCGCTGTCGGCGAGCGCGAGCCAGTACTGGTTCTCCCCGAGTCGGAGCAGCACCGGGTCGTTGATGATGCCCCCGTGCTCGTCGGTGAGCAGGACGTACTTGCCCTGCCCCACGGCGCACTCGTCGAGGTCGCGCGGCGTGAGCATGTTCGTGAACCGGTGGGCGTCGGGCCCCGTGATCTCCAGGCACCGTTCGACGGAGACGTCCCA
>CAZZND010000185.1:0-3038 GCA_964655465.1 uncultured Actinomycetes bacterium
CACGAACCGGACGAACGCCTCTTGGACCAGGTCCTCTGCGACGGCCCGGTCGCCGGTCAGCAGGTACGCGAGCCGGATGCCTCCAGGCGCCGACCGCACGTATGCGTCGGAGAGCCGGTTGCGAAGACCCGCCTCTCGATCCACGGTCGCCACCACCCCGGCGCGATCCTCCTCCATGTCCTCCTGACACGCGAGCGCGGCGTTCTGTTGCAGCCCGGTGGCGACGGCCGAACGCAGAGCTTCGATGCGACGTTCGGGCGTCACCGGGCGCGACCGACCGCGTGGGATCGTCAGCCTCGCCGCGCCATGGACGCCACCCCGCTCATCGTGCCGTGGACCGTGCGCAAGCCCGCCGCGAGGATGCCGAGCCGATCACGCGGCTCGTGAACGCCGTCTCTCCGGTTCGCACATCCCCCCGAGGCCGCGCCTTCGCGACAACCTCCTGACCTGCACTCTCCGAAGGCTCCCCCGATTCTCCCCCTTCAAGGCGTCACGCTTCGGAGGCCGTCGCGCGCCCTTGTATGGGTGATGGACGCGATTCGGAACCGGACTGCCAAGAGGACTCGTCTGGCGGTCGAAGCGTGGCACCGCCTGGCCCGCCTCATCGTCGGCGGCGACGCAAGTCCCCGATGGGTTCCCGCCGAGTGTCGCGAGATCGGTCCGCGACGGAGCCCTGTGCCGGATGGCCGAACGCGAGCTCGGCCGGCGACGTGAGGACGCCTTGCGAGCGGCGAGGAGGGAGGTGAGCACCGGCACGAACTGAAGATCCGTCGACCCGACGGTGTGCGCGCGCGCTGGCGCGGCGTCGCGCTGTCGCGTTGCCGTGAGCCACGGCGCGTGGGCGGCGCGACGGCGCCGGGCGCGAGCCGGCAAAACCGCAGGTCACGGGGCCTCTTCGCCGCAGGCCACGACCCGAAGGAGGGGGGAGGGCTGTGCCCGAATCACGGTTCGAGCAGAACGAAACGTATCTGGCGCGCGTGCGCGCGCGGCGATCGACGAGCGAGACCTTCAGGTCCTGCTTCACCTGCTCGAGCACAAGGTCCTCACTACCCACCAGATCACGAGCCTTGTCTTCCGTTCTCTCAGGCGGTGCCAGCACCGGATGAGCGAGCTGAAGGAGATGGGGCTGGTGTCATCGTTTCAGGTGGGGAGGGGTTTCGGGGAGGGGAGGGCTCCCGCGTGCTGGTACCTGACGAAGCCCGGCCTTGCCCGGATCGCGGACGCGAAGGATGTGCGGGTCTCGGACCTTCCCTGGGTCCCCGATCCGAGCTACCGGACGAACCTTGTGCTCGCTCACCGGCTCGGGGTCAACGCGTTCTTCTCCGCGCTCGCCGAGGCCTCCAGAGCCCTGCAGGGCCATTGTCTGGCCACGTGGCGGCCCGAGCACTCGGTCAGGACACGCGCCGCGGAGGTCAAGCCCGACGGGTTCGGGCGGTACCTCCATCCGGGCGGGGCGTGCGAGTTCTACCTGGAGTACGACAGAGCCACCGAAGCCTCCCGGGCGCTCTCGCGCAAGCTCGAGGGCTATCTGAATCTCGCCGCGGGGTGGACGAGGGAGCAGGAGCTGACGGGGTTCCCGAACCTCCTCGTCCTCGTTCCGCAGGAGGAGCGCGAGGGGGAGGTCGCAACGGCATCGAGCGAGGGGTCGAGGCTCTCTACGAAGGCGTCTGGGTCCCTGCGTCTCTCAGGCGGAGGCTGGAGCACGTGCTCCGGATCGAGGTCGCCGAGCGGGAGCGGCACCGAGCTGAGGCCGCAGAGTTCTTGGGTCGACACCTTCGCCAGCTCGCGAACGAGCGGGAGAAGCTCCTTCGCGCCTACTATGCCGACGCCATCGACGTTGCCACCCTCAAGCGCGAGCAGGCTCGCATCAACGCGGAAGTGGCGGAGGCCGAGTCACGGCTCGCGACCCATGGGGAGAGGCTCGCTCAGGCGAAGCAGATCATCGACCTTGCGCTCGACCTCGCGAAAGACTGCGCGACGAGCTACCGCAAGGCCAGGCCCGACGTGCGCAAGATGTGGAACCGCGCCTTCTTCCGCACGATCCGCGTTCGGGAAGGCGCCGTCGCCGACTTCACGTACGAAGAACCTCTCGCCTCCCTGCTCGGTTCACACAAGGGCTCGATGGTGGACCCAAGGGGATTCGAACCCCTGACCTCTTGGCTGCCAGCCAAGCGCTCTACCAGCTGAGCTATGGGCCCGGGTGCTGCGGCGGCTCAGTCTACCCGCCGGTCGCAGCCTCGGCGGGCTGCTCCCACGCGACCTGTGGCGCGTCGCGCCACAGTCGTTCCAGGTCGTAGTAGTCGCGCTCCTCGGTGCCGAAGACGTGGACCACGATGTCGATGTAGTCGAGCAGCCACCAGCCGGTCTCGGCCTCGCCCTCGCGGCGCACGGGCCGCTCCCCCATGGCGCGGACGGCGTGCTCGATGCCCTCGACGACGCCTTTGAGCTGGCGATGGCTTCCGGCCGAGCAGATCACGAAGTAGTCGGTGATCACGAGGGTCTTGCGCACGTCGAGCACGACGATGTCCGCGGCCTGTTTGTCGGCCGCGGCTCGCGCGGCCGCGATGGCCATGTCCCTGCTCGGCGGTGCGCTGCTCACGTGGACAGATCCTCTCCGATGACGATGGTCACGTCGGCGATACCCGATGGTACCTGCGAGACGCGGACCACCCCGGTCCCGAGCGCGTCGCGGACCGCCTGCGCGTCGGTCTGCTCGTCGGGTCCGTTGGCGATGATCTCGGTCCGGCGCACGTCGAAGCTCTCGGCGTTGCCGGACAAGATCACGCGGAAGCCCTGGGGCACGATGGCGGCGCCCACGGTCTCGCCGATCCCGGGCTCCCCGCTGCCGTTGCGGACCTCGACGGGGATCGGCGCCGCGGTGCCGAACAGGTCGGTGACCGTGTCGTCGAACGCGGGTTGCGACGCCACGAGCAGGGTCCCGCCGACGACCTCGGTGGGCGCGAGCTCGGGGGTCGCACCGCTCGCGCCGCGGAGGATCTGCAGCGTCTGGTCATCGTTGTAGGCGAGGAAATGGCAGA
>CAZZND010000185.1:3048-4591 GCA_964655465.1 uncultured Actinomycetes bacterium
TTACGGCAGGCACGCCTGCACCGGGCGTGGATACCGCGGAGGATCTGCAGCGCGGCCTGCACGTCGGTCGCCTCCATCGCCTCGGTCCAGCGGTCGGGGTTGGCGAGCATAGCGGCGAGGACCGCCTGCCAGCGTCGCTCGGGGTCCTCGCTCGCGGTCGTCAGCAGCTCGCCCACCTGGTCGGGCGTGAGCGAGGTCGGGCCGGGCCCGACGGTGGCCTCCCCCAGCGTGACCGCCTCCGGGAGGTTGACCTCGAGACCGCCCGCCGCCTCGAGCCCCGCCACCAGGTCCTCGACGTCGATCCGGGCGGCCTCGGCCGCCCAGGCTCCGACGCCGTTAGAGATCCCGACCTGCATCTCCTCGAGCGGGAGCCCTGCCGTCTCGCGGACGGTGAGCTCACCCGCGCCGGGCACGACCATCGACGTCTCCGGCGGCAGGACGAGCGCCGCCGGCTCGCTCGAGCCTCCCGACCCCACGACCGCGACCGCCGCGTCGGCGCCGCCGGTGACGGCGAGGACCAGACGGGTGGGCTCGGCCGGCCCGTGCGAGGGCGCGGGGCTCCGGACGATCGAGGCGGGGTCGTCGCCGGCGTTCAACACGAGAACGACCACGATGATGGCGACGACCAGCGCGGCGCCGCCGATCACGAGGGGGCGCCGCGACGGCGGCGCGGTCCGCGAGGCCCGGCCGGCCTCTTCCGGCGCGCCGTCGCTCACCGGTACAGGCTCGCCTTCGTCACGTAGCTGTTCACGCCCTCGGGGACCAGGTACCGGATCGGCCGGCCGTCGCGTACGCGCGCGCGGATGTCGGTCGAGCTGATCGCGAGCGCAGGGATCTTCATCACCGTGATCGCCGGATGGGCGTCGAAGGCGGCGATGTCGTAGCCGGGCCGCGTCGCCGCGATGAAGTGGGCGAGCTCGAACAGCTCCTCGGGCTGCTTCCACTGCACGATCTCGAGGATGGCGTCGGCGCCGGTCACGAAGAACAGGTCCGCATCCTCGCCGTGCTCGGCCTTCAGCCCCCGCAGGGTGTCGACCGTGTAGGTCGTCCCTTCACGGTCGACCTCCATCCGCGAGACGCGGAACCGCGGGTTTGACGCCGTCGCGATGACGGTCATCAGGTAGCGGTCCTCGGGAGGGGAGACGGCCTCGTGCTCCTTCATCCAGGGCTGTCCCGTCGGCACGAAGATCACGGCCTCGAGGTCGAACTGCTGCAGGGCCTCCTCGGCGGTCAGCAGGTGCCCGTAGTGGATGGGGTCGAACGTGCCGCCCATGACCCCGAGCTTGCTCATCGGGCGGCATCGTACCGCCGGGGCCTACGCTCGCTCGTCAGCGCCCCCGCCCCTCAGCGCCCCCGCCCGTCAGCGAGCGCCTGCAGGGACCCGAGGTGCTCCTTGTAGTGCTCGGTGGTGTCCTCGAGGAAGGCCTCCATCGCGGCCGCGCTCGGCGCGGCGAGACCCGCGAGGGCGAGCCGGACCTGGAGCCGCCGGTCGTCGAGGGTCGCGCGCGCGTCGGCGAACCGGACCGAGGCGCTCTCCGAGAGG
>CAZZND010000186.1:0-4579 GCA_964655465.1 uncultured Actinomycetes bacterium
GGCCTACGCCTACTGGATCTTGAAGCTCCGCGGCTTCGACGCCGTGAAGCTGCTGAACGGAGGGCGGAAGAAGTGGGAGCTCGAGAGCCGTGAGCTGACGCAGGACGTTGCGTCGTACGCCGAGAGCGGGATCGCTCTTTCGACCCCTGAGAAGCCGGAGATCCGGGCGCTCCGCGACGAGGTGCTGGGCGAGGTCGGCGGGACCACGGGCTTCGTGGACGTGCGTTCGCCCGAGGAGTACCGGGGCGAGAAGCTCGCGCCCGACCACCTTCCGCAGGAGCAGGCGCAGGTGCCCGGCCACATCGCGGGCGCGGCGAACATCCCGTGGGCGAAGGCTGCGAACGACGACGGCACCTTCAAGAGCGCCGACGAGCTGCGCGAGCTCTACGCCGCCGAGGGCATCACGCCCGACCGGCCGACCATCGCGTATTGCCGTATCGGCGAGCGCAGCTCCCACACGTGGTTCGCGCTGCACGAGCTGCTCGGCTACCCCGAGGTCCGCAACTACGACGGCAGCTGGACCGAGTACGGCTCGCTGGTGGGTTCCCCCGTCGAGATGGGCTGAGCGAGCGCGACCGGGCCCTCCCAGCGGTATCGGCCTTCTGGCGGATGCCGCCACACGCCGGCCTTGGCTAGCATCGGCTGCGTTCCCGACGCCAGCGATCCCGGGTCGGGTGTAGACGCGTCCCGGCGACCCCGGGACCCAGATCGGGAGGGAACCTTGCGAAGGAGCAAGATCGCAGCATCGCTGATCGTCGCGGCCGTGGTGGGCTCGCTGCTCGCCGCGACCCCGGGGAGTGCCCGGCCGGCGCTCGACCGCTACATCGTGGGCTTCCGAACCGGCGCCGGGCTCGACGCTGCCGTCCGCGCCGTCGACGGCACGGTCGTGCATCGGTACCGGCTCATCGACGGGGCGGTCATCGACGCGCCGGCTGGCAGTCTCACGACGCTCAAGAATCGGCCCGGCATCACGTGGGCGCAGCGCGATGTACGGCGCACATCGAATGGGCTCGTGGACCCGGGTCAGGCCTACCTCGGTCAGCCCGAGTTCATCCCGTGGGGTGTGGCCGACGTCGGGGCGAACCTTGTCTGGGACGCGAACGACGACCTGAACGTCGACCGGCGCGCGACCGCCGGGGAGGGCATCACGGTGGCTGTTATCGACAACGGGCTCGACCGGACCCATCCGGATCTGGCCGCCGCGTGGAACCTCGCCGACAGCGAGTGCTTCATCCAGTTCCTCTACCCGGGCTGCACGGCGCAAGACGACGTCTCGGGCCCGTACCAGGGGCACGGGGTCTCGGCGGCGAGCAACATCGCCGCACGAGCGAACGATGTCGGGCTCATCGGCGTGGCGCCCAAGGCGACGATCGTCGCCTACCGGGCCGGTGACAGCGCCAGTGGCTTCCTCGAGACGAGCGCGATCGTCATGGCGCTCGAGGCGGCGATCCTCGACGAGGTCGACGTCATCAACATGAGTTTCGGGGGCCCCGCGCCTGCGCCCGCGGAGCGCGAGATCCTCGAGGTGGCCTTCGCCGAGGGTATCGTGCTCGTCGCCAGCTCGGGCAACGGCGATGACCACAGCGGGAGCAAGCCTCCCGTGGGCTTCCCCGCCAAGCTCCCGACCGTGATCGCGGTGGGGGCGACCGACGCCGACCGCGTGTTGTCCGACTTCTCGAGCTTCGGCAACGGCCAGGAGCTCGTGGCCCCGGGCGTCGACGTGCCGTCAGCGTTCGTGCAAGGGACGGCGGTCGATGTGGGCTTCGCCATCAACACGCCGGCGGGTGCGCCGACCCTTGCCCCGGCGACGATCGAGTTCTCACCGACCGGGTCGGTCAGCGGCGACCTCGTGTTCATCGGGCTGGGGACCACGGCCGACGTCGCGGGTCTCGACCTCTCGGGCAAGGTCGCCCTGATCGAGCGCGGCGCCATCTCGTTCGCCGAGAAGGTGGCGAACGCGGCCGGGGCCGGCGCCGACGCCGCGATCATCTTCAACAACGCGCCCGGCACCATCGGCGCGACGCTCGGGGCACTCGGCGCGATTCCCGCACTCGAGATGAGCGGTGAACAAGGGCAGACGCTGCTCGCCCTCGTCGAGGCCGGGAGGGTGAACGTCAGCATCGATGTGTTAACCACCGACTGGGGGTTGATCAGCGGCACGTCGTTCTCGGCGCCTCACGTGGCCGGTGTGGCGGCCCTCGTGCTGTCGGCCGACCCGTCGTTGACGCCCGGCGAGGTGCGGCAGATCTTGGCCGACACGGCCGTCGACCTGGGTGCCGCTGGCTACGACACGAAGTACGGCTACGGCCTCGTCGACGCCTGCGCGGCGGTCGAGGCGGCTGGAGGTGACTGCGCCGGCTAGGCCGTCGCGTCACGCGAGGTGACACGGGGGGGGCGGGCCCGAAGGGCCCGCCCCCCAACCGTTCCCGTGCAACTTCGGCCGGCGGGGACGAAATCCTACCGGCCAGGTAGACTTTGACCCGTCCGGGCGGCTACGCTTGAGATCCGACCGACGCGAGGGGACCGACCGATGGCCATCAGTCAGGAAGAACACCTCGATGCTCTGGCGAAGGGCTACCGCTTCGACTGGAAGGACGAGTCCCACTCCGTCTTCGAGCCGAAGAGGGGCCTGTCCAAGGCCGTCGTCGAAGAGATCAGCTCGCTCAAGTCCGAGCCGGACTGGATGCGGAAGTACCGCCTGAAGGCGCTCGACCACTTCGACCGCCGCCCGATGCCCTGGTGGGGTGCCGACCTCTCGGACATCGACTTCCAGAACATCTACTACTTCATCCGTTCGACCGAGAAGCAGGCGGCGAACTGGGACGAGCTCCCCGAGGACATCAGGGGCACCTGGGACAAGCTGGGCATCCCCGAGGCCGAGAAGAAGTACCTGGGTGGGGTGAGCGCCCAGTACGAGTCCGAGGTCGTGTACCACAAGATCAAGAAGGAGCTCGACGACATCGGCGTGATCTTCACCGACATGGACAGCGCGCTGCGGGACTACCCCGACCTCGTCCGCGAGCACTTCGGCACGATCATCCCGGCCAACGACAACAAGTTCGCCTCGCTCAACACCGCCGTGTGGTCGGGTGGCTCGTTCATCTACGTGCCGCCGGGCGTGCAGGTCGACATCCCGCTGCAGGCCTACTTCCGCATCAACGCGGAGAACATGGGCCAGTTCGAGCGCACGCTGATCATCGTGGACGAGGGCGCGTACGTGCAATACGTCGAGGGTTGTACGGCGCCGATCTACTCGTCCGACTCGTTGCACTCGGCCGTGGTCGAGATCGTCGTGAAGAAGGGTGCGCGCGTGCGGTACACGACCATCCAGAACTGGTCGACGAACGTCTACAACCTCGTGACGAAGCGCGCCGCCGCCTACGAGGACGCGGTGATGGAGTGGATCGACGGCAATATCGGCTCGAAGGTGACGATGAAGTACCCCTCGATCTACCTGCTCGGCAAGGGGGCGCGCGGCGAGGTGCTCTCGGTCGCGTACGCCGGCAAGGGCATGCACACCGACGCCGGCGGCAAGGCGATCCACGCCGCGCCGTACACGACCAGCGTGATCAACTCGAAGTCGGTGAGCAAAGACGGCGGGCGGACCGGATACCGAGGCCTAGTCCGCGTGGAGCCCGAAGCGCACCACGCGAAGTCGACTGTCCGCTGTGACGCGCTGATCCTCGACGAGGACTCGCGCTCGGACACGTACCCGTACATCGAGGTCGAGGAGGAGTCGGCGGCGCTCGCCCACGAGGCGACCGTGAGCAAGGTCGGCGACGACCAGCTCTTCTACCTGATGAGCCGAGGCCTTTCCGAGGTCGAGGCCACCGCGATGATCGTGAACGGGTTCATCGAGCCCATCACCCGCGAGCTCCCGATGGAATACGCGGTCGAGCTGAACCGCCTGGTCGAGCTCCAGATGGAGGGCTCGGTCGGGTAGGGAGCACTACCGGGTCTCACTCAGGAAGAGCAACCCTCCGGCACGGTGTCATCGTGACGTCAAGGCGGCGCTCGGTCTTCCAATATCGACCCGTCGGGTCGTTTGAAGGTCGGTCGTCCGTCAATCAGCTCCAATCGGAAGCCGCGGGGCTGATGGACCATCCGGTGATGGCGCCGGCACATCAGCACGAGGTTCGGTAGGGCGGTCGGCCCGCCGTCGGCCCAGTGGACGACGTGATGCGCGTCGCACCACGTGTGGGGACGATCGCAGCCAGGGAATCTGCACGTGCGGTCTCTCACGATCACGGCTCGGCGGATGGCGGGCGGCACGACTGGGGTCCGTCGACCGACATCCAGGGGCTCCGAGCGCCCTGCCATGACGACACGCATCACCGACGCGTCACACGCCAGCCTCCGCGCCGTCTCGGGCTCAACCGGACCCACATGATCCAGCTCGCTGACGCTGTCAGGGGTGTGCTGGAGTGCGCCGGCCCCGACGGTCACCGTCACCGAGGGCGTACCAGAAGACCTGCCCGATCGGTGAGTTGCTCGTGCGCAGGGAAAGCAGCTCGAGTTCAAGTCGACGCTGCGGTGGGACCTCGAGCAGGGGGAGAAGAGCAAGCTGGTCGAGAGCGCG
>CAZZND010000187.1:0-4541 GCA_964655465.1 uncultured Actinomycetes bacterium
ATGACCCGCTCTTCGAACGGGCTCTTCTCTTCGTTCCTTGCGTCGTAGCGTCGCATCAGATCTTGAGTCCTCCTTCACGCGCGCCCTCGGCCACCGCCGCGACGCGTCCGTGGTACTGGCGCCCGCCGCGATCGAAGACGGCGCGCTCGATGCCGGCCTCCTTGGCGCGGCTCGCGATCAGCTCGCCGACGGCCTTCGCGCGCTCGGTCGGCGAGTCGCCCTTGACCTCGGCGTCCGAGGCAGCCACGACCGTGGTCGCGGCGACGTCGTCGATGAGCTGCGCGTAGATGTGGCGGTTCGAACGGAACACGGCCAGGCGCGGTCGCTCCGAGGCGCCGCTGACCTTCTTGCGCACCCGCGTGTGCCGGCGCAGGCGCCCGAGGCGCTTGCTCTTGGGATCCATCAGGCAGCCCCCTTCGCGGCCTTGCCCGCCTTCTTGCGGACGACCTCGTCCTCGTAGCGGATCCCCTTGCCCTTGTAGGGCTCGGGCTTGCGGATCTTGCGGATGTTGGCTGCGATCTCGCCCACCTGGGCTTTGTCGTTGCCGCGCACGATGATCGACGTCGGGCTCGGGACCTCGAACTCGATCCCGTCGGGCTGGGTCACGAGCACCGGGTGCGAGTACCCCACTTGGACCTCGATGTCCTTGCCCTTCATCGCGGCGCGGTAGCCGATGCCCACGATCGAAAGACGCTTCTCGAAGCCCTGCGTGACACCGGCCACCATGTTGGCGACCAGCGACCGGGTGAGCCCGTGCAGGCCCCGGTTGAAGCCCTCGTCATCGGGGCGCTCGACCCGGACCGCGCCGTCCCCGGTGACGATGCGCATGTTCGCGTGCATCGCCTGGGACAGCGAGCCACGGGGACCCTTGACCGTCACGACGTTGTCGTCGCCGATCTGGACCTCGACGCCACTCGGGATCGGAACGGGCTGCTTGCCGATACGACTCATGCCGTCATCACCACACGTAGGCCACGATCTCGCCGCCGATCCCCTTGCGGGCGGCGTTCTTGTCCGTCATCACGCCATCCGACGTCGACACGATGGCGATGCCGAGCCCGCCCATGACCCGGGGCAGTTCCTGGCGGCCGCGATAGATGCGGCGGCCGGGCTTGGACACCCGGCGGAGCCCCGAGATCGTGCGCTGCCGCCGCGGCCCGTACTTGAGCCGCACACGGAACGCCTGGTCGACACCTTCGCCCTCGTGCTCGAATCCCGCGATGTAGCCTTCGGCGGCCAAGATCTCGAGGATCGCCTTGGCGGTCTTGGAGACCGGAACCTCGAGCTCGTCCTTGCTCGCCTGGTTGGCGTTGCGGATGCGCGTGAGCAGGTCCGCGACCGGGTCAGAGATGTTGGAGGAGAACTTCGCCGTCTTCACCATGAGGACTTCGTCACCCCCGGCAGCTCACCCAGGTGCGCCAGCTCACGGAAGCAGATCCGGCACAGCATGAACTTCTTGAACACGGCGCGGGGCCGCCCGCACCGCTGGCAGCGCGTGTACGCGCGCACCCGGTACTTGGGCTTCGCCAGATGCTTGTTGATCAGCGCCTTCTTCGCCACGTCGCCTTCGTCCTCTCAGCCGGCCTGCGCCTGCTCGGCCGCCAGCGGGAAGCCGGCGGCCAAGAGCAGCGCCCGGCCTTCGTCGTCGTCGTGCGCGGTGGTCACGATCGTGATGTCCATGCCGCGTACCTTCAGCACCTTGTCGTAGTCGATCTCGGGGAACACCAGCTGCTCGATGAGCCCGAACGTGTAGTTGCCCTTACCGTCGAACGCCTTCGCCTCGAGCCCGCGGAAGTCGCGGATCCTCGGCAGCGCGAGCGAGATCAGACGATCCAGGAACTCCCACATGCGGTCGCCGCGGAGCGTGACCTTGGCTCCGACCGCCATGCCCTCGCGGAGCTTGAACCCCGCGATGGACTTGCGCGCCCGCGTGATGACCGGCTTCTGCCCCGTGATGATCGTCAGATCCTCGACGGCCGCGTCCAGCAGGCGCGCGTCCTTGAGGGAGTCGCCCACACCCATGTTCACGCACACCTTCACGAAGCGCGGGACCTCCATGACGTTCGCGAGCCCCAACCGGTCCTTCAGCTGCGGCACGATCTCGTCGCGGTAGCGCGCCTTCAGACGCGGGACATAGGTCTCCTCGGCCATCACAGCTCCTTCCCGCATCTGCGGCAGACCCGGGACTTCACGCCGTCGTCGTCGGTCATGTGACCGACCCGGGTCGGCTCGCCGCAGGACCGGCACACGATCTGAACGTTCGAGATGTCGATGAACGTCTCGATATCGATGATGCCGCCCTGCTGCAGCTGCTGGGTGCCGCCCTTGGAGCGGCGGCCCGCCGTGCGCTGGTGCCTCTTCGCCATGGCCACGCCGTCGACCATGACCCGGCCCTCGGACGGCATGACGCGGACGACGCGGCCTTCCTTGCCGCGGTCCTTGCCCGCCAACACGCGCACGGTGTCGTCCTTCTTGATATCCACACCCGACACGGCTACAGCACCTCCGGGGCGAGGGAGATGATCTTCATGAATCGCTTCTCTCGCAGCTCGCGCGCGACGGGGCCGAAGATGCGGGTGCCGCGCGGGTTCTTCGCGTCGGTCGTCAAGATCACGACCGCGTTGTCGTCGAATCGGATGTAGGACCCGTCGGGACGCCGGCGCTCCTTCGCCGTGCGAACGACGACGGCCTTCACGACCTCGCCCTTCTTGACCGCGCCGCCGGGCAGCGCGTCCTTGACGGTGGCGACGATCACGTCACCCACGCCCGCGTACCGTCCCGCCGAGCCCCCGAGGACCCGGATGCACAGGACCTCCTTGGCCCCGGTGTTGTCGGCGACGCGACAGCGCGACTCTTGCTGGATCACTTCGCACGCTCCACGATCTCGACCACGCGCCACCGCTTGGACTTGGACCGCGGCTTGGTCTCGATCACGCGCACCGTGTCACCCACGTGCGCGTCATCGGCCTCGTCGTGCGCGGCGAGCTTGGACGAACGGCGGACCGTCTTGTCGTACAGCGGGTGGCGGACCTGCCGGTCGATGCGGACCAGGACCGTCTTGTCCATCTTGTCGGATACGACCACGCCGGTCCTCACCTTGCGCCGGCCCCGCTCGGCCGTCTCGATCTTGGTCTCGTCGCTCACGACTCCCCCTCTTGCCCCGCGGCGGCGATGACGTCGAGCTCGCCCTCGATCTGCCGCTCGCGCAGCACGGTGGCGATCCTCGCCACGTCGTGGCGGATCTTCTTCATCCGCGCCGTGTTGTCGAGCTGGCCGGTGGCCAGCTGGAAGCGCAGGTTGAACAGTTCCTCCTTGGCGCCGTCCATACGGACGTACAGCTCGTCGTCGGGGAGCTCACGCAGCTCGGCAGCTTCGCTCGGCATCGGTCAGTCACCCACCCGCGTGATGAACTTGGTCTTGATCGGCAGCTTGTGCTGCGCGCGGAGCATGGCCTCGCGCGCGAGCGCCTCGGGGACCCCTGCGAGCTCGAACATCACGCGGCCCGGCCGCACGACGGCGACCCAACCCTCGGGGTTGCCCTTGCCCGAGCCCATCCGGGTCTCGGCGGGCTTCTTGGTCACCGGCTTGTCAGGGAAGATCGTGATCCACACCTTGCCACCACGCTTGATGTGACGGGTCATCGCGACACGGCTGGCCTCGATCTGGCGGTTCGTGATCCAACCCGGCTCGAGCGCGACGATCGCGTAGTCGCCGTAGTGGATCTCGGTGTGGCCCTTCGCCTTGCCGCGCATGTTGCCGCGGTGCTGCTTGCGGTGCTTGACGCGCTTGGGCGCGAGCATCAGGCTTCACCACCCTCTGTGGCCTCAGGCCCCGGCACGGCTGGGGTCGCGGGCGCGGCCACCGCGGCCTCGACGGCCACCGCGGCCTCGACCGCCGGCGCTGCTGCGGCCTCGGGCACCGGCGGCGCTGCTGCGGCCTCAGGAGCTGGGGCGGCCGGGGCCTCCTCGGCCTTCGGAGCCCGCGTCTCCGCGCGCGGCGCACGGACGCGGGCGCTGGCGCGGGCCCGAGCGCGCTCGGTCTCCTGCTCGCGGTAGGGCACCTGGTCGCCGTGGTAGACCCAGACCTTGACACCGATCCGGCCCTGCGGCGTCTTCGCCTCGGCGGTGCCGTAGTCGACCTTGGCACGCAGCGTATGCAGCGGCACCCGGCCCTCGCGGTACCACTCCTTGCGGCCCATCTCGGACCCGCCGAGACGGCCGGCCGTCGCCACGCGCACACCGAGGGCGCCCGAGCGCATCGCGGTCTGAACCGCGCGCCGCATCGCGCGGCGGAACGCCACGCGTCCGGCGAGCTGCTCGGCCACACCCTGGGCCAACAGCGTGGCGTCGGTCTCGGGGCGGACCTCGCTCGAGGCCTGGTTCATGTCCTCGACCTTCACGTCGACGCGCTTCTTCGTGAAGCGCTCGATGTCCTTACGCAGACGGTCGACCTCGGCGCCCTTGCGTCCGATCACGATGCCGGGGCGGGCCGTGCGGATGAACACCCAGATCTGGTCGCCCTTGCGCTCGATGTCGATCGAG
>CAZZND010000188.1:0-4528 GCA_964655465.1 uncultured Actinomycetes bacterium
CGCCGAGCATCTGTTCTCGGTCGCGGCCGGGCTCGATTCGATGGTGCTCGGCGAGAGCCAGATCCAGTCCCAGGTGCGCGAGGCCGTGCGCCGCGCCGAGGCCGAAGGCGGAGCCGGGCCGGCGCTCACCGGGCTGTTCCACGCGGCCGCGCGCGCCGGCAGGCGCGTGCGGCAGGAGACGTCGCTGGGAGCCGCGCCGGATACCTTCGTCGGGCGCGGCGCCGACCTCGCGGCCGAGGCCACGGGGGGCACGCTCGACGGCCTCGCCGTCACGGTCGTCGGCGCCGGCCAGATGGCCTCGCTCGCCGTCAAGCACCTGCGCCGCCGCGGTGTCGGCCCCGTCCGCATCCTGAACCGGTCCTTCGAGCACGCGCGTGCCCTCGCCTCGCGAACCGAGGCGGACGCGGGCGGGCTCGAGGAGCTGCCCGCGGCGCTCGTCGACGCCGACCTCGTGGTGTCGGCGACCGGCGCGGCGGGCCACGTGATCGGTCACACGCAGGTCGCCAAGGCGATGGCCGGCCGCGCCGGCCGCCCCCTGGTCCTCCTCGATCTCGCGGTGCCGCGAGACGTCGATCCCGAGGCCGCCTACGTCGAGGACGTGCGCGTCATCGACATCGTGAGCCTGCGCGAGCGCGCCGACGTGCACGCCCCCGAGATGGCCGCCGCCATCGAGGCGGCGCGCGAGCTGGTGGGCGACGAGCTGCGCCGATGGGAGGTCCGCCGCCGCGGCGACGAGCTGGCACCGCTGATCCGCGCCCTGAACACCCGCGGCGACGACGTGGTCCGCGGCGAGCTGGCGCGGTGGTCCTCGCGTCTGCAGGCGCTCACGCCCGACGAGCGCGGGGCCGTCGAGGCCCTCGCCCGCGGGGTGGCGGCCAAGCTCCTGCACGACCCCATCGTCGAGCTCAAGGAGCGGAGCGCGCCCGGGACGGACCGGGCGCACGCGCGCGTTCTGGCCGAGCTGCTCGGCATCGACCTCGACGATCTGCCGTGAGGGCCCTTCGGATCGCCACGCGCCGCTCGGCGCTCGCCCTGGCGCAGGCCGAGCTCGTCCGCGCGATGCTCGCCGCGGAAGACATCGACGCGATCCTCGTCCCGATGACGACGTCGGGCGATGAAGGCGCCGATCCCATCGCGTCACCGACCGGGCTCAAAGGGCTCTGGATCGACACCATCCTCGCGGCACTGCGTGCGGGCGAGGTCGATCTCGCGGTGCACTCCGCGAAGGATCTGCCCGCCGAGGACGAGGACGACGTCGTGATCGGCGCGGTCCCCGAGCGGGCCGACCCGCGCGACGTGCTGCTGGTGCGCGAGCAGGGCGAGTGGCTGCGCCCGGGCATCCGCGTGGGCACGTCGTCGCTCCGCCGGCGAGCCCAGATCTTGGCCGCCCAGCCCGAGGCCGCGGTGGTCGAGCTGCGCGGCAACGTCGACACGCGCCTGCGCAAGCTCGAGGAAGGACAGGTCGACGCGGCGGTGCTCGCGGCTGCGGGCTTGGCCCGGCTCGGTGTCGAGCCGGCACACGCGACCCCGATGGGGGTCGACGTCATGCTGCCGGCACCGGGACAAGGGGCCCTCGGGGTGCAGTGCCGGGCGGATGCTCGCGACGTGCGGGCCGTCCTGGCCCTGTTGGATCACCGCCCGTCCCGGACCGCCCTGGTCGCCGAGCGCGCGCTGACGCGCGCGCTCGGCGGGGGGTGCGCGCTCCCCCTCGGCGCCCTCGCGGTCGCCAGGGGCGACACGGTCCGACTCGCGGCCCGGGTGCTGAGCGCCGACGGGACACGGTCCCTGGACGCGGCGGCCCAGACCGCCGACCCGAAGCGCGCCGCGCGGATGGTCGCGCGCCAGCTGCTCGATGCCGGTGCCGGCGAACTGCTGGAACAGGCGAGCAGGTCGTGAGGCGGACCCTCGCCGGCTGCACCATCGTGGTGACCCGACCCGCGGATCGGTCCCGGCACCTGGTCGCCGAGCTGGAACGGCGCGGCGCCGTGGCGCTGCCCGCCCCCTCGATCGAGCTCAAGCCCGCGCGCAGCGCAGCGCTCACCGCCGCCCTGCGCGATCTGGCGCGCGGCCGTTTCGAGTGGCTCGTGCTGACCTCGCCCGCGACGGTCGGGATGCTCGCCGATCGGCTCCCCTCACCCGGTGCCGTCGCCGCCCGCGTCGCCGCGATCGGCGACGGCACCGCCGATGCCTTCGAGAGCTACGCAGGGCGTCCCGCGGACCTGCGGCCGCGGACCTTCACCACCCAGGGGCTCGGGGCGGCGTTCCCTCGCGGCGCGGGCCGCGTGCTCTGCCCCCGGGCCGACATCGCGCCCGAGGGGCTCGAGGACACGCTCGCCGCGAAGGGCTGGACACCGCTCCGTGTCGACGCCTACCGCACCGTGTTGCCGCGCACGCTGCCTGCCGAGGCTCGCGAGGCGCTCGCCGCCGGCGACGTCGACGCCGTGACCTTCACAAGCGCCTCGACGGTCAGGGGCTTCGTCGGTGCGCTCGGACCCGTGAAGGGCACACCCAAGGTCGTGTGCATCGGACCGGTGACGGCGAAGGAAGCCCGGGCGCACGGCTTCACGGTGCACGCCGTCGCGCGACCGCATACGACCGAGGGGCTCGTCGCCGCGCTCGAGCGCGTCTTCACGCCTCGGCGCTGAGGCCGGTGCGCGTCCGGGTCACACCCACGCCTCGCGCAACGCGCGCAGCACGTTCGCCCCCATCGCCTTCGCGATCTGGTCGTCGGGGTAGCCGTGCGCGACCAGCCAGCGGACGATGTTCGGGTACTCCGTCGGGCTCTCGAGACCCTCCACGTACTCGACCCACTCGTGGCCGGCGACCTCGCCCGTGTCGAGGGCTCCGGCGTAGAGGCGGTGCAGGGCCACGTGGTCACCGAAGAACGTATCGGGGCCGAACGCGACGTGATCGATCCCCACGAGGTCGGCGCAGTACTGGAAGTGGTCCATGACCGAGGCGATCGAGTGCCGCGGGTGCGCCGGCGAGATCGTGGTGTGCGGCGACGCCTCGATGCCGATCACGCCGCCGGTCTCGGCGACCGCCTTCAGCAGGTCGTCGTCCTTCAGCTTCCGCTCGGCGAACAGGGCGCGCGCCCCAGAGTGCGAGAGGAACACGGGGGCGGTCGAACGCCGGCACGTCTGCATCGCCGTCACGTCGCCCGTGTGCGAGAGGTCGATCGCCATGCTGAGCCGGTTCATGCGGGTGACGGCCTGCTCGCCGAAGCGGGTGAGACCGGCGTCGACCGGGTCCTTCACGCCGCCGCCGAGCTGGTTGGACTCGCTGTAGGTGACCCCGCACATCCGAACCCCGAGACCGAACAAGACGTCCAGGCGGTCGAGCTCGTTCTCGATCATCGCCGCGCCCTCGATGCAGGGGATCATCGCGATGAGGCCGGTCGCGTGGGCACGCTCGATGTCCTCGACGGTCGAACCGACGACCACCGTGGTCTGATGGGCGACGTCGGCCAGGTGCATGCCCAGATCGTGGATCACATCGGTCCATTTCCACCCCGACTTCGACGTGACGGTCGCGGTGCCGTCGAGGAAGTTCTCGAACACGGCGTCGAGGCCGCTGGCCGCGAGACCTTCGTAGCCATACCATTCGCGGCCCTCACGGATGTAGGCATCGTTGTCCGCCCAGTCGAGCGGACCGATCCCCCCGTGGTCGTGCAACGAGATGAAGACGTGCTCGCGCAGGAGCCGCTCGGCGCGCTCCGCGTCACCGGGGGTGAGCGGGACCACGTAGGGCGGGACGCGTTCGATCTCGGCCGCGAGATCGAACGCGCGATAGTCCTCGCCCTCGACCAGGTAGGAGAACGACCGGTACCCGTCCCAGCGCTTCTTCGGGCCCATCGACGGGAAGGCTAGTCCGACCAGGGCTCGCGCATGCCTGCCTCGCGCCGGTCGCGGACCACCCGCGTCAGGTGCAGGACCTGCTGGGTCGGCGCGCTTCGGTGCCGCAGACCGGTGATGGCGACGGGAGCGCCGTCGTCGCGACGCAGGCCGGCCACCTTGAGCCACGGCAGCCAAGGATCGCGCGCCTCCTCGACAGAGACCGCGTGATCCCACGGCACCAGGTGCGTGCCGAAGAAGCCGCGAACCACCAGCCCGTCCTCAACGTCGTAGGCCCCGACGGTGCGTCGTCGCGACGCGACGTACAACGCCGCGGCGAACAACCCGAACAGCAGATACGCCCCTGGTGCCGGCGCGACGAGCGGGGCAGCGAGACCCGCGGCCCCCAACGCGAGCACGTCCACGCCGACCGAGCGATCGAAGCTCGGGCTCGCGATCCGCGTCGCGCGGGGCAAGGGGTAGCCCATGGCGCATACGATACCGGGATGGGAATGGCCCGCCGCGATGGCGCGTTCACCGGGCGACGCGACACGGATGGAGGGACCGCGATGAGCGACTGGAACACCAACGTGATCGAGGAGTTCCGCACGAACGAGGGGAAGGTCGGCGGCGTCTTCGCCGGAGCGCCGATCCTGCTCCTGCACACCACAGGCCGCAAGACCGGGGCAGAGCGT
>CAZZND010000189.1:0-4462 GCA_964655465.1 uncultured Actinomycetes bacterium
CGACGATCATCGGAAGCTCGGTGATCACCGCAAGCCCGATCGTCTCGGCCTTGAGGTCGAGACCGGGCCCGCTCGTGCCGGTGACGGCAAGCTGACCGGCGAACGCCGCACCGAGGGCCATGTTGGCGGCCGCGATCTCGTCCTCGGCCTGCACCGTGATCACGCCGAAGTTCTTGTGCCGGGACAGCTCGTGCAACAGCTCTGACGCCGGCGTGATCGGGTAGCTCGCATAGAACAGCGGCAGGCCACTCGTCCGCGATGCCGCGATGAGGCCCCACGCCAAGGCCTGCGACCCGGCGATGTTCCGATAGGTTCCCGGCTCCGCGGGGGCTGCCTTGACCAGGACCTGGTGGGCGAACAGTTCGGTGGTCTCCCCGAAGTTGTAGCCGGCGTTGAAAGCGGCGACGTTAGCGTCGTGTATCTCGGGCTTCCCGCCGAACTTGCGGCCCAGCCACTCCAGCGTCGGTTCCGTCGGCCGCCCGTACATCCAGGAAACGAGGCCGAGCGCGCACATGTTCTTGGCACGCTCCGCCTCCTTCTTGCTGACGCCGACCGGCTCCACGGCGCGCACCGTGATCGAGGTCATGGGGACCGAGTACACCTGATACCCGTCCAGCTCGGTACCGGATCGCGGATCCCCTGCGTAGCCGGCCTTCTCGAGGTTGCGCGGGGTGAACGCGTCGTCGTTGAGGATCAACGTGCCGCCTTTGGCCACCGTCCCCAAGTCCGCCTTGAGCGCGGCGGGATTCATCGCCACCAAGACGTCGGCGTGATCGCCGGGCGTTGCGACGTCGGTCGATGCGAATTGGATCTGGAAAGCAGAAACGCCGTGGACCGTGCCCGCGGGGGCGCGGATCTCGGCCGGGAAGTCCGGCAGCGTCGCGAGGTCGTTGCCGATCAGGGCGGTTGCGCTGGTGAAGCGGTCGCCCGTCAGCTGCATCCCGTCCCCGGAGTCGCCGGCGAACCGGACGACGACGTGCTCTCGTTCCTCGACGGTCTTGCTCATCGGGTGCCTGCGGGCGGGTCGCTCCTCGTCGATTCGGGTTTGCTGCCGTCGAATAGACAGCGTACTGCCCCCGGACAAGCTTGACGGGGACGTGGTTGTATCTCCACATGCGAACTCGACGACTTGGAACAGGTGGACCGGACATCTCAGTGATCGGACTCGGTGCATGGGAGGCAAGCGGCGATGCCTGGGGGGCGAATCCCGGCGACGACGAGATCGTGCGGGCCTACCATGCCGCCTTCGACGCCGGCGTCACCTGGGTCGACACGGCGGAGGTCTACGGCTCCGGGGTATCGGAGCGGATCGTCGGGAAGGCGCTCGTCGGGCGGCGCGATGAGCTCATCGTCGCCTCCAAAGTGGCGCCCTCCGACGGCGGCTCCGGGTTCCTCCCCGACCAGGTGCGTTCGGCCTGCGACGCATCGCTGCAACGCCTCGGCATCGACGTGATCGACCTGTACCAGCTCCATTGGCCCGACGAGTCGGGCGTCCCGATCGAGGACACCTGGGGCGCGATGAGCGAGCTGATCGAAGCCGGCAAGATCCGCTTCGCGGGCGTGTCGAACTTCGACCGCGAGCTCTTGGAGCGGTGCCTCGCGATCCGGCACGTGGACTCGCTGCAGCAGGAGTTCTCGATGCTCGCACTCGATGACCGCGACCTGATCCGGTGGTGCGGCGAGCAGGGCATCGGCGTCGTCTCCTACTCCCCCCTCGGTGTGGGCTTCCTCACCGGGCGCTTCACGCGCGCATCGGCCGAGGCGATCGATGACTGGCGCAGCGGCGAAGACGGCGACTGGACGTCACCGGCCCGCCTGGACGAGGTCTTCGCCGTCGTCGACGGGCTTCGGCCGGTCGCGGAGCGTCTCGGCATCACGATGGGACAGCTCGCGCTCGCCTGGAACATCGCGCAGCTGGGTGTCACGGCCGCGATCGCGGGCAGCCGCAACGGCGAGCACATGCGACAGAACGCCGACGCGGGTGACCTGGCACTCGATGATGCGACGATGACCGAGCTCGAAGGACTGCTGGCTGGCTAGCGACCGTAGGTGCGCCGCTGGACCTCACGCATCCGGCGCACGATCCCGTCCAGCAGCTTGAGGGTCAGCCGCGGCTCGTCGCGCAGCAGCGACACGAGCGTGTGACGGAACAGCCGCAGCACCCGCATCGGTGTCTCGGCGGTGATCGTCGCGGTGCGAGGCCCGCCGTCGAGCGCCGACAGCTCGCCGAAGAAGTCCCCGGGCAGCACCTCGCCGACCTTCTTGCCCGCTCGAGCCACCTTGCCCTTGCCGGACAGCACCACGAACAGGGTCTCTCCCAGCATCCCCTCCTCGACGATGACCTCGCGCTTGTCGAAGGTGAGCTCGTCGGCCTCGGCGGCCAGCCGTTGCAGGTGCTTCTTCGAGAAGCCCATGAACAGCGGGACCGCGCCGAGCGTCGCGGCGTTCTCCCGGACCGTGCGGCGAGGCAGCTGCTCGGGCAGCCGGCCGTCGACGCCACGTCCGGCGCCTCGCAGGAGCATGTCGGCCGCACCTTGACTCATATCCTGCAAGCCTACTCCGGCCTCTGCGAGAGCGCACCCGGGCCACCCGTTCAGGTACATCCACACACCCCTCGGGTAGTCTCGATGGACCATGTCCGCCGATGCCCGCACCCGTCTGGAAACCCTCCTCGCCGAGCGCATCGTCGTGCTCGACGGGGCCTGGGGCGTCCTGCTGCAGGGCTGGGGGCTCGAGGAAACCGACTTCCGGGGTGCGCGCTTCGCCGAGCACGACCGAGATGTCAAAGGCGACCCCGATCTCCTCAACCTGACCCGCCCCGACATCGTGCGCTCGATCCACGATGCGTACTTCGAGGCGGGGGCCGACATCACCACCACGAACACCTTCACGGCCACCTCGATCGGTCAGGCCGACTACGGGTTGCAGACCGCCGTCCGAGACATGAACCTCGAGGGCGCACGCCTGGCGAAGGAGGCCGCGGCACACGCCGGCGGGCTCGTCGCGGGCTCGATCGGTCCCCTGAACGTGACCTTGTCGCTGTCCCCCAAGGTAGATGACCCCGCGTTCCGGCCGGTGTCGTTCCAACAGGTCTATGCGTCCTACGCCGAGCAGATCGAGGCGCTGCGCGACGGTGGGGTCGACCTGCTGTTGATCGAGACGATCTTCGACACGCTGAACGCCAAGGCGGCGATCGCCGCCGCGATGGACGTCGCACCGGACCTCCCGCGCTGGATCTCGGTCACGATCGTCGACAAGAGCGGCCGCACGCTGTCGGGGCAGACGGTGGAGGCGTTCTGGACGTCCGTGGCGCATGCGGATCCGGTGATCGTCGGGGTGAACTGCTCGCTCGGTGCGCGCGAGATGCGCCCATCGGTGGAGGCGCTGGCCCGCGTCGCGTCGGTTCCGGTGGCCAGCTACCCCAACGCCGGGCTCCCCAACGCGTTCGGCGGTTTCGACGAGACGCCGGAGATCACGAGCGGGCTCCTCGGCGAATTCGCCAACGCCGGGCTCGTCAACGTCGTCGGCGGGTGCTGCGGCACGACCCCAGACCACATCCGGCAGATCGCCGAGGCGGTGCGTGGCGTCGCACCGCGCGAGATCCCGTCGCACGAGTCCGTCACGACCTTCTCGGGGCTGGAGCCGTTCCGTATCACGCCCGAGACGGGGTTCGTGATGGTCGGCGAGCGCACGAACATCACCGGGTCCAGGGTCTTCGCACGGCTCATCGAGTCCGGGGACTTCCAGGCGGCGGTGGACGTCGCTCGCCAACAGGTCGCCAACGGCGCCAACCTGGTCGACGTCAACATGGATGCCGATCTGATCGAGGGCGAGGCCGCCATGACGACCTTCCTGAACCTCGTGGCCACCGAGCCCGAGATCGCGAAGGTGCCGATCATGATCGACTCCTCGAAATGGTCCATCCTGCAGGCGGGGCTTCGCTGTGTACAGGGCAAGGCGGTCGTCAACTCGATCAGCCTCAAAGAAGGCGAGGACGACTTTCTCGCCAAGGCCGAGGTGATCCGGCACTTCGGCGCCGCGGCGGTCGTGATGTGCTTCGACGAGTCCGGCCAGGCCGACACGGTCGAGCGCAAGGTCGCGATCGCGGAGCGCTCATTCCGGCTGCTCGTCGATCGAGCGAGCTTCGAGCCCGAGGATGTCATCGTCGATCCGAACATCCTGGCGGTCGCCACCGGCATCGAGGAGCACAACGAGTACGCCAAGGCGTTCATCGAGGCCACCCGCGAGATCAAGCGTCACTGCCCCGGCGCGAAAGTATCCGGCGGCGTGTCCAACCTGAGCTTCTCGTTCCGCGGGAACGAGACCGTGCGTCGCGCGATGCACTCGGCGTTCCTGTACCACGCGATCGCCGCCGGGCTCGACATGGCCATCGTCAACGCGGGCCAGCTCGACGTGTACGAGGACATCCCCAAGGACCTCCTCGAGCATGTGGAGGACGTGA
>CAZZND010000190.1:0-4446 GCA_964655465.1 uncultured Actinomycetes bacterium
GTGGTCGGCTGTGTTGAAACGCGTTTTCGCCCTGGACGTTCTCGAGTGTCCCCGCGGCGGCGGCCGGCGCCGCAGCGTCGCCGTGCACACCGGGGGGGGCTTCGGGCGCTGCTCGAGCGGCTGGGGCGAGCCGATACCTCCCCGGCGCGGGCACCCTCACGCTCGCCTCCGAAGGCTCCGGCCAGCACGACATAACGCCCCCGTCTCAGACCCCCCTCGCCCCGGATACCCCGGGCCGCTCGCTCTTCTCTGCCCCCCAGCGTCGCTTCGCATCGATCGCGCACGGCTGTCCCCTCGCCGGGGGGAAGGTTCTCGGCCGCCCTCGCCTTCTGAGCCTTCCCGACTGTCCTCGACGAGGCCGAAATCGAGGCCAACCTCGCTTGACTTCGCCTCTGCCCCGAGCGACCCTTGCTCGCGCGCGGGAGGACAAACGAAACGGCCGGTGGGGTCGGCAGAGGCGCAAGGGCTTTTGGACCGACTATCCCCTTCTCCGGAGCGGGCGTAGAGTCCTGACGAAAAAGGAGGCCACCTCACGGATCAGATCTGCCTCCAGCGCTCCATCGTTCACCTCGATATGGATGCCTTCTACGCCTCCGTCGAGCAGCGCGATCGTCCCGAGCTTCGCGGGCGGCCCGTCGCCGTCGGCGGCAGCTCGCGCCGTGCCGTGGTCGCGGCCGCCTCCTACGAGGCGCGCACGTACGGCATCCACTCCGCGATGCCGATGGCGCGCGCCCGCCACCTGTGTCCCGATCTCGCCGTCGTCGACCTGCGCATGGACCATTACCGCGAGGTCTCGCGGCAGATCCGCGCGGTTCTCGAGGGCCACACGGCACTCATCGAGCCGCTCGCGCTCGACGAGTTCTACGTCGACGTCACCGCGCAGGCCGCGACCATCGCGGAGGCGGGCCGCCTCGCGCAGGCGATGAGGGCGGAGATCCGCGCGTGGACCGGCCTCGTCGCCTCGGCCGGCGTGGGTCCCAACAAGTTCGTCGCCAAGGTCGCCTCCGGCCTGCGCAAACCGGACGGGCTCGTGGTCGTCGATGCGGCGGAGGTCCACGATTTCCTGGCGCCCTTGCCAGTGTCGAAGATATTGGGCGTCGGCAAGGTCGCGGAGCACAAGCTCGGCGTGTTCGGCATCCGCACCATCGCCGAGCTGCGTGGAGCCGATCTCCGCGTGATCGAGCAGGCCTTCGGCAAGGTCGGGCTGCGTATTCACCAGTTCGCCCACGGCGTGGACGACCGCCCTGTCCAGGTGGCGCGCCAGCCGAAGTCGGTGAGCAACGAGACGACGTTCGAAGAGGACACGCGCGATCTCGACACGCTCCGCGACCATCTCGGGAAGCTCGCCCTGCGCGTGTCCGAGCGTCTGCGGCGACGGGGACTGCTCGGGCGCAGCGTGGTGCTGAAGCTGACGTACTCGAACTTCCAGCACGTCTCGCGCCACGCTCGGCTCGGGGTACCGACCGACGACGACCGCTCGATCGCTACCGCCGCCGAGGCACTACTCGCCCGCACGGAGGTCGCCACGCGCCCAGTCCGCCTGGTCGGCGTCGGCGTGAGCGGTCTCATCCTGTCCTCGCCTTCGGCAAACTTCGTGTCACCATGAGTCGATGACGTGGAGGTCAATGACATGACGACAGTCGCCGCAGTGATCGCGGAAGGGGCGGGTACCAGGCACGCGCCTCAAACGTGCCGGCATGCACTGGACGGTGGCCGGTGCCGACGCGATCATCGCGGTGCGCCGGTTCCCCTCGCTCACCGGACCCGGAGGCGGGGGTCCAGGGTGTCGCGGAGACCGTCGCCGAGGAGATTCAGGCCGAGGCCGGCGAGGGTGATCGCGAGCCCCGGGAAGAGGCTGACCCAGAAGGCCTCGCGCATGACGTTCTTGCCGCTGGCGATCACGTTGCCCCAGGACGGGACGTACGGCGGCACGCCGACGCCGAGGAATCCGAGGATCGCCTCGGCCAGGATCGCGTAGGCGAAGATGAAGCTCCCCTGCACGAGGATCGGCGCCACGCAGTTCGGCAGGATGTGGCGGAAGGCGATGGCGAGATCTCCCCGGCCGAGCGCCCGCGCGGCCTGCACGTAGTCGAGCTCGCGGAGGGTGAGGACGGTGGCCCGGGTCAGCATGGCCGTGCGCGGCATGTAGACCACGGAGAGGGCGAAGATGACGTTCCACACGCCCGGGCCCCGGACCGCCATGAGGGCGATGGCGAGCAGGATCGCCGGGAAGGCCATCAGGCCGTCCATGACCCGCATGAGGACGCGATCCACGCGCCGGAAGGACCCCGCGATCAGGCCGGCGACGACGCCGCCGAGCGAGGTGAGCACCATCGTCGTCAGGCCGACCAGCAGGGAGACCTGGCTCCCGTGGATGACCAGGCTGTAGACATCGCGCCCGAACTCGTCGGTGCCGAGGAAGTGCCGGGCGCCTGGCGGCTGCAACCGGCTGCCCGGGGCGAGCCGGGTCGGGTTGTGCGTCGACACGACGTCGGCGAGCAGGGCGGCCAGCGTGACGATCAGGAGGATCGCGGCGCCCACGACGACGTTCCGGTTGCGGGCGAAGCGGCGAAGCCATCCCGACCGGGTGCGTCGCGTGACGGGCGGTGGCACCGCCTCGGCGGACCGCGCGCCCCGGCCGCAAGCACCCCCGTGAGCCCGATCGTTGTCGACGGCCGCGTCAGCCACGATCCGCCGCCGCCACCGGGGTCATCGGGACGAGTCTCGCCGGCAGCCGTGCCGCGCCATCGAGTCGCCCTGTCATGGGCGTCCAGCGTGCCTCCGCTTCGAGCCGCTTCGGGCAGGCGGTCTCACTCATACCGGATTCGCGGATCCACGAACGCGTAGAGGACGTCCACGACGAGGTTGATGAGGACGTACACGGTGGCGGTGACCAGGACCACGCCCTGCACCACGGGATAGTCTCGGCGCATGATCGCCGAGACGATGAGGCGGCCGAGACCGGGGATGTTGAAGACGATCTCGGTCACGACGGCGCCGCCGATCAGGATCGCCATGGTGATGCCGATCACCGTGAGCACCGGGACGAGGGCGTTCCGGAAGGCGTGGACGAAGATCACGGCCCGCTGGGAGAGCCCCTTGGCCCGCGCCGTCCGGATGTAGTCCTGCTCGATGATGTCCAGCATGCACGACCGGCTGATGCGGGCGATCAGCGCCGACTGGTTGAAGCCGAGCGAGACGGCCGGCAGGACCATGTACCGCAGGGCCGCGAGGGGATCGTCGAGGAGGGACGCATACCCCGCCGCCGGCAGCCAGCCCAGGCGCACGGCGAACAGATAGATGAAGTTCAGGCTGAGCCAGAACCCGGGGATGCAGACCCCGAGCAGCGAGCCGAGCATCAGCAGTCGGTCCCAGACCGAGCCCCGGTACGCCGCGGCGCCGATTCCCGAGGGGACGCCGATCAGGACGGCGACGAGGAGGGCGGCCAGCGTGAGCAGCAGCGTCGGCTCGGCCCGTTCCAGGAGCGCCGTGGTCACGGGGCGATCGAGGAAGTAGGAGCGGCCCAGGTCCCCGCGGAGGACGCGCCCGTAGAACCTGAAGAGCTGCTCGTGGAGCGGGCGGTCGAGCCCGAGTGACTGGCGCGTGGCCTGGACCTGGTCCGGCGTCGCGTCGGGGCCGAGCATGACGCTCGCCGGATCGCCCGGGATCAGGTGGATCAGGAAGAAGACGACGGTGACGACCACCGCCATCACCGGGAACAGCGCGAGGACGCGGCGAACCAGGTAGGCCGTCACGACGCTGTAGTCGCTCCGGAGGCCGCGGTTGCCGCGCTCAGCTCGGGCGCGGGCGCGCGGCGGCGCGGCCTCGAGGGACCGCCGGGGCTACTTGTCGAGCCACACGTTGTAGAGGCGGATCCGCTCGGTCTTCTCGTTGAAGCCCTTCACCGTGGTCCGCGCCGCGCGCAGGCCGAAGAGGTCACCGTACCGGATCACGGGGACCTTGTCGTAGAAGAGCCGCGTCTGCCGCTCCCAGAGGGCCAACCGCTTCTTCGGGTCCATTTCCCGCGCCAGCTCGTCCTGGAGCTTCAGGATCTCCTCGTCGCAGGTCCACCCGGGCCACACGCACGTGAGGTAGACGTGGTGGGTGGGGTCGTAGAAGTTGCCCATCCCGGTCGTGAAGACGTCGTACGCCTTCGGGTTGTTCCGGCGCTGGACGAGCGTCGACCAGTCCACGACCTGGAGGTCGATGGTGACTCCCACGTCCTCGAGCTGCTGCTTGGTCAGGAGCGCGAAATCGTACATCCACTTGTACTCCTGCGTCGTCATGAAGCGGATCGGCTCGCCCTTGTACCCGGCCTCCCGCAGGAGCCTCCGGGCTTTCTCCGGGTCGTGCTCGTTCCAGGGCAGGCCGGTGAGCTTCGTGTGCCAGGCGGGGATCTCGGCGACGGCGAGGCTCGAGTCCATGCGGTAGAACTCGGGCTTCCCG
>CAZZND010000191.1:0-3882 GCA_964655465.1 uncultured Actinomycetes bacterium
AGAAGGCCACGGCGAAGAAGGCCACGGCGAAGAAGGCCACGGCGAAGAAGGCCACGGCGAAGAAGGCCACTCCTCGTGGCTCGTCTCAAGTCTTGTCCCAGCCCATGCCAGCGGAGCCAGGCGATCTCATCGTCATCGACTCACCTAAGGTCGGCTCCCTGCCTCGCGAGGGCGAAGTCCTAGAAGTCATCCAGGGCGAGGTGAGCGTTAGCTATCGGGTCCAGTGGGCAGACGGACGTCAGACCCTGATCGGACCGACAAGTGGCACCGCCCGGATCATCCGGGCATCGGAGAGAGCCTGACCTCGAACCGGTGCCCGGGCGAAGTCCGGGACGTGGGGATCGGAAATCACCGGGCTGGCATGTCGCACGCGGGACGGTCAAGTTGGTAGGGCGATGGCCCGTTTGCAAACCGCTCTTCTCCAGGCGTACAGTCGCGTGGGCCGCAGGAGCGGACAGAGGGGAGCGGGCGATGCATGCGAACGAGCAGGTGCTACGCGACGTGGATCAGGCACAGATCCGAGGCGACGTGGAGGCCTTCTCCGGCTTCTTCGTCGACGACGTGATCGTCCACATCTCGGGGAAGAACTCCTTCGCAGGGGTGTACAAGGGCAAGGATCAGTTCCTCGAGCTGTTCGGGCGCTTCATGGAGCGTGCCCCCGAGTACACGTTCGAGCCACACGCGTACTTCGCGGACGACGAGCACGGAGTCAGCCTCCAGCGGTCCCACTACAAGCGCGGCGACGAGACCCTGGACACGAACGACACGCTCGTCTGCCACTTCCGCGACGGCAAGATCTCGGAGTTCTGGCTTCTCAGCGACGACGAGGACGCGGTCGACGCGTTCCTGGGCTGAGGGGTCCGCGACACCGAGAGGATCGCGGCTACCGGACCTCCGTCGGGTTCCCGGCGGCGGCCTAACCGTTTAGGCTCGGCGCCATGTGGCCCTTGTCCGATGACCGGTTCGCCGAGCTCCTGCACCAGGTGCAGGCGGTCTTCTACGCCGACAGCCACGAACCGACGCCACGGACCCTGTATCTGTCGTCGAACGCCGAGCTGATCCTCGGTGCGGGCGCCGAGGATCACCTGCGCGACCCCGACCTGTGGTGGCGGTCGATCCACCCCGACGACATGGACCAGCTCTTGGAGGCGTGGTCCAACGCGTTTCGGACGCTCCAGCCCTATCAGGTCGACTACCGCTACCTGCGCCCCGACGGACGGACGGTCTGGCTCCGCGAGCACGCGGCGCCCGTGCGTGACGCGGACGGCTCGGTGATGCACTGGCAGGGGGTGCTCCTCGACGTCACGGCGGAGCACGAGGCGTTGGCGGAGCTGCGCGGCTCCGAGCGCCGCTACCGCGCCCTGGTGGAACAGCTGCCGGCGTTCGTCTACGCGATCTCCGACGATGAGGACTTCGTGAACCTCTTCGGGCCATCCGGGGGAGCCGAGATCTTGGGCTACGACCCCGACGGACCCGAGTGGTCGTCCATGACCTGGGCCGACATCGTGCATCCCGACGACCGCGAGCGAGCACGGGCCGCGTGGCGCCACTCCCTCGACACCGGTGAGCCATTCGACCTCGAGTTCCGGCAGGTCAACTCCCGTGGCGAGACGTTGTGGGTGCACGATCACGCCATCCTGATCCGGGACGCGGACCGGCGCAGTCACTGGCAAGGGGTCGTCATCGACGTGACGGGGCGCGTCACCGCCGAGCACGAGGCGCGAGGAGCCGAGCGCCGGTTCGCCACGCTCGAGGCCCAGCTGCCGGTCGTGGTCTACGCGATCACCGACGCCCTGGAGTCGACGGTCCTGTACTGCAGCCCCAACGCGAAGGACGTCCTTGGTCACCCGGCTGAGGACTACGTCTCCGGTGTCCAGGCCTTCCCCGACTTCGTGCATCACGAAGATCGAGATGCTGCGTTCGCCGCGTGGGAGGCCGCGTGGCGATCCCACAACCGGTACGAATCGGAGTACCGGATGGTCCGGCCCGATGGCAGCACGATCTGGATCCGGGAGACCGCCGAGCCGACCCGAGGCCCGCACGGCAAGATCGAGTTCTGGCAGGGCGCGATGCTCGACGTCACCCGGGAGCACCTGGCGCGGCTCGAGCTCGAGGAGTCCGAGGCCCGCCGGCGCGCCCTGATCGAGAACCTGCCGGCCGTCGTATACGAGATGGCGCACGACGACGACCGGCGCACGCTCTACATCAGCGCGGGGATCGTGGACCTGTTGGACTACACGCACCGCGAGTGGCTCGACCAGCCCGACATCTGGTCGGAGCTGCTGCACCCCGATGACCGCGAGGTCGAGCTCGCGGCGCACGACCTGCACTCCGAGACCGGTGAGCCCTGGTCGCGCGAGTACCGCCTGATCGCCGCCGACGGCCGGGTGGTGTGGGTCCGCGACGTCGCGCGCTTGGTCGCCGGGCCGAGTGGCGTGACCTGGCAGGGGCTCTTCGTCGACATCTCTGCGCAGAAGCTGGCCGAGGAGGCCCTCCACCTGGTCAAGGAGGAGCTCGAGGCACGGGTGCAGGCGAGAACCGCGGAGATCGAGGAAGCGAACGCGCTGCTGGAGCTCGAGGTCGGCGAACGGCGTCGAGCGGAGCGCGAGGCGAGGCGCGCCGAGGAGCGCTTCCGCCGGCTCGTGGAGAACCTGCCCGCGGTCGTGTACCGGTGGGACGTGCCCGACGAGATCGTCACGGGCGACGAGTACGTGAGCCCTGGGATCGGACCGCTGCTCGGCTACACGCCCGAGGAGTGGCGATCGGAGCACCTGTGGCAGCAGCGCCTGCATCCCCACGACCGCGACCGGGTCCACGCCGCGGTCACCCACAGCGAGGCGACCGGAGAGACCTTCGACGAGGAGTACCGCTACCTCGCGAAGGACGGCAAGATCGTGTGGGTCCACGACCGCGCGACGCTGCTCGCACGGCACCCGGACGGATCGCCGGCGTCGTTCCAGGGCGTCGTGATCGACATCACCTCACGCCGGGTCGCCGAGCAGCAGGCGGCAGAGGCCGAGGCGAAGTTCCGCGAGTACATCGAAGGCGGCCCGCTCATCAGCTACAGCTACCGGCTCGCCTCGCTCGACCCCCCGGCGATGCAGGTCGACTACGTCAGTCCGCAGCTAGGGCTCTTGCTGGGCTACCCGACCGAGGACCTCGCATCACGGCCTGAACGGTGGTTCGAGCTCATCCACCCCGACGACGTGGAGCGCGCACGAACGCACCTCGCCTCGACCTGGTCCACCGGCGCCCCGTGGGACGTGCGCTACCGCATGATCCGCGCCGACGGCGAGATCGTCTGGTTCCGCAGCCGCGGCCGGTGCGTCGAGCGCGACCAGCGAGGGCGCCCTGTGCGGTTCGTCGGTGCGATGACCGACGAGACGGCGGACATGGCGACGCGGCTGGGAGTGGACGAGGATCTCGCGCACCACCGCGACGTGATCGCAGGCACACGTGCGATCTTGTGGACCGTACGGATGGAGTCCCCGGACGGACCGAGGCTGTACACGTACATCTCCCCGGAGTGCTTCTCCCTGCTCGGCTACACGCCGGAGGAGCTCATGGTCGAGCGCGAGCACTTCCCCCGTCTGGTCCACGTCGATGACGTCGACCGGGTGCTCGCAACGAGCGCGGCGATCGACACCGACCCCGAGGGCATCTGGGAGGACGAGTACCGGGTGGTCCACCGTGACGGCAGCGTGCGCTGGATGCACGGGATCGGCCGTCGCGTGACACCGTTGGGCGAGCACCCGGCGATCTGGCACGGCATCACCATCGACGTGACGCACCGGCACGTCGATGAGACCGCGAGCTCCGCACCACGAACCGCTGACGCATGAGCCGGCCTACGCCGCGTCGCGCGGCCGCAGCACGTGCGCG
>CAZZND010000191.1:3892-4339 GCA_964655465.1 uncultured Actinomycetes bacterium
GCAGGTATCGCCACAGGTGCTCCGGCACGATCACGCTGCCGTCAGCCTGCTGGTGGTTCTCCAAGATCGCGATGAGCGTCCGCCCGATCGCGGTCGCGGTGCCGTTCAGCGTGTGCAGGGTCTCGAGCGAGCCGTCGGCGTGGCGGACGCGCGTCTGCATCCGTCGCGCCTGGTAGTCCGTGGTATTGGAACAGCTGGTCAGCTCGCGGTAGCGCTGCTGCCCCGGGAGCCATCCCTCGATGTCGTACTTCTTCGCCGCGGCGCCGCCGAGCTCGCCCGCGGCGCAGTTGACCACGCGGTACGGGATCTCGAGGGTCGCCATGATCCGCTCCTCGATCCCGAGGAGCCGCTCGTGCTCATCCCAGCTGCTCTCGGGCGTGGTGAACGCGAACATCTCGATCTTGTCGAACTGATGGACACGGAACATCCCGCCGAGGTCCTTGCCGT
>CAZZND010000192.1:0-4314 GCA_964655465.1 uncultured Actinomycetes bacterium
GCCGGAACCCGTACGGGTGAACCTTCTGGCCCACTAGCTCACTCCCCCATCTTCTGGCCCCATCGTCTCGACCACGAGCGTCACGTGCGACGTGCGCTTGCGCACCTGCGTCGCGCGGCCGTAGGCGCGCGGACGGAAGCGCTTGAGCGTCGGGCCTTCGTCGACCCAGGCGCGTGCGATCACGAGGTTGTCGCCGATCACGCCGGGCTGCTGCTCGGCGTTCGCGATCGCGGAGTTCAGCAGCTTCTCGAGGTCCCGCGAGGGCCCGAGCCCGCTGAACCGCAGGATGCGGCGCGCCTCCTCGACGTGCTGCCCGCGGATCAGATCGACGGCGCGCCGCATCTTCTGCGGCGACGTCCGCACGTACTTCATCGTGGCGCTCGAATCTACCATCTGTCTACCTCGACCCCGAGCGACGCTCGTCCCTGGCGTGCGACCGGAAGGTGCGGGTCGGGGCGAACTCGCCGAGCTTGTGCCCGACCATCGCCTCCGAGACGAACACCGGCACGTGCTTGCGGCCGTCGTGCACGGCGATCGTGTGCCCCAGCATCTCCGGCACGATCGTGGAACGGCGAGACCAGGTGCGAACGACCTTCTTCTCGCCCTTCTTGTTCATGTCGTCGACCTTCTTCATCAGGTGCTCGTCGACGAACGGCCCCTTCTTCACGGACCTGGGCACTTAGCCACGTCCCTTCCCGCGACGGCGAACGACGTACTTGCTCGACGCCTTGTTCTTCTTCCGGGTACGACCTTCCTTCTGACCCCATGGCGAGGTGGGGTGCCGCCCGCCCGAGGACTTGCCCTCGCCTCCACCCAACGGGTGGTCGACCGGGTTCATCGCGACCCCGCGGACCGACGGACGCTTGCGCTTCCAGCGGTTGCGGCCGGCCTTGCCGATGTTGATCAGCTCGTGCTCGGCATTGCCGACGGTGCCAACGGTGGCCTTGCAGGTGGCCGGGACCATCCGCATCTCGCCCGAGGGCAGACGCAGCGTCGCCATGGTGCCTTCCTTCGCCATCAGCTGGACCGAGGCGCCGGCCGAGCGGGCCATCTTGGCGCCCGCACCGGGCTTCATCTCGATCGCGTGTACGACGGTGCCGACCGGGATATTGCGCAGCGGCAATGCGTTACCGGGGCGGATCTCGGCGTCGGGACCCGACATCAGCATGTCGCCCTGGCGCACGCCTTCGGGCGCGATGATGTACCGCTTCTCGCCGTCGACGTAGTGCAGCAGGGCGATACGTGCGCTGCGGTTCGGGTCGTACTCGATGTGCGCGACCTTGGCGGGCACGCCGTCCTTGTTGCGACGGAAGTCGACGATCCGGTACCGGCGCTTGTTGCCGCCGCCCTGGTGACGCGTCGTGATACGCCCGTGGACGTTGCGGCCGGCCTTGTTACGGCCCTTTGCCACGAGCGACTTCTCGGGCGTGGACCGCGTGAGCTCGTCGAAGGTCGACACGCTGGCGCCACGGCGGCCCGGCGTCGTCGGCTTGTACTTGCGGACTCCCATGTTCCCTACTTCCCGGTCTCGAAGATCTCGATCGAGTCGCCTTCGGCGAGCGTGACGATGGCGCGCTTCTGGTCGGGGCGCTTGCCCTTGGTGTAGCCGCGCCGCTTGACCTTGCCCGTGCGGTTGAGCGTGTTCACCGAGGCCACACGGACGCCCCAGATGGACTGGACGGCTTCCTTGATCTCGGTCTTGTTCGAACGCGGGTCGACGAGGAACGTATAGGAGTTCCGCTCGATGCCCGCGTAGGACTTCTCGGAGACCACCGGGCGGATGATGACGTCGCGTGAGGACTTCATGAGGCCTCACCCCCGCCCTGTGCGCCCTCGAGCACGTCGATCGCCGCGCTCGTGAACAGCACACGGTCGGCGAGCAGGAGGTCATACACCCCGAGACCGCCGGCGTAGGCCACCCTCACGTGCGGCACGTTCCGGAACGACAGCTCCGGCACGCCCGAGTCCGACGGTGCGTCGAGCACGACGAGAACCCGTCCCTGCAGACCGAGCGCATCGAGCAGCGCCACCGCGTCACGGGTCTTCGGCGCCTCGAACGCGAGGTCCTGGACGATCGCGAGCTTGCCGCTCTGAAGGGCGTCGGTGAGCGCCGAGCGCAGCGCGCCCTTCTTCATCTTCTTGTTGACGCGCTTGTCGTGGTCGCGCACGACGGGGCCGTGGGCCACGCCGCCGCCGACCCATTGCGGCGAACGGATCGAGCCTTGACGGGCGCGGCCGGTGCCCTTCTGGCGCCACGGCTTCTTGCCGCCGCCGCGGACCTCGCCGCGCGTCTTGACCTTGTGTGTACCCGCGCGGATGCTCGCGAGCCCGGCGACGACCACCTGGTGCATCAGCGGCACGTTGACCGGCGCCTCGAACGTCGAGGCGTCGAGCTCGCGGGTCCCGGCCACAGAACCGGAAACGTCGAGGATGTCGATGGATGCCATCGGCCTCACGCTCCCTTCTTCGCCGGGGTCTTCACGGCCGCGCGGACCATGACGAGGCCGCCCTCGGGACCGGGCACCGCGCCCTTGACGAGCAACAGGCCGCGCTCGGGATCTGACGAGACGATCTCGAGGTTCAGCACGGTCACGCGCGCGTTCCCGTGCTGGCCGGCCATCCGCATGCCCTTGAACACGCGGCTCGGGGTGGCGCAGGCGCCGATCGACCCGGGTGAGCGGTGCTTCTTGTGCACGCCGTGGCTGCCGCCGAGACCTGAGAAGCCGTGGCGGCGCATGACGCCGCTGAAGCCCTTGCCCTTGGACACGCCGACCACGTCGACCTTGTCGCCGGGCGCGAACAGGTCCGCCGTGATCAACTGGCCGGGCTCGTAGGAGCCGGCGTCGTCGGTGCGCAGCTCGACGAGGTGACGCTGGGGCTCGGCGCCCGCCTTGTCGAAGTGGCCCTTCGTGGGCTTGTTCACGTGACGGGGCGCGAGCTGCCCGTACGCCATCTGGACGGCGTCGTAGCCGTCGCCTGCCTGCGTGCGGATCTGGGTCACGACGCAGGGCCCGGCCTTGATCACCGTGACGGGCACGGCACGCGTCTCGACGAAGACCTGGGTCATCCCCAGCTTCTCGCCCACGATCCCTTTGGTCTCGGTCATGAGGTCCCTTACAGCTTGATCTCGATGTCGACCCCGGCCGACAGGTTCAGACGTTGGAGCTCCTGGACGGTTTTCGACGTGGCGTCGACGATGTCGATGACTCGTTTGTGCGTGAGCATCTGGAAGTGCTCGCGCGAGTCCTTGTATTTGTGCGGCGACCGGATGACCGTGTAGATGCGCCGCTCGGTTGGCAGCGGTACCGGCCCCACGACCTTGGCGCCGGTACGCTGGACGTGCTCGACGATGTCGCGCGCAGCGACGTCCAGCATCCGGTGGTCGTACGCCCGGAGCTTGATGCGGATCTTCGGACCTGCCATCAGGCTGCCTTCTTCCTCGAGGTCACTTGACGATCTTGACGACGCGCCCGGCGCCCACGGTGCGGCCACCCTCGCGGATCGCGAAGCGCAGGCCGTCCTCCATGGCGATAGGGGCGATGAGCTCGACGGTCATCTCGACGTTGTCCCCGGGCATGACCATCTCGACGCCTTCTGGAAGGTTGGCCGTGCCGGTCACGTCGGTGGTACGGAAGTAGAACTGGGGACGGTAGCCGTTGAAGAACGGGGTGTGTCGCCCGCCCTCGTCCTTGCTCAGGATGTAGACCTGGGCCTCGAAGTTGGTGTGCGGCGTCACCGACCCGGGCTTGGCGAGCACCTGGCCACGCTCGACGTCCTCCTTATCGATCCCGCGGAGCAGCACGCCTACGTTGTCACCTGCCTGGATCTCATCGAGGAGCTTGCGGAACATCTCAAGGTCGGTCGCCGTGGTCTTCCGGGTATCGGTGATCCCGACGATCTCGACCTCCGACATCTTCTGGAGCACCCCGCGCTCGACGCGCCCGGTCACCACGGTGCCGCGCCCGGTGATCGAGAACACGTCTTCGATCGCCATCAGGAAGGGCTTGTCCACGTCGCGGACGGGCTGGGGGATGTAGGAATCCACCGCGCTCATCAGCTCATCGATCGCTGCCTCCCACGTCTCATCGCCCTCCAGAGCCTTCAGGGCGGAGACCTTCACGACCGGGACGTCATCGCCGGGGAACTCGTAGGAGCTCAGCAGCTCGCGGACCTCGAGCTCGACCAGGTCGAGCAGCTCGGGGTCATCGACCATGTCGCACTTGTTCAGCGCGACCACGATGTAGGGGACGCCCACCTGACGGGCAAGCAGCACATGCTCACGGGTCTGGGGCATCGGGCCGTCGGCCGCGGAGA
>CAZZND010000193.1:0-4297 GCA_964655465.1 uncultured Actinomycetes bacterium
GCAGGTGCTCGCGACGCGCTGCCGCGGCGTCGGCGATCGCGGTGGCCTGCGGCACCCCGATGCCCAACACTCCCCGGGAGGTACATGCGTTCCCGGGGCCCACGCCGACGAGCACGCCCACCGCGCCCGTGCGCATCAGGTGCAGCGCCGTCGAATACGACGCGCACCCGCCGACGATCACGGGGATGTCGAACGCGGGGATGAACTCCTTGAGGTTGAGCGGCTCGACCTTGCTCGAGACGTGCTCACCCGAGACGACCGTGCCCTGGACGACCAGGATGTCCAGGCCGGCCTCGAGGACGAGCGGCGCGTACCGCTCGACCCGCTGTGGCGTGAGCGACGCGGCGCTCGTGACCCCCCCGGCCTTGATCTCCTCGATCCGCCGGCCGATCAGCTCCTCCTTGATCGGCTCGGCGTAGAGCTCCTGCATCCGGCGGGTGGCTTTCTCGTCCGGAAGCCCGGCGATCTCGTCATAGATCGGCATCGGGTCCTCGTAGCGGGTCCACAGGCCCTCCAGGTTGAGGCACGCGAGCCCCCCGACCCGGCCGATCTCGATCGCCGTCGTCGGCGAGACCGCCGCGTCCATCGCGCTCGCCACCATGGGGAGCGGGAACCGGTAGGCGTCGATCTCCCAGGAGATGTCGACATCCTCGGGGTCGCGGGTCCGTCGCGAGGGAACGATCGCGACCTCGTCGAAGCCGTAGGCCCGCCGGGCCGTCTTGCCGATGCCGATCTCGAACTCCATGTGGGGGGTCCTCCCTTACGCCTCGCCGTCGGGTCTAGGGAAACGCAGGACGCCCACCCGTTGCCGGATGGGCGTCAGCTTGCTGCATGGACGTCAGGCTACCACCCTGATCCATCACCCTCGACGAGGAATCTCGCGATGCGCTCCCCCACCACGACCGTCGGCAGGTTGGTCGTCGCACGCACCGTCTGCGGCATCAGCGACGCGTCCGCCACGACGACCCCGTCGACGCCTCGGACGCGCCCACGCTCATCGGTCACGTCGCCCATGGCGCAGGTCCCCACGGGGTGCCAGCAGTGCGCGACCCCGGCACGGATCGCGGTCGTCGGGTCGGCCTCAGGACCCGGCGACGCCTCGCCATCGAAGAGCGCCGCCATGGGAGGTGCCGCGAGGAACCGGCGAGCGAGTTCGACGCCCTCGAGGAGCACGCCGAGGTCGTGGTCGTGCGGGTCCGTCAGGAACCCGTGATCCAGCAGCGGGGCGGCCCCGGGGTCGGCGCTGCGCAGGCGGAGACGGCCGCGCGAACTGGGGGTAAGGCACGCGACGAACAGTCCGGGCTGCTCACCGCCCATCAGGACCTCGCTGAACAGGTGCACGTCCACGACCCCTTCGTCGGCCAGCGACGTGCAGAGGCTCGCGAACCCGAGCTCGTCGGGGAGGGCGCGACCGGTCCCGGCGAACGCCGCCGTTCGCCGCTCGTACTCGTCGTTCGGCGTCAGGACCAGCTCGAACGACGGGTGGTCGTGCAGGTTGCCACCGACGCCCGGCAGATCCGTGACGACGTCGATCCCGAGAGCGGCCAGGTCCGCGGCGGGCCCGATCCCGCTCCGCAGAAGGATCGCCGGGGATCCGTACGTGCCACCCGAGAGCACCACGGTGGCAGCACGAACGTCGTAGGACCCCACCGGCCCGATCGCCCGGACGCCCACCGCGCGCCCGGCCTCGACCAGGATCCGATCGACGAGCGTGTCGCCCCGTATCTCGAGCCCCGGCGTGCCGCGCACGCGATCCAGATAGGCGAACGCCGCGTTCCACCTGATGCCGTCCGGGGAGCTCGAAGGCTCGGCGCAGACGCTCGGCCGCACGTCCAGGGTCTGCAGCCGGTCCTCCAGGGGCAGCCCAAGCTCGACGCCGGCCTCGATGAACGCGCGATGCAGCGGTGGCCACTCGTCCTCGTCGAAGCGCCGCACGCGCATCCGCCGCGACGCCTCCTCGAACAGCGGCAGCAGCGCGTCCGCGCTCCACCCGTCCAGGCCCCACCCGTCGTAGTCGGCTCGGTGGCCCCACGACGCCGTGCACCCGTTGTGCGCCGAGCAGCCGCCGATCACCTTGGCCCGTTCGAACAGCAACGCCCTGCCGTCCTCCGAGACGTACCCCCAATCGTGCGAGGTCGGGATCCGCGTCGCGTCGAGCAGGTCCGCGGGCCAACCGCCCGCGTCGAACGGCCCGTGGTCGGGTCCGGCCTCGAGAAGCAGCACCGAGGCGCCCGCCTCGACCAGCCGCGCCGCCACCACGGGACCCGCGGTGCCGCCGCCGCAGACGACGAAGTCTGCCGTCTCAGCCACGCGCGGCCTCCCATCGCAGGGTGATCCCCACGCTGGGCCGGACGAACGCGTCGGCCATCTCCCGCAGGAAGAAGTCCGCGGGCCTCGGCCAGCGGCGCACGCCGTCACCGCTCGCCATCAACACGTCGACATAGGTGTCGACGACGATCGTCACCTCGACGGCGTCGACCGGTGCGAGCGGCAGGGCCTCGGACATCGCGGCCGATCCTACGCGGGCACGGGGCTACGCGCGCGCCCTGTAAGCTCGCCCGCATCGTCGTCTGCGGAAGGACCCCATGACCTGGAAGAAGCTCGCCCTCGCGCTGTCCGTCACCGCGCTCGTCGGAGGCGCCGCGTGCAGCTCCGACTCCACCTCCACCCCGTCGGACGCCGCAAGCTTCTGCGACCAGCTCGACGCCACGAAGCAGGCCTTCGACGGCCTGAAGAACGTCGACATCGTCACCTCGGGGACGAGCGGCCTGCAGAGCGCGCTCACCGAGGTCGAGTCCTCCCTCAAGGCGCTTGGGGACGCGGGCACGGCCGAATTCAGCGCCCAGATCGCCGTGATCCAGACCGCCGCCTCGTCGCTCAAGACCTCGATCGGCTCGATCGACTCGAGCAACCTCGCGGGCGCGGCCGCCGAGATCGGGCCCGAGCTCACCGCCCTCGGGACCGCGGTGCAGGGCTTGGTGGACGGCGCCGGTCAGTGCACCTGATCAAGGCTCGGCGCGGCCGCCAGACTCGATCGCCCGACGGAGCGCAGCGAGCTCGGACCTGACCTCGGAGAGCTCGCGCTCCAACCCAGACGGCGTGCCCTGATCCGAGCCAGCGCCCGACGGTGGTGGCACGAGGATGCTCGCCAGGATGCTCGCGAGCGCTCCGATGATCCCGACGCCGGCGAACATGACGAACACACCTGTGATCCGGCCGAGAGCCGTCACCGGGTACTGATCGCCGTAGCCGACGGTGGTGATGGTCACGACACCCCACCACAGCGAGTCGCCACCGGTCGTGATGTTCGCGTCGGGCGAGCGGCTCTCGAACTGGAGCACGAACACGCTCGCGAGGACCAGCACGATCATCCCGGCCAGCAACGTGATGAAGGCGGCGTATTGCCCGCGGTTGCGGACCACGTCCTCCACCAACGCCTTCCTGCCCTTGCCACGCATCAGGCGGCCGATCCGAGCGAGCCTGCTCAGGCGCGCCAACCGGAAGAGCGCCGCGTACTTGAAGATCCCGAGGCTCGGGATCGACCCGAGCAGGTCCAGCCATCCGCGCTCACCGATGAAGTAGGAACGTTTCGGCGAGGCGCGCCGCAGGCGCCTCGAGAAGTCGAACAGGAAGATGACGCTGATCAGGTTGTCGTAGACGTTGAGCAGCTGCTCGGTGGCATCGTCCACCGGCAGGACGAACGCCCCCATCACGACCAGCGACAAGATCGTCAGGACGAAGATGAAGAGCTCGTACGCGTTGCTGAAGGGGCGCGTGGCCTCCGGCTCGCTCATCACCGGGCAACGCTAGCCCCCGGCGATGGCCGAGTCGCGTATCTCCCTCGGATCGGTCGGTTCAGCTCTCGTTGACCACGTGACCGGTGGCTGCGACCCGGAGGTCCGTCTGGCCTGAGTGCACCCGATCGCCCTCGATCAGGACCTCGTCCGAGTCGATCCTGCCGAGCTCTTTGAGGCGGGTCAGCACGTTCTGCAGCGACTCCTCGGGGGTCTCGGTCAAGGTGTCGACCACGAGCTCGGCGTTCTCGGGCGCCTCGTACGGGTCGTCGACACCGGTGAACCCGGTGATCTCGCCGGCGAGCGCCTTCTTGTAGAGGCCCTTCGGGTCGCGGTTCGCGGCGATCTCGTCGACCGTCGCGTACACGTAGACCTCGACGAAGTCGCCGATCTGCTCGCGCACCGCGTCGCGGGTCTCCTTGTAGGGGCTGATGGGGCAGCAGATCGCGGCGACGCCGTTGCGCGTGAGCATCTCGGCCACGAAGCCGATCCGTAGGATGTTC
>CAZZND010000194.1:0-3306 GCA_964655465.1 uncultured Actinomycetes bacterium
ACGAGCCGGCGATCGGCGGGACGCTCTTCGGCAGCGCGCTCTCGATGGCCGCGGCGCGCGCCGCTGTGCTCGAGGTGTGGACCGAGCAGACCTACGCGCGCACTCGGGGACTGGCCGCTGGACTCCGCGAGGGCATCGAGACCTCGGTCCGTTCGCACGGCCGCGACTGGGACGTCTACGGCATCGGCAACCGAGCCGGCTACCGGTTCGTATCGACGCCGCCGGTGAACAACCGGGAGGCGGCCGCGCATGACGTCCCGGCGGTCCGGCACCTCCAGCGCGTGTACATGGCGAACCGCGGGATCTGGGAGTTCGGGTGGTGGGGATGTCCGGCGATCTCGGCGCAGACGGAGCCCAACGACGTCGAGGCCTACCTCGGCGGCTTCGAGCGGTTCATGCACGCCCTGCTGGGCTGAGCCCGTCGCTGAAGACCCACACGCTCAGGGCCGCACGACGCAGCGGAACCCGATGTGACCGGTCGAGGTGTCGACCGCCTCGCCCTGCCGCGCGGCTGGACGGTAGCGCAGGCAGTAGTTGGGCGCGCAAAGGTGCGACCCACCCTTCGTGACCCGTCGCGGGATGGTCGGCCCGGGTTGCAAGGCGCCGTGGCTCTCGTCGGGCGAGCTGACTCGCGGGTTCCTGGGTGCACAGCAGGGATGATCGGGTTCGCCGGCCCGGCGGGGAGCGTAGAAGTCCACCGTCCACTCCCAGACGTTGCCGGCCATGTCGTGCAGGCCATAGCCGTTGGGTGGGAACGACCTCACGGGCGAGGTCCGCTCGAAGCGGTCGAGGAGCAGGTTCTGCCACGGGAACTCGCCCTGCCACGTGTTCGCCATCTGCTTGCCTTTCGGCGCGAACTCGTCACCCCATACGTAGATCTTGCCCTCGAGCCCACCTCGCGCCCCGAGCTCCCACTCCGCCTCGGTCGGCAGCTCCTTGCCGGCCCACGACGCGTACGCCTCGGCATCCTCGTACGCGACCTGCGTGACGGGGTGGCGGTCGCGGCCGTGCGAAGTGCTCCCCGGCCCTTCGGGATGCCGCCACTGCGCGCCGGGAACGTAGCGCCACCAGTTGTGCACGTCGCGCAGATCGACCGGTCCCGTCGAGCCGGTGAACACCAGCGCGCCCGGATGCAGGAGGTCAGGGTCGGCGCCGGGGTACATCGCCGCGTCGAGCGGCCGCTCGGCGAGCGTGACGTAGCCGGTGTCCTTCACGAAGCGCCGGAACTCCGCGACGGTGACGGGGTGCTCGTCCATCCAGAACGCGTCGACCTCGACCAAGTGTGCGGGCGCCTCCTCAGGGTAGAAGTCGTTCGAGCCCATCTGGAACTGCCTCCCGGGGATCCACTCCATGTCCTTGGCAGGAGGGGGGCCGGGGCGGGTGCTCGTCGTCGTCGCGCTCATGACGTCATCCGACGGTAGCAGTCCCGCTCACGCTGCTCAGACCCAGCCCGTAGCACCCGGCGATCACGACGGCGTCCGGCTCACGCACGCCGCGAAGCGTAGCGCTGCTACGGTCTGCCGCGATGCCGGTCGACGTTCGATACCTCGTTCGCGACGTGCCCGCCTCATCCGCGTTCTACGTCGAGCACCTCGGGTTCACTGTCGAGCAGGACTGGGGAGGGCCGTTCGTGATGCTCGCGCGCGGCGACCTCCGACTCTGGCTGAGCGGCCCCGGCAGCTCGGCGGCGCGACCGATGCCCGACGGCCGCGAGCCGTCGCCCGGCGGGTGGAACCGGTTCGTGATCGAGGTCGAGGACATCGAGGCCGAGGTGGTGCGCCTGCGCGCCGCCGGGGCCGCGAGCAGGAGCGACGTGGTGCGCGGCCCCGGCGGCGCGCAGATCGTGATCGACGACCCCGACGGCAACCCGGTGGAGCTGTTCCAGCCGGGAAGCTGAGCAGTCACCCCTATCGCCAGAGCGCCCGTTCGTCTACGTCCATCACGATCTCACACGAGAGCGAGCAGAATGGCTCCGCGCCTGGACACGAGCCGGCTCCCGGGCGTTCATGGGTCATGCAGCGATCCACCGGATCGGAGCGGATGGAAACGGTGGCTTCGGACGCCCTCGCGTTCGAGCTGTTCTTCGAGGCCGAGCGCCGGTCGCTGTTCCGTGCCCTCTACCTGATGACCGGGAGTCGCTCGGCGGAGGCGTCCCTGTCGCGGCGCTCGGGATGACTGACGAGGTCGCCGGTCTGATCGACCGGGAGTTCGCACCGTACGAGGTCTCCGGCGACGCGGTCGACGAGCCGGCGATCGGCCCTGTTCGGCAGCGCGCTCTCGATGGCCGCGGCGCGCGCCGCTGTGCTCGAGGTGTGGACCGAGCAGACCTACGCGCGCACTCGGGGACTGGCCGCTGGACTCCGCGAGGGCATCGAGACCTCGGTCCGTTCGCACGGCCGCGACTGGGACGTCTACGGCATCGGCAACCGAGCCGGCTACCGGTTCGTATCGACGCCGCCGGTGAACAACCGGGAGGCGGCCGCGCATGACGTCCCGGCGGTCCGGCACCTGCAGCGGCTCTACATGGCGACCGCGGTGTCTGGGAGTTCGGCGGGTGGGGATGTCCCGCGATCTCGGCGCAGACGGAGCCCGGCGACGTCGAGGCCTACCTCGGGGTCTTCGACGGGTTCATGCACGACCTGCTCGGCTGAGGCCGTCGCGCGAGACGCGTCACCAGGGCCGCCTATGCTCGTCCCATGACCTGCCGCGTCTGTGGCGAGCCGCTCCCCGAGGGCGCCCGGTTCTGCCCTAGCTGCGGCGCCCTCGTGGCGACACCGCTGGACACCGACGAACGCAAGGTCGTCACCGTGCTGTTCGCCGACCTCGTGAACTCCACCGGCCTCGCGCAGCGGCTGGACCCCGAGCGCTCCCGAGAGGTGCTCGGCCGCTTCTTCGACGCTGCCACCGAGGAGCTCCACGCGCTCCGGGGCCGTCCCGAGAAGTTCATCGGCGACGCGGTGATGGCCGTGTTCGGCCTCCCGACGGTTCACGAGGACGACGCGCTGCGCGCTGTCCGGGCGGGGCTGGCCATCCGTGGGCGGCTCGTGCGGATGTGCGAGCTCGTCGGGCTGAGCGAGCCGCTCGAGGTGCGGATCGGGATCGAGACGGGCGAGGCCGCGACCGGTCTCGGACCTGCCGGGCAGCTCCTGGTGACGGGGCCCGTCGTCAACTCGGCGGCGCGGCTGCAGGTGGCCGCGTCGCCCGGTGAGGTCCTCGTCGGCGAGACGACGTGCGCCCTCACCGAGGCCGCGGTCTCGTACGGCGCCCCCCGCTCGGTGCGGGCGAAGGGGTTCGATGACGAGCTCT
>CAZZND010000194.1:3316-4255 GCA_964655465.1 uncultured Actinomycetes bacterium
GAGAGCCTCGTCCGCACGACGACGAGCCGCCAGCCAGTGCTGGCGACGATCGTCGGCGAGCCCGGCATCGGCAAGTCCCGGCTCGCCGACGAGCTCGTGGCCGGGCTGCCCGAAGACATCACGGTCCTCACGGATCGCACCAGCTCCTACGCTGACACCGCCACCTTCGCGCCGGCTGCTGCCATGGTGGGCGAGCTCGCGGGCATCGCCGACGCCGACACGCCGGCACAGGCGCATCGCAAGCTCCACGCATTGGTCGACGACCTCCCCGGCTTCTCTGAGGACGATCCCCTCGTGGATCGCCTCTCGACCCTCTTCGAGATCGCCGACCGGCGCGACGAAGCCACCTTCGTTCACGACGTGCAGACGGGTTTCATAACGCTCGTCGATGCGCTCACCCGGCGCAGCCCCGTCCTGTGCGTGTTCGAGGACGTCCACGCGTTGCGGCCGCCGATGCTCGAGCTCATCGAGCGTTTGGCCGTACCCGGGCGCGGTGACGGACGTCCGGTCATGGTGGTCGCGCTCTCGCGAAGCGACCTCGACCGCGAGCGCCCGACCTGGGGCTCGACGGCCGCGAACACGCTGACCCTCCGGCTCGATCCGCTCACGGCCGAGGAGTCGATCGACCTCGTGCACAAAGCTGGGGGCGGCCGGATCGATGGGGCCGCGGCCGCGACGATCGTCTCGCGTACGGGCGGCAACCCGTTCTTCATCATCGAGACGACCGGCATGCTGATGCCTCACGAAGATGGACGAACGGCCCCTACCGACGGCGCCATGCCCCCCACGGTCCAAGCTGTGGTATCGGCCCGGCTCGACGCCTTGTCGTCGCGCCTGCGCGAGGTCGCGCGGCGAGCCTCCACCTTCTTCGTCTCGTTCGACCTCGATGAGCTCCGCGTGGTGGACCCCGACGCCACGGCCGAGGAGCTCCGTCAGCTC
>CAZZND010000195.1:0-3138 GCA_964655465.1 uncultured Actinomycetes bacterium
TGGTGTCCGGGACCTCCATCTCTCAGCCCACCACACGGTAGAGGCGCCAGCGGTCGGGGACGCCCTTGAGCTCGTGGTCGCCGGCATCTTCGAACGTGAGACCGCTTCCGGCTGTGAGGTCCTTCACGGTGGAGGAGGCCCAGACCTCGGAGGTGCCGGCGAGGGCGGCGACCCGGGCAGCCACGTGGACCCCCAGTCCCGCCAGGTCGTCCCCGCTCAGCGTGACCTCGCCCGTGTGAGCGCCGGTGCGGATCTCGATGCCGAGCGGCTTCACCGCCTCCACGAACGCCTGCGCGCATCGCACGGCCCGGGCAGGCCCGTCGAAGGTCGCCATCAAGCCGTCGCCCGTGGACTTGCGGTAGGTGCCGCGGTAGGGGGCGATCAGACCCTTGGCGATCCGGTCGTGCTCGGCCAGGAGCGAGCGCCACTTCGCATCGCCCATCACCGCCGCGGTCGAGGTGGAGTCCACGATGTCGGTGAACAGCACGGTGGCGAGCACCCGGTCGAGTTCGGCCTCCTCGTCGCGAACGCGGTCGATGAAAACGCGGAGCGCTCCGATGGCGGCCTCGGTGTTGTTCGGCCACATCGGTTGGTTGCCGTCGCTCGGCAGAGCGATCTCCTCCGCGCCCGCGATCCGCTGCGTGAGGTACACGACCTCGTCGTGGTCAGACTCGGGGAACGAATGGATCACCGCGGTCGGCACGTGGATCGAGGGCAGGATCGCCCGGAAGTCGATCGTGTTCCACATCTCGTCGAACGGCGCCAGGTCGCCGGGGGCCGCCATGTAGCGCATGACCTTGGCGGCCCACCGCACCCCCGCCGGGTCCTCGGCGAGGCTCGGAGCCCCCGCCTGGCGGATGATCTCGCCCGCCTCGTGCTCGATCCCCCACCCGCGGAGGTTCATCGCGGTGAGCGACGCCAAGGTCTCCGCGGTCGTCCCCCAGGGGTAATCGGGCGCCCACGCCGTTCGGGCCACCGCGTTCCAGAAGGCCAGCCCGATCACCCGCTCCGGATTCGTGGCGGCGAACATCGCGCAGAGCGCACCCCCATCCGCCCCGCCGCCCCAGAGCACGCATCGCTCGACGCCGGCCGCGTCGAGGACGGCCCGCAGGTCGTCCATCCTTGTCTCGAGGTCGGGGATCCCCTTCGTGCGATCCGACAACCCGATACCGCGCTGCTCCAGGTTGATCACCCGGCACGATGAGCCCATGAGTTGGTATTGGTGCGCGACGGGAGGCCACTCCCACATGATCTCGAGGTGGGAGAACCACGGCGTTATCCACAGCAGGTCGACGTCTCCAGTCCCGAACACCTGGTAGGCGATGTGTGCTCCGTCCTGGCTGATGGCGTACCGCGTCTCAGGGATCTGCGCGGTCACGTCACGCCACCACCCGGTAGAGACGCCAGCGGTCGGGCACGCCCTTGAGTTCGTGTTCGCCGGCGTCTGCGAACGACAGACCACTCCCCGCGACCAGGTCCTTCACCGTCTGCGAGACGAGCACCTCCGACGCATCGGCCTTCGCGCCGACCCTCGCGCCGATGGCGACCCCCAGCCCCGCCACGTCGTCCCCGTCCAGGGCCACCTCGCCCGTGTGGAGCCCGGCGCGGACCTCGATCCCGAGCGAGCGGACCGCGTCCACGATCGTCTGGGCGCAGCGGACGCCGCGCGCCGGTCCGTCGAAGGTCGCAAGGAAGCCGTCGCCCATCGTCTTGATCTCGCGGCCGCGGAAGTGGGCGATCTGCCCGCGGACGATGCGGTCGTGTTGCTCGCGGAGATCTTGCCAGGCGCGGTCACCCATCGCGGCGCTCTGCGCCGTGGAGTCCACGATGTCGGTGAACAGCACCGTCGCCAGCACGCGATCCAGTTCGCGCTCACGCTCGTGGATCGTGTCCAGGAACGATTCGATCGCGGCTGCCATCGCTTCGGGGTCGCCCAGGTACGGGCTCCAGAAGTCGGGTGGGAGTTCCACGACCCTGGCGAGTGGGATCAACGCCGCCGTCGCCTCGACCTCTTCGCGCTCGCCCTGGCCCTCCCGATGCACGAGGAGCGTCGGGGCCGCGACCGAAGGCAGAACCTCGCGGACGTCGGTGTCGTCGAACGCCGTGTTGAACGCGGCCGCCGCGGTCGGGGTGGCGGCGAACCGCATCATCCGCGCGAGCCACCGAAGGAAGGCGGGGTCGTCGCGCTGCCCCTCCCCGCCCCAGTCGACGCAGAACCGCCGAGCCCAGTCCTCGGTGCCCCACTCATCCAGGGTGATGTGCGCCCCCCAGTCGCTCTGCTCCTGTTCCCCGAACGGCCAGTCGGGCGCCCACGTCGTTCGGGCGAACGCACCGTAGGTGATCAACGCCGAGACACGGTCGGGATGCGTCGCGGCGTAGAGCGCGGACACGGCCGCGCCCTGCGAGGGCCCGAAGAGCGCAGGCCGGGTCATGGACGCCGCGTCGATCACGGCCGTGATGTCGTCCATCCGCGCCTCGAGGTCCGGCACCGTGGCGACCCGGTCCGACAGCCCGCTCCCTTGCTTGTCGTAGAGCGCCACCCGGCACCGGTGCGCGAGCCGGGTGAAGACCGCCGCGCAGCCGGGCCACTCCCACAGCACCTCGATGTTGGTGACCCACCCGGGGGAGTAGATGAGCTCGTGCGGTCCGTCGCCGAACACCTGGTACGCGATGCAGACGCCGTCGCGGGTGAGCGCATAGCGGGTGGCCGGCATGTCCATCAGGCCACCACCCGATAGAGGCGCCAGCGGTCGGGGACGCCCTTGAGTTCGTGTTCGCCGGCGTCTTCGAAGGCGAGTCCGGACCCGGCGGTGAGCTCCTTCACCGTGGACGATGCGAGCACCTCGGAGGCGCTGGCGAGTGCGCCGATCCGTGCCCCGATGGCTACGCCGATCCCGCCGATCTTCCCGTCGATGCGGTCACACTCGCCCGTGTGCACACCCGCGCGGATCTCGAGGTCGACCTGGCGGCTGGACGACACGATCGCGAGCGCGCACCGAACGGCGCGCGCCGGACCGTCGAACGAAGCTATGAAGCCGTCACCGGCGGTGCCGATCTCGTCACCGCGGTGGCGCGACAGTTCCGACCGCACGAGCTGGTAGTGATCTTCGAGGACGCTCCGCCAGCGGGCGTCGCCGA
>CAZZND010000195.1:3181-4248 GCA_964655465.1 uncultured Actinomycetes bacterium
GTGGCGAGGACCCGGTCCGGGTCGGGTCCACGTCGCGTCCCGGTCAGGAACTCCTCGACCTCATCGAGCAAGGCGTCCTGGTCGTCGGCCCACGGCAGGTGGTCGTCACCCGGCAGCTCGACGTATCGCGCGCCGGGGATCCGCGAACCGAGGTTCCGTCCCGACTCGACCGACTCGATCATGTCGCCCGTCCGGTGCAGCACCAGCGTCGGCACGGCGATCGTCGGCAGCACCGCACGCAAGTCGATGTCGCGACAGACCGACTCGATGGCGACGACCGCGGACGGGCTCGCGGCCAGCCGCTGGTACGTGACGAACCAGTCACGGACGTGGGGGTCCTCGTACGCGCTGGGGGCGGCCCACTTCAGGATCGACTCCATGTAGGTTCGTTCCCCCCAGCCGGCGCCGAGTTCCTCGAGGTACAGGCGCCACTTCTCGGCGCTCCATGCCCACGGCTCGTTTGGGGTCCATATGCCGATCACCGACGCTCCGTACAGGATCAACGACGACGTTCGGTCGGGATGCGACGCTGCGAACAGCGCGCAGAGGTCCGCGCCGTCCGAGAACCCGAACAGGGAGGCGCGCGAGATGCCGGCGTCATCCATGACGGCGCGCAGGTCGGCGACCAGTTCCTCGATCGGTGGAAGGTCGCTCGCCGACAGGCGGTCCGAGAGGCCCGTCCCGCGCCGATCGACGACGACGAGCCTGGTGGAGGAAGCGAGGCGGTCCAGGAACCGCGCGTAGCTCGGGTTGGCCCAGCTCAGTTCGAGGTTCGACGCGAACCCCGGCACGTAGATGAGCTCGGGCCCCTCATCACCCACGAGCTGGTAGGCGAGCGCCACCCCGTCATTCTTCGCGTAGCGGGTCTCGACCCCCCCCATCTCACGCCACCACACGGTAGAGGCGCCAGCGGTCGGGAACGCCGTTGAGCTCGTGCTCGCCCGCATCTTCGAAGGTGAGGCCGCTCCCGGCGGAGAGATCCTTCACCGTCGACGACACGAGCACATCGGACGGTCCCGCCAGCGACATCACGCGGGCACCGATGTGCACGGCGATCCCCCGCAGGT
>CAZZND010000196.1:0-2679 GCA_964655465.1 uncultured Actinomycetes bacterium
GTTACGCCCGTAGCCGAGACCCTCGCGCAAGATCCCGCCGCGCGCGACCTCGAACACGGCCATGTCGATCCGCGGGTTCTGCAGCACCATCTGCGCCGACTTGGGACCGCTGGCGTCGACCCGCTTCACCAGGCGCTCGTCGATGTAGACCCCGTCGGTCGAGGTCATGCCGATCTGCCGGCCCATGCCGCGGAAGATGTGCGCGATCATGCGCGTCGTCGTCGTCTTGCCGTTGGAACCGGTCACGGCGACGATCGGGATCCTCGACGGCGTTCCTTCAGGGAACAGCAGGTCGACGACGTGCTTGGCCACGTACTGCGGCTCGCCCTCGGTCGGGTGGGTGTGCATCCGGAACCCCGGCGCGGCGTTGACCTCGACGATCGCCCCGCCTGTCTCGCGGACCGGCTGGGTGATGTCGGGCGCGAGGAAGTCGATCCCGGCGACATCGAGCCCGACCACACGCGCGGCCTCCTCGGCGATCTCGACGTTGTCCTCGTGGGCCTCCCAGGTCCGGTCGATCGAGATGCCGCCGGTCGACATGTTGCCGGTCTCGGCGAGCAGGACCCGTTCGCCCTTGGGCGGCACGTCCTCGAGCGCGTACCCCTGCTTCTTCACGAGCGCCGTCGCGGTCTCGTCGATCTTGATGCGCGTCAGCACCTTCTCGTGTCCGATCCCGCGCCGCGGGTCCTTGTTCGTGACCTCGACCAGCTCTCGGACGCTGCGACGGCCGTCGCCCGTCACGTGGGCCGGCTGGCGCTCCGCGATGGCCACCATGTGTCCGCCGATGACGAGCACCCGGTAGTCGTTGCCGATGACGAAGGACTCCACCACGACCTGCCCGCGACGCGCCTCGGCCTTCGCACGGCGGAACCCGGTCCGCACCGCCTTCTCGGTCCGCAGGTCGAGCCCGACGCCGCGGCCGTGGTTGCCGTCGAGCGGCTTGGTCACGACCGGGAAACCGATCCGTTTCGCGGCCGCGACGGCATCATCCTCGCCCCGGACGACCTCGCTCCGGGGCACCGGCAGCCCGGCCGCGGCGAGCAGCTGGTTCGTCATCTTCTTGTCCCCGGCGACGTCGACCGCGAGGGCGCTCGTCTTCGAGGTCATGGTGGCGCGGATCCGCTGCTGATACTTGCCCTGGCCAAGCTGCACCAGCGAGTACTCGTTCAGCCGCATCCACGGGATGTCGTGGCTCATGGCCTCGTCCAGGATCGCCTGGGTCGATGGGCCGAACTGGCGCCGCTCGGCCAGGATGATCAGGCGTTCGAGCTCCGCGTCGAAATCGAAGGCGGGATCGGCCCTGACCAGATGGTTCAGGAGACGGACGGCGAGCCTCCCGGCCGCCACACCCACCTGCTCCTCGGCGTAGCCGTAGATCACGTTGTAGCGGCCCAGCGTCCCCGCACCCCGGGTCTTGCCTCGCGAGATATGAGCGCCCGACTCCCGCTGGAGCTCGAGCGCGACGTGTTCGGCCACATGACCGAGCCACGTGCCGTCCTCGAGGCGCTCGCGGAACCCACCGCGTTTGCCGAGTGAGCACGAGTGCTCCCCGACGCCCGGCAGCATCTTCAGGAGCTTCTCGTTGAAGCGAGGGACGGTGTTCGACGGCCAGTGCTCGAGTGACCCGAGGTCTACGAGCAGACGGATGCACGGCTCGTAGGACCAGTAGTTGGGGCCACGGTAGACATGGCTCGACACGATCTTCAGGTCGGGCTTGCGCGGAGGCTTCTTCGCGGCGGGCTCGCGCTTCGTACGCGCTCGATCGGCCTTCGTGGCCGAGGTGGTCGAGCGCTTCGCCGCCACGCTACTCGGAGGCCTCGCGCTCGACCCGGTCGCTGTAGGGCCCTGCCAGGAGCTCGCGCCGGCGCAGGTCGAACCACGTGCCAGACGGGAGCGAGTGCAGGACCGCGCCCGAGACCATGAGCGGTTTATACCCCTTCCCGCGATGGGCGTCGGTCTTGACGTGGCGGCCGTCGACGATGGTGACGGCACCCTTTCCGATCACGTGCATCGACCGGTCCGCGAACACGATCGCGCACGTGTCCTCGTCGACCCCGACGCCGAGCAACGAGGGCGACTGCGCCACGAGCGCGAGCAGGCGGCCGATCCGACCGCGCTGCTCGAAATGCTGGTCGATCACGATCCCGCCGATGATCCCGAGACCGGCGGAGAGCTGGGCCATGCGGTTCTTCGGGGTCGACCCGGGCGTGCCGTAGGCCACCATGTGGCTCGCCATCGCGCTCGCGCCGGCGCTGGTGCCGGCGAGGACCGCGCCGCGGTCGTGCGCGTTCGCGATGGCGTCACCCAACCGCGTGCCGGCGACGACCTGCGTCAGCCGTGACTGGTTGCCGCCGGTCAGGAACACCCCGGTCGCGTCCACGAGGCTGCGCGCCACCTCCGGGTCGTCGGCCTTCTCGCGCTCTTCAGGATGGAGGCCGCTCACGCGTCCGATCCCGAGCCCCTCGAACAGACGCCGATAGGTCTCGGTAGCCTCGTCGCCGAGCGAGGAGGCCGTTGAGATCACGACGACGTGCCCGTCCGCGCCACCCGCGAACTTGGCGAACCGCGACAGGATGACCTTGTCGCGGACACGGTCCTCCGCGCCGCCGATCACCATCACCGGACCGGCCGAACCGATGCCTGCGACGGGGAACGGACGTCTGCGCGGACGCTCGGTCA
>CAZZND010000196.1:2689-4245 GCA_964655465.1 uncultured Actinomycetes bacterium
TGTAGCGGTCGCGTTCGTCTGGGCTGGAAGGCTGGGCGCCTCAGGGCCCCAGCGTGAACGCGTTGTGGTCGGTCGCGTCGACGGTGCCGGTGAGGCCCTCGGTGACGATCAGGTCGACGCCGTCCACGTGGAGATCGGTCTCGCCCGTCGAGGGGCCGTGGGTGAGCTCGACCACCACCCCGCCCTCGGCGCGTCGCAACCGGATCCGCGCGTCGGGATCGAAGCGGTGGGCGGCGGCGGCGGCGACGCGCAGCGCCTCGGCGGCGCGCTCGGTCAGATGCAGCACGCCACCGAGGCTACATCAGCGCACCCTCTGGCTCAGCGCACCCTCTGGCTCAGCGCTCAGCGCATCCGTGGGCCGAATAGGATCCAGTCGTCGAGCGACTCGAGGGGCTGCCGCACGTCGGGGTTGCGCTCCGGTCGGCGGGCGGGCTCCCGCATCTTCCGCAGGACCCGCTTGATGACAGCGCCGCCCTTCATGACCGCTTCCTCCATCGCCGGGCCGGCACGGGCTTCGCTCGTCTCGGCGTGGCCGCCAGCACCCGCAGCTCCTCCAGGTGCTGGCGGATGACCTCCGGTCCGATGTTGTTCCGGATCATCTCCTCGACCTCCTCCGCCTCTTCCGGCTCCCCTCGTGGGAACCGGCATCTCGGTCGTAACCGGTTACGGGGACTCTACCGGTTTCTCTGTAACCGGTCAAGTGGTATTCCCCGGTTTCGTGGGGTATCCTCGCGCCATGGATCCCGGCACCGCCTACGGCACGAACGGTCACGAGAACGACGTGTCGGGCCGCGCACCCGGCGACCTCGAGCTGGTCCGGTCCTTCGTGTCGCTGCACGACCACACCCCGGGCGCGCGCGACTCGCTCCCGCCCTCGACCGCCTCGATCGAAGCCTGGTTCCGCGGCAACGGCCTTCTCGAAGGGCCGGCGTCGCGGACCGACCTCACCTGGGCGGCCGGCGTGCTCGACGACATGCGCGACGAGGCGCGCGGCGACGGCACGCCCGAGACGACGGAGCGGCTGAACACCGCGGCCCGTCGGACGGGGCTCTCGATCTGCTTCGGGTGCACCGTCGAGGACCCCCTCCACACGACCGCGACGGGCGTGCGGGGTGCGGTCGGTCGCCTGCTCGGCATCGCGTTCCTGAGCCGGCTCGACGGCACATGGGAACGCCTGCGCGGCTGCGCGAACGCCGAGTGCCGGAGCGTCTTCTGGGATCGCTCGAAGAACCGATCCGGGCGGTGGTGCTCGATGGGCTCGTGCGGCAACCAGGCCAAGGTCCGCGCCTTCCGCGAACGGGAACGGGCAGCCGGCCGGTGAGCCAGGGCATCACGCTCCCGTTGCGGGGTCCTGCCGGCGAGCCGGTCGACCTGTGGCGAACGCTCAACTCCCACGGGTTCTCCGACCTCCCGCCGATGCGTCTGGACGACGCGGCGAGGACGCTCGACCTCACCGTCCGGCTCCCGCGCGGCGCCCCGCGGCGGATCCGTCTCGGCGGCGGCCGGGGCGGCCGCGCGGCCGTCGAGATCCTGGGCGGTCCGCCGCTCTCGGCGGC
>CAZZND010000197.1:0-4189 GCA_964655465.1 uncultured Actinomycetes bacterium
TCTCGAGGCTGGTGATGTCGCCCTGCGGACCGAGGTACCACTCGCTCTGGACGAGGGCGAACTCGGCGTCGACCGGCTTGAAGCCGCCTTCCGGCTCGACGATGACCATGCCGTACATGCCGTTGGCGATGTGGTGGAGCGCCGGCGAGGTGCCGCAGTGGTACATCCAGACGCCGGCGTAGTCGGCCTTCCACTCGTAGAGCTTCTCCTCGCCCGGCTTGATCGAGGTCATCTCGTCGTTCCAGGCGACCTGGCTGGCATGGAAGTCGACCGAATGGGGCAGCTGGTTCGTCGCCGGGTTCTTGAGGTGGACGCGGATCGTGTCGCCGACCTTGACCCGGATGACCGGCCCGGGGACCGTGCCGTTGAACGTCCAGACGGCGACGACGAACCCCTCGGCGACCGTCATCTTCTTCTCCTGGACAACGAGGTCGATGTCGTGCACGGTGCCCGGCGGGAGGGCCGGCGCCGTGGCGTCGTAGAGCGTGTACGTGGGGGCGTTCGGGTCGGGCTGGATGTCGGTCGCAGGCGCGGGACCGCCGTGGTCGCCGCCGCCGCTCCCGCTCCCGGCGGTCGCCCCGGCCACGGTGATCGTGCCCTTCATGCCGGCGTCCGCGTGACCGGGGATCGAGCAGATGAATATGAGACCGTCGGCCGGGACGGTCACCATGCCGCTCGCCGTCTGCTTCGTGTCGGCAATGATCTTCGTGCCGTCGGCGAACGTCAGGTCGTGCATGATCGAGCCGTCGTTGACGAGCTTGACCTCGTATGCCCCCGACTTGTCGACGGTCAGGTTGGTCGGCTGGAACCCGAGATCGACGGAAATGACCTCGAGCGTGCCCAGGACGTCGCCGCTCGCCGGCTGGCTGGCCGCCGGGGCCGGTGCGGTGCTCGGTGCGGTGCTCGGTGCGGCGCTCGGCGCCGGCTGATCCGAGGCGCCCGGCGAATTCGGGGCGAACGTCCAGGCCGGCGCCGCGCTGACCGAGCAGGCGGCGAGCAGGAGAGCGGCCGACGCCAGGAGGGCGATCCGCTTGGGGGCGCTGTTCATGCGAGATTCCTTTCCGGGCTCATCCGCCCGTCGGGGCCGTCAAGCGGCACCGTCCATTGCCTGACCGCGATCTCGGCGAGCGTCGTGCCCGCGAGGACCTGGATCAAGGCCGACTGCGCGGCCGACCAGACACTGTGCAGGGCACACGCGTGGTCATCTCCGCAGGGGTGCTCCTCGAGCACGCACTGCTCGCTCCGACTCGGACCTTCGATCGTCTCGATGAGGTCGAGCAGGGTCAGCTCGGCCGGGTCTCGGCGAAGGCGATAGCCGCCGAGCTTGCCGCTCGTCGACTCGATGATGCCGGCTCGCGCGAGATCTGAGAGCACCTGGGGGAGGAAGCGGTCCGGGACCGCCATTCGCTGTGCGATCCGCCGGCTCGACACCGGCACGTCGGGGGAGACGGCGAGCAGGAGGCACGCCCTGATGGCGTAGTCGGTGCGCTTCGTGAGGCGGAGTCGCATCCGTATCCTTTCCTGGTCGCGGGGAGGCCCCGATCTGATGGCCTAATCTAATACTAAGTTACTTAGTATTGTCAAGACCCAGTGACCGATGGTCGAGCCGCGACCGCCCCTGGGCGGCTCGGGGTTCGGGTCGCCGTGGTCGCCTCCCTCGCGATCGGCGCCCTCGCCGTCTCGATCGGCGTCGTGGTCGATGCCGGCTCGGTGGCCGTCGCCGGCGGCATCGCCTTCGTCGCGGGGCTCGTCGGGCTTGGCTGGCTCCTCGTCTCGATCCTCAACGGAGCGCTCGGCGCGCGGCGAAGCCTGCTGCCCCGAGCCTACGCGGCGGCGATCGCGAACGTGATCGTCGGGGCGTCGCTCGCGACGCTCTTCCTCGCGGGCTGGATTCCGGTCGTGGCCGCCTGGGGCAGTCTCAGGCCCGCCCATGCGTGGCTCAACGTGTTCGGGTTCGTCGGGCTCGTGATCGCCTCGACCTTCGTCCACCTGTACCCGACGGTCGTCGGCACGCGGATCGTCGTCCGTCCGTCGGTCCGCGTCGCCCTCACCGCGATGTCGGGCGCTCCGGCGATCGTCGCAGCCGGCTACCTCCTGGCGGTCGACGCGATCGTGCGCGGGGGCGTGCTGCTGATGGCCGTCGGCGCCGCAGCGTTCGTCTGGTCGACGCTCCAGGCCTGGCGCGCCCGCGGTCGGTGGACGACCGACGCCGCCTGGCACGGCTTCGCGTCGCGGGCGCTCGCTGCAGGAGCGGGCTGGTACGCGGTCGGCACCGCGATCGCCGTCGTCCGCGCGTTTGTCCACGGAGCGTCCCCGGCCGGCTGGGCGATCGAGGCCGTGGCGGTCCCACTCGTCGTGGGCTTCGTCCTCCAGGTGCTCGTCGGATCGTGGACGCACTTGTTGCCCGCGGTCGGCCCGGGCGATCAGCGCGTCCATCTGCGCCAGCGGTCCGTCCTCGCCGCCGGGTCCGTTCCACGGCTCCTCGCCCTCAACGTCGGCGCCGTCGCGATGGTCGTCGGCCTGCCGCTCGGGGCGTCCGCCCTGGTCGCCGGCGGAGCGCTTGTCGCCGGGGCGGCGCTCGTCGCCTCGCTCGCGCTACTCGCCCGGGCGGTGCTCGTCCGTGGCGATGCGGGCGCCGAGCCGATGCGGGAGATCAGCCAGGGCCGCCGCTGACAACGTCCCCAGCATCGCGTCCTGGGCGGCGAAGAAGACGTCGTGGACGTCGCAATGCCCGTCGAGACCGCACGGTCCGCCCCGCAGGACGCACGTTCGCCGTCTGCTGTCGCCCTCGACCGCTTCGATGACCTCGAGGATCGTGATCTCGGAGGCCGGCCGCGCCAGTCGGTAGCCCCCGTTGCGCCCCGTCGTCGCCTCGACCAGCCCGGCGCGCCCGAGATCGCTCATCACCTGCGGGAGGAACCGGGCGGGGATCTCCATCTCGTCGGCGATCCGCCGCACGCTCAGACGCTCACCGTCGGCACGGCGGGATAGGGACAGCATCGCCCGGACGGCGTAGTCGCCGCGTCGAGTCAGCTCGAGTCGCATCGGCCCGAGTATCCCACCGACGATCGGCGACCCGCCGGGCCGTTCGGCTCGTGGGCAGGGGACCGTCGGCCCTGCGGCGCCGGGGCGACCGAGCGACGGTGCGACCCATCCGTACCCGGGACCGACCGGGACCATCGTCCGGCTGTCCGCTCGGCCGGTCGCCCCGCAGACTCGGGATGGACGCCGCCTGACGGGATCCGACGCACGGTCGTTCGCGACTGTGCGCGACGGGCCCGCCCCGCGGCGCGATGCCGGAGTCGATGGCACGATGGCGATCAACGTCCTGCGCGGACGAGGTGCGGCGCGCGCCGCCTCTCCAACCGAGGGGATCATGATCACGGACGACCAGCCCGAGGTGCTGTCGTGTCCGGCGTGCGGTCGCCCGCTCGAGTCCGTGACGGGGCGGTGCCCGGGCTGCGGGACCCACCTCGTGCTCGCGGTCCAGGCGAAGCGTGCTGGCGTCTTCACCTCGTTCGGCGTCGTCATCGGCCTGCTCGTCGGCGCGGCGGCGATGGGCATGGTGGCGGGTGCCACAAGGTCGGCGATCCCCTCGGTCGCTCGAAGCGCGATCACCCAGTCGGTGGTCATCAACGGGCGCCTTGTCGCATCGCTCACCGGGCTGCGGACCGAGCTCGCCGCGGCCACGTTCGACACGGTGGCCGTTGCCCAGGCGCTGCGGGCCCTCGCGGCCGACGCACAGTTCGGCGACTCGCTCGCGCCCCAGCTCGCCCGGTGGCCGGCGGCCTCCCGCCTGAGCGCCGACCTTGCCTCGTTCTACGGCTCGATCAGGTCGACCGCCCGAGAGGGTCTGTCCGCGTCGCTCACGAACGCGGCCGCGTACCAGGACGCCGGGACGAAGATGGTCGCGCTGTTCGCCGTGCTGCCCGCCCTCGACGGTCTGACGCAGCAGCTCGCCGCCGAGGTCGGCGTCACGGTCCCGGTCGTCGCCCTCCCGTCCGAGCCCGCGCCCGCGTCCGAGCCCGCGCCCGCGTCCGAGCCCGCGCCCGCGCCCTGAGCGTCAGCGCGTGATCGCCGCGCCGGTGGTCGCCGGCGCGTAGCCCGTCAGCTCGACATACGCCTCGCCGCCGAGCGGTCGTCCGTCGCGGCTCGCCGACACGCGCTGGGAGCCCTCCCAGTAGACGAC
>CAZZND010000198.1:0-4170 GCA_964655465.1 uncultured Actinomycetes bacterium
GATCCTGCGCATCAAGCTCGACGAGGTCACCGAGCGGTGGGGCGTGAAGGTCACCAACGTCGAGATCCGCGAGATCACCCCGCCGCCCTTGGTGCAGGAGGCGATGACGCGACAGATGTCGGCTGAGCGGACCCGCCGGGCGGTGGTCACGGAGGCCGACGGGCAGAAACAGGCCGCGATCACGATCAGCGAAGGCAACAAGGCGGCCGCGATCTTGAACGCCGAAGGCCAGAAGCAGAGCGCGATCCTCACCGCCGAGGGCGACCGGCAGGCGGCGATCCTCCGTGCGGAGGGCTTCGCGATGGCGCTCACGACGATCAACGGATCGGCCGCAGTTGCCGACGCGAAGACGATGCAGCTGCAGTACCTCGACGCCTTGACGAAGGTCGGTGGATCCCCATCGTCGAAGATCGTCGTTCCGATGGAGCTCTCGGGCCTCGTCTCGGCGTTCACCGCGGTCACCGAGGCGGCGGCGTCGAACGGCGGCGCGAAAGGCTCGCCACCCGACGGGGGCGGGCGGGAGGGCTGAGGCGGGACCGGGCTCAGGCGGGGACGGCGATCCCGGCCTGCTGCAGGGCGAGCTCGAAGTCGTGGCGGCTCGAGACGGCCTGCATGGCGTCGCCGACGCTCACGGAGCCCTCTTGGATCAGCTTCAGGAGCCACTGGTCGAAGGTGACCATCCCGTAGAACCCACCCTCGGCGACCACGTCCTTGATCTCGTGGGTCTTGTCGGGGTCGACGATCCGCTCGGCGACACGCCCGTTGTTGATCAAGATCTCGAGCGCGGGCGTGCGCCCGCCGTCGACGGTCGGAACGAGCCGCTGGCAGATGATCCCTCGGAGCGTCCCTGCGAGCGCCAGCCGCACCTGCTTCTGCTGGTGGGGCGGGAAGAAGTCGATCACGCGGTTGACGGTCTCGGTCGCGTCCTGGGTGTGCAGGGTCGACATCACCAGGTGACCCGTCTCGGCCGCGGCGATCGCCGCGCGGACGGTCTCGGTATCACGCATCTCGCCGATCAAGATCACGTCGGGGTCTTGGCGGAGCGCGGCGCGCAGCGCCGACAGGAAGTCGCCGGTGTCGTTGCCGACCTCCCGCTGGTTGATCGAGGCCTTGTCGTCCTTGTGCAGCACCTCGATCGGGTCCTCGATGGTGACGATGTGGACCGGCTTCGTCTTGTTGATGTAGTCGATCATCGCGGCGAGCGTCGTCGTCTTGCCCGACCCGGTGGGACCAGTGACGAGGACGAGGCCGCGGTGCTCGTCCGCGATCGTACGGATCGAGTCGGGCAGCCCGACCTCCGCGAACGAGGGCCCGCCGAAGCGGAGCTTGCGCAGCACCATCGAGATCGAGTTCCGCTGCCGGAAGACGTTCGCTCGGAAACGGCCGACGTTGGCCACGGAGTAGGCGAAGTCGACCTCGCCCTTCTCGGCGAACGTCGCCTTGCGGTCCTCGGGGATGATCCCCTCGGCGATGGCTTGGGTCTCGATCGCCGTGAGCGGGTCGCGGTCGAGCCGCTCCAGCCCGTGGGGCAGACGGACCATCGGAGGGGAGCCGACCTTCACGTGCAGGTCGGACCCGTGCCCGCTGACCAGCTCTTCGAGCCAGGAGTTGAACTCCGGCACGATCGTCGGATCCATCAGATCGTTCCCTCTCGTCTCTTCTCGGTTCGCCTCGACGGCCCGTTCGCGTTCGGCCGCAAGGGTGCCGGCGCACCCCGCGCACAGATGCCCCATCGGCCGTTGTGGGCAGGGACTCAAGCCCGAGCGGCTAGGAACCTCGGGCCGTGACGCGACAGGTGGTCCCGCGATCGGCGAGAGGCTCGAACGCCGTGATCCGCATCGAGGGCCGCGCGGCGCCGAGGATGCCTTCGAGGAGTCCCTGGTGCACGGCGCAGACCAGGTCGCGGTGCTCGTCGAGGAGGTCGCGGAACGGGCAGTCGCGCAGGGTGATGTCGACCACCTTCGCGCCACGACGGCGGAACCGAGGGGTGAACCCGGCGGCGTCGAGCGCCTCCTGCATGGCGGCGAGGTTCGGGCCTCCACTGCGCCGCGCGCCGGGCCGGGGCGCTGCCCGGCCGACCAGGTAGGCCCCCCACTCCCTGCTCATCTCCTGCGCTCGTTCGCGTTGCCGCGGCGTGGACAGCAGGCCGGCGAGGACGTCGGCGAGCAGCCGGTAGTCGCGGCCCTCGCGGCCCTCCACGTCGACGGAGGCGTACAGGGTCTGGGGGCGGCCCACGGTCGTGGCCTTCCTCGTCTCCGACGCGACGAGCCCGGCTTCCTCGAGACGGCGGAGGTGGGGCCGCAGGGTGTTCGGGTGCAGCGAGAGACGGGTGGCGAGCTCCCGGACCGGGACCGGGCGCCCCGAGAGCCGCAGGTACCGGTACAGGCGGTATCGCGTGTCGTCGGCGAGGGCCTTGTGGACATCGATGGGCATCGGCTCGGGCACATGCGCCTCCGGCGGTAGACTGGGGTTTGCACGGTCTCGACCGTGTTTACCCGATGAAGCCTAGCCGAGGGGGCCCCGACACATGATCACCGAGCAGCAGGTCCGCGACGCGCTCCGCAGCGTGAACGACCCCGAGATCGGCCGGCCCATCGAGGATATCGGCATGTTGCAGGCGATCGAGGTGGATGGCGGCCTCGTCCGCGTGCACGTGCTGCTCACGATCGAGGGGTGCCCGCTGCGCGACCGGATCACCCGCGAGGTCACCGACGCCGTCCAGCCGCTCGCCGGCGTCGACCGGGTCGAGGTCACCCTCACGCCCATGAGCCCCGAGCAACGCGAAACCCTGGTCGGCAAGCTGAAAGGCGGGCAGACCCAGGGAGCGACGAAGATCTCGTTCCCCCCGCAGACCTCGATCATCGCCGTCGCCTCGGGCAAGGGCGGTGTCGGCAAGTCCAGCGTCACGGTGAACATCGCATGCGCCCTGGCCGCCGACGGCCTGAAGGTCGGGATCCTCGACGCCGATGTGTGGGGGTTCTCCGTGCCGCGGATGATCGGCGCCGAGGGCAAGCCCGTCGGGTTCAACGACATGATCCTGCCGCTCGAGGCCCACGGCGTGAAGGTCATCTCGATGGGCTTCTTCGTGCCCGAGGAGACGCCGGTCATCTGGCGCGGGCCGATGCTCCACAAAGCCATCGAGCAGTTCCTCGGCGACGTGTACTGGGGCGACCTCGACTTCCTGCTCTGCGACCTGCCGCCGGGCACAGGTGACGTGAGCATCTCGCTGGCCTCGTTCCTGCCCGGCGCCTCGATGCTCGTGGTGACGACCCCGCAGGACGCCGCGCGGAAGGTCGCCGAGCGCGCGGGCAAGATGGCCGAGCGCACGAACCTGCGCGCGATCGGGGTCGTCGAGAACATGAGCTTCTACATCTGCCCGCACTGCGGCGAGCGCGAGCCGATCTTCGGTGAAGGGGGCGGGCGGATGGCCGCCGAGACGCTCGGCGTGCCGCTCATGGCGCAGATCCCGCTGACCCGGGCGCTCCGCGAAGGCAGCGACACCGGCTCCCCCATCGTGGTCCGCGCGCCCGAGGACCCCGCGTCGGTGGCGCTCCGCGAGGCCGCGGCGGCCGTCCGCTCGGCGATGAAGTCCAAGATCGGCAAGCCGCTCTCGGTGATGGCGCGGTGACCTCGGCATCGGACGTGCTCCGCGACGGGTTCGCCCATCATCTCTGGGCGACGCGGCGACTGCTGGAAACGCTCGAGTCGCTCGGCGATGCGCAGCTCGATGCCGAGATCTCCGGCACCTACGGGTCGATCGCGCGCACCATCACGCACCTGATCGACGCCGACGACCGCTACCTCCAACGCCTCGCGGCGGTGGACGTGCCGCCGTACGTCGACCATGGGGCGCAGTCCGTTGCGACGCTCCGCGAACGGCTCGATGACCACGAACCGCGTTGGGCAGGGATGCTCGAGCGGCTGGACGCCGGGACCCTCGCGGCGAGGGTCGACCGCGGCGAGGACGGCGTCTTCGATCCGGCCGAGACCCTGCTCCTGCTCCAGGCGCTCCACCACGGGAACGACCACCGGACGCAGATCTGCTCGACGCTCGGTGCGCTCGGCCTCGACGTACCCGACCTCGACGTGTGGAGCTACTGGGCCGAGGAACGCGTCTAGCCGGTCTCGGCCACGGCGGGCTTGGGCCCGCCGGGGTCGGGCTCCCCCGGC
>CAZZND010000199.1:0-4115 GCA_964655465.1 uncultured Actinomycetes bacterium
GATGACGAGTTCGATCTCGTCCCACACCGGCGGCTCGCCCCAGTAGTCCTCGAAGCGCCTGAACACGAGCCGCTCACCCCGCTCGCGCTCGACCAACTCGTAGGGGCCGGTGCCGATCGGATGGACGCGGAGCTCGTCACCCAGGTCCGCGACGGCGGCCTTCGACACGATGCTGCCGACCGAGGCCGGAACCGTCGTGGTCATGAGCGGGGCATAGGGGTAGCTCAGGACGACGGTTCCCTCGTACGTCCCGTCGATCTCGACGCCCTCGAGCGCTCCCCAGTCGCTCTGGTAGCCGTGGTCCTCCTTGGGGACGGTGAGCCCCGCGATCCGCTCGAAGCTGTACTTCACGTCCTCGGCGGTCATCTCCCCGTAGCCGCCGTGGAACATGACCCCCTCCTGCAGCTTGAAGTGCCACCTGAGGAAGTCAGCTGACGGCTCCCACACGACCGCGAGCCAGTTCATGAGGTCCTTGGAGTCGGGCGCGAAACGGACGAGGTTCTCGTACGCGAGTGAGACCGCGGTTCCGTCCGGGGCATCGGCGACGTCGCCCGGATCGGCGTTCTTCAGGTCGTCGTTGATCCGCGCTCGGAGCTGGTCCGTAGGAACCATCGGGACCGAACCGGTCCCCGTCCCCGTCTGGGTCGATCCGCCGTCTGAGGTGCACGCGGCCAGGAAGGGGAGGCCGCCGGCTGCGACCAGCCCGGCGAGACCTGATCGACGGAGGAACTCGGCACGGGTGAGGATCAGGCGCCGCTCGTCAGGACCCGGACGCGGGCCCGTGGGTTGCTGGATCATCGACTCCCCCTTCGGCATGGCTGCAAGCCGGAGCCGAGTCTAGGCGAGGCTTCGACAGGCGCACAAGGCACGACGGCTCCCCCGAAGTGACCGCTGATAACCTCCGGGCCGCCACTAGAGCAGGTCTCGGGGGAAGCTCCGGCTCCAGGTCCGCACGAACACCCGGTGGGACCCCTCGAAGGCCTCCAGCCGGTCGTCGACGTGGAAGGAATGAGCGTCCGAGGTCATCGTGCTGGTCGTCTCGACCCGAACCCGCCACGCCCCCCTCGCGAGCTCATAGCTGCGGTCGCATCGCACGGAGGCTGACAGGGGATCGTCCTCTCGGATCGAGAACCGGTCCAGGTACCCCCATGACACCTCGAGGTCGGCGTCGGCCAGCCAGATGGTCCCCGTCCCCTCGGGGTCGCTCTCGAGCACGATGGTGCCGCGAGCCGGATCGCGCTCGATCGTGCGGTGCGCGGGGGCCAGGGCGAGGATCTCCCGCCGGAGCGCGGGGGCTTGGTCGGGTGGTTCGAACGGCCGCAGGCCAGCGTCAGCGGGCGACACGGATCGCACCGGAAGCTCGAGGGCCGACCCCGCGCCGGTGAACACCGTGAGCTCGACGTCCTGTGCCGAAGGCCAGAGCCAGGGCCAGTAGGTGGTCGACAGCGCGAGCCGGAGCCGGTGACCCGCGGCGATGGCCTGTCCCACGACGTTCAGCTCGAAGGCGATCGAGTAGCGCCGGCCGGGCTCGAGCATGCTCGGCTCCTCATGGCTCTCGCGGTGCGTGAGATTGAGGGCGGAGCGGGTCACCAGGGTAGAGGTCCCATCGGGCGCCACCGCACAGAGGCGAGCCACGACCATCGCGAGGGGCTCGTCGACCGCGAGGTCCACGCGCAGACGGGGACGACCGAGCAGCTCCATACGCTCGTCCAACGGCTCGGACGTGAACGTCAGGCACAGCGCGTCCTCTTCGCGCTGGTCGGCCGGGTGGTCGGCGGGACCCGGACACCACCCGCCCGCCAGCGCGCCGTGCCGGTGCACCGGGCGGTGCGTCAGCGCGACCTCCTCGTGCGGACCCCCGCCGAGCACGCCGTCGCCCAGCTCCATCTGGCGCCAGTCGGTGCGCGGCGACGGCCACGAGTCCTCGGCGACCCACCTGCCCTTCCGCGGCTCGTGGGCCAGCTCGGGACGGTAGGGCTCCTGGATCCACGCCCGGACGGCCGGTTCGTCGTCGATCCCGTTCCGTTCACCCTTCAACCAGCGATCCCACCACCGCAGGCACTCCTGGAGGAACCCGATGGACGGCCCGGGTCCGACGTCCTGCGGCCAGGAATGCCCCCACGGGCCGATCAGGCCCTTGCGCACGCCCCCGTATCCCTCGACGAATCGCAGGACGGCGTTCGCGTAGCCGTCCGCCCAGCCGCCGACCATGTAGACAGGGCACATGATCGCGTCGTAGTCCTCGCACACCGAGCCGTGCTTCCAGTACGCATCCCTGCGCTGGTGTTCCATCCACGGGTCGATGTTCGGTGGGGTCTGATCCAGCCGCTCGAGCCACAGCCTGCGCCAGTCCTCGCCCACCGTGTCCGGGTCGGGCGGCAGCGCGTTGTGGGCGAGCATGAAGCTGGCCCAGGGGAGCTGCAGGTATGCGTGCAGGCCCCCGCCCATGTAGTGGATGTCGTCCGCGTAGCGGTCGTCGGTCGAGTACATGCTGATGACCGCTTTCAGCTGAGGAGGTCGCCGGGCCGCCACCTGCAGGCCGTTGAACCCGCCCCACGAGAAGCCGATCATCCCGACCGACCCCGTGCACCACGGTTGCGCCTCGAGCCAGGCGAGCACCTCCAGCGCGTCCTCCTGTTCCTGCGGGAGGTACTCGTCGCGCAGGATGCCGTCGGAGTCGCCGGCGCCCCGAAGGTCGACCCTGACGTACGCGTACCTGCGCGCCGCGAACCACGGACCGACGCGAGCGTCCAGCGGCGCCATCAGGTCCCCCTTGCGGTACGGGATGTACTCGAGCAGGGCCGGGACCGGCTCAGCGCCGGATCCCTCCGGCAGCCACAGACGGGCACCCAGCCGGCAGCCGTCGCTCATCACGATCCACTCGTTGGGAACCTGCGTCACGCCTCGCAGCGATGTCTCCCTGGTGGGCTCGGCCACTTCGTCCTCCTCGGTCTGCGTGTTCCGGTCCTCGGTATCAGCGCGGAAGGGCGACCGCTAACGGCTGTACACGACCTTCCCCCCGAGGATCGTATGGGCGACCTGCGCCTCGAGGATCTCGTCTTCCGGAACGGTCATGATGTCGCGGGTGAGCACCACCATGTCGGCCAGCTTGCCCGGGGAGATGGAGCCCTTGATGTCGTCCTCGAAGGCCGCGTAGGCACTATCCAGGGTGCAGGCACGCAGCGACGCTTCGCGCGACAGGCGTTCCTCCGGCCATAGGGACGAGCCGTCGGCCAGCCGACAGGTCGTCATCGCGTGGAAGCCCACCAAGGGATCCAGGTCGTCCACGGGCGTGTCGGTGCCGTTGGCGATGACCGCCCCCGAGCGCCTGAGGCCCCCGAAGCCGAAAGCTCGCCGGCGGGCCCGGTCCTCTCCGAGCCGGTCGATCATCCAAAGACCGTCAGATGGGAGGCTCACGGCCTGCATCGACGCGATGACCCCGAGCTGGCCGAAGCGGGGGAGGTCGGTCTCGGCGATGACCGAGGCATGCTCGACCCGCCACCGCAGGTCTCGCCCGCTCGGGTGTTCTCGGCCGGCCCGCTCACAGATGTCGAGCACCTCGCGAACGGCACGGTCTCCGATGGCATGGGTGCATAACTGGAAGCCTTGCTCGAGAGCCAGCCTGGCGGTCTCAGCGACGTACCTCACCGGCGCCTCCGGATCGTCATCCACCAGGTCCTCATAGGGGAAGTACGTCGTGGCGAATCCCCGCGTCGAGGGGAGATCCTCATACGGCTCCAACAGCCACGCGCTGCGCGCCCCGAGCGCGCCGTCCATGAGGCGCTTGATGGCGCGGACCGTCAATCGGTCGCCGCCCAGGCCCTTGATGCCCTGATAGTCCCCCACGCGCTCGCGGATGCTGGCATTGCTCTCCCACACCATCCCCCACATGCGCAGGCCCAGTTCGCCCGCCAGCGCCAGCCGTTTCAGCCGGTCGACCTCGTCGAACATGAAGCCGGCATCCTGGAAGCTCGTCACCCCGTTGGCAAGGCAATGGTCGGTCGCCCGCTGGAGCGCTTGGCGCTCTTCGGTCTCGATCTGGACAGGACCGCGCCGGGAGCGCTCCTGCTCGAAGGGCTGCAGGATCAGGTCCATCGCTGCATCGATGAACACCC
>CAZZND010000200.1:0-4080 GCA_964655465.1 uncultured Actinomycetes bacterium
GCTCAGCTTCGGCATCGACGTCGTCGACGATGAAGAGGACCTCGCCGGCCAGGCCTCCCTCGGTGGGCTCGCGACGGATCAGGTCAGAGGCGCGTGTGCGCTCGAGGAGCCCGAACCTCGTCTCGCCGGTGACGAACTCCGCGTACCCCGCGTCGCGGAGCTTGACGAGGAGCCCGACCACGTCCCGATAGAACGCGACCGACCCCTCCAGATCGCGGACGTACAGGATCACATAGCCGAGGCTCTCCACGGCCACTATCGAACCATGCCGGGCTCCGGGACCTGCGAAGCATCCGTTGGCGGGAGGGGTACATGGCCCCCGACCCGTTACTTCTTGGCGGCCTCGAAGTATGGACTGGTCCCGCTGGCGTGGTCGGTGACGTCGAGCACCCTCGTGATCTCGGGGACGAGCTCTTTGATGGCAACCTCGATCCCCTGGCCAAGCGTGACGGTTGCCATGCTGCACCCCTGGCATCCTCCGCTCAGTCGGAGGTAGGCCGTGTCGTCCTCTACCGCCACCAGCTCGGCGTGGCCCCCGTGGGCCGCGATGCTCGGGTTGATCTGCCGGTCCAGGACCATCATGACTCGCTGGGCCACGTCGCCGGAGAGATCGGCCTTCAGATCGGCCGGCGGACGGCTGTCCACCGCAGGGCTGCTCGGGCCGACCGGCGTGATGGGGAGCGGACTCCCGATGGTCGCCCTCGGGCGGTTGGGGTTGGTGATCGCCCAGCCCACGTGGTCAGATCCGACCACCCAGTCGACGCTCGCTCCACGCAGCTTCTCAACGCTGTCCGGTGGGATGACGATCGCCAGGTCGTCGTCACCAAGCACTGTTTCGGTGGGCGTTACGGCCTCCGAGTCTGACCCCCGAGGCCGCCGTGAGGTCGGTTGAAGTTGTAGAAGGTCTGCGGCAAGCCCTTCGCTCGTTGCGCCGGCTTGACGGGCACGAGCCCGGCCCGATACGTTGCACCTGCAATTCGACCTAGGAAGTAGGGAACGTGATCCGCACGCGGACCGCAGGCCTGGTGGGGGCCATGATGCCCTCGCGTCTGTGCTGTCGGATGCCCGTGAGCGCCCGTCCGGAGGGCGCGGAGGCAGACGTGCGGCGCTAGCTCACTCACCCGGATCGACCGTCGAGGAGCCGCCCGCGGCTCCTTTCCATTTTCCCGAGGACGGACATGGCGCGGACCACACCACAACAACCGAGGAAGCGCGGCGAGGGCCAGTGGGCGCTCGGCTACTTCGAACCGCTCAACCCCGCCGAGCAGATCAAGAAGGAGAACGACGGCATGGCGGTGCGCGAGCGGATCGATCGCATCTTCGCGCCCGGCGGGTTCCGCGCGATCGGCAAGCAGGACCTGCGCAGTCGCTTGCGGTGGTGGGGCCTGTACACGCAACGCACGCAGGGCGTCCCCGGTGAGCGCACCGGCATCGCCGAGCCCGAGGAGCTCGAGGACGAGTTCTTCATGCTGCGGATCCGCATCGACGGCGGACTGATGACGTCCGAGCAGCTGCGCGCGATCGCGTGGACGAGCGAGGGGTTCGGGCGCGACGTCGCCGACGTCACCGACCGGCAGAACGTGCAGCTCCACTGGATCCGCATCGAGGACGTCCCCGCGATCTTCGAGCGTCTCGAGGGCGTCGGCCTCACCACGTCCGAGGCGTGCGGAGACACGCCGAGGGTCATCCTCGGGTGCCCGCTCGCGGGGGTGCAGGCGGGAGAGGTGCTCGACGCCACGCCCCAGATCCGCGCGATCCGCGACCGGTACATCGGCACGACCGAGTTCTCGAACCTGCCACGCAAGTACAAGACGTCGATCTCGGGCTGCGGCGCGCAGTGCACGAACCCCGAGATCAACGACGTCGCGCTCGTGGGCGTCGAACACCCGGAGCTCGGGCTCGGGTACGACCTGTGGGTCGGCGGGGGGCTCTCGACGAACCCGATGTTCGCGAAGCGTCTCGGCGCCTTCGTCGCACCCGACCTGGTTCCCGAGGCCTGGGCGGGCGTCACGGCCCTGTTCCGCGAGTACGGGTACCGCCGTTCGCGCAACCACGCTCGCCTGAAGTTCCTCGCGGCCGACTGGGGCCCCGAGCGCGTGCGGGAGGTCCTCGAGCAGGAGTTCCTCGAGCGCGCGCTGCCCGACGGACCTGCCCCGGCGCCCGCGCCGATGCACGTGCGCGATCACGTCGGCGTGTTCCCGCAGGCCGACGGGCGCGTGTACGTCGGCTTCGCGTCGAGGGCCGGCCGGATCGCCGGCCACCAGCTGCGGATCGTGGCTGAGCTCGCCGACCGGTTCGGGAGCGGCTCGATCCGCGCGACCGCGCAGCAGAAGCTCGTGATCGTCGACGTGGAGCCGTCGCGTGCCGACGAGCTCGTGGCCGAGCTCGACACGCTCGACCTGCGCGCCCGGCCGCACGCGTTCCGCAAGGGCATCATGGCGTGCACCGGCATCGAGTTCTGCAAGCTCGCGATCGGCGAGACCAAGGTTCGCGCCCAGTGGCTCTACCAGGAGCTCGAGCGCCGTCTGCCGGACTTCGACGAGGAGATCCGGATCCACGTGAACGGGTGCCCGAACTCGTGCGCCCGGTTCCAGGTCGCCGACATCGGGCTGATGTCGGCCTTGCAGGTCCGGCCCGACGGCACGAAGTCCGACGCGTTCCTCGTGCACCTCGGCGGCGGGATGGGCGAGGACGCGGCGTTCGGGCGGAAGGTGAAGGGCGTGAAGATCTACGCCGAGGACGCCGCCGACTACGTCGAGGCCCTCGTGCGGCGCTACCAGACGCGCCGGAACGGCCATCGCGACTTCGGGGCGTTCGTGCACGCGCTTTCCGACGACGAGCTCGCGGCGTTCGCGGCGCCCCCGGCGAAGGAGCCACGGTGAGCGATACGCCGAGGGCCGTGCCCTTCTACTGCCCCTTCTGCGGCGAGCAGGACCTGCGCCCGAGCGACCCGTCCGGCTGGCGGTGCGAGGCCTGCGAGCGGCGGTTCGAGCTGACGTTCCTCGGGGTGGGTGAGGGCACGTGAGCGCGCACACGAACGGCCGCGAGCCGCTGCACGAGCCGGCCGTCCCGTTCTTCGACGAGGAGGCCGCGTGGGTGCACCAGTTTTCGTACCCGACGCGCTAGCCGGGTGCAGGCCTCGACTCGGCCATTTTTCGATTCAGCGTCAGCGCCCACAGCGCGAGGGCGATGCCGAGCAACGAGGGCATGAGCGTCCCGAAGTAGCCTGCCGTGCTCAACTCCTCCCGGACGAACACGTGAATCAGGAAGTGCGGCACGGCGAAGACAAGGAACCCAAGAAGCGCACCTCGGATCAGGGATCGACTCGGCCGGAGCGCCGTGTACAAGAGCAGTGATCCGAACGCGAGGTACGCGCCGCCGATGTCCTGGATGAGGTGCTCGTTGTAGTCGCCGAAAACCATCACCCACCCGAGTCCCTTCACCCCGTCCCGCCTCCCTCCGGAGACGCGGGACGCGATCGTCCGGATGACGGCCGACGCGGCCGCGGCGCTCGAGCTCGTGGAGGGGCCGATCCACGCCGAGCTTCGGACCGATGGAGGGCGGGCCTGGGTTCTCGAGCTGGCCGCGCGCTCCATCGGCGGCCTGGGCTCACGCCCGCTGCGCTTCGGGGTAGGAGTCACGCTGGAGGAGGTGATCCTGCGCCACGCACTCGGACTTCCCATCGACGACCTGCGGCGCGAGTCGGCGGCCTCGGGGGTGATGATGATCCCCATCCCTCAGGCCGGGATCCTCGAGGATGTGCGGGGCCAGGACCGGGCTCGCGCCGTTCCGGGGATCGCGGGGCTCGAACTCACCATCGGGCCGGGTCGGCACGTGATGCCCTGCCTGAGGGCGACCGATACCTCGGCTTCCTCTTCGCTCGGGCCGACGGTCCCGAGGGGGTCGAGGACGCGCTCCGCACCGCGCAGAGCCAATTGGAGATCGTGTTCGGCGCACATGGATGATCACCTCCGGGTTCGATGAGACCTCGTTGCATCAGGCATCGACGAACAGGGCGATCGACGCGGTGAAGCCGGGTAGGAAGTTCTTCCCGCCGACCGGCCCGATCTCCCCCGCGCA
>CAZZND010000201.1:0-370 GCA_964655465.1 uncultured Actinomycetes bacterium
TCAGGCTCGCCGGTGGCTCACGGCTCAACGGCGTCGCGATCGATCCCGGGGGAACGAGGCTCGCCACCGTCGGCGACGACGGGGTCCTCAGCGTCAGCACGCTGGACGTCGATGAGCTGGTCGCCATCGCCCGGTCGAGGTTGACACGCGGGTTCATCGACGCGGAGTGCCGCCAGTACCTCCATCTGTCCGCGTGCACGCCCGAGCTCTCCGCCGCGCCCACGGCTCCCGCGCCCGTCGCGATCGGGCCGGCAGGCGCCGAGGCGGGCGTGTACCGAATCGTACAGGACGAGGATCGACTCCGTGCCCTCGGCATGCCCGAGGACCAGATCGGCGAGAACGTGGGGACGTTCACGCTGCGCCTCACGGC
>CAZZND010000201.1:380-4046 GCA_964655465.1 uncultured Actinomycetes bacterium
GTCCCTACGCGGTCGACGAAGACGCGATCACGCTCACATGGGAGACGGACGCGTGGTGCTACGGCGTCACCGACACCGTCCAGTGGACCACCGACGGGGCGCAGCTCACGCTCGACCACCTCAGCTCGACGGGGACGTGCGTCCCCGACGAAACCATCCGCTCGGCCTGGAACCGGGCCTTCTTCGGAGCCGAACCTTGGATCCGGGTGGGCGACCACACGAACGGCGGCTGACGGACCCGGCTGTTTCGGCGGCGCGCACGGCCCCTGCGACCGGTCCCCCGCCCAGAGGGACGAGCGGCCCCGCGGCTCCCCAGAGCACGCGATCTACGTTCGTGACGGGAAAGGGTGACTTGCGGCGCCTCCATCGAGGGAAGGATGATGCGGCGTTCGCCCCCGCCGGCATGCACGGCTCGCACGACCCGCTGAACACGAGGAGGTGCAGGACATGTCACGCAAGGTGCTGATCATGGGAGCTGCCGGACGCGACTTCCACAACTTCAACGTCGCCTACCGCGACGACGCAGGGGTCGAGGTCGTCGCGTTCACCGCGACCCAGATCCCGTTCATCGACGACCGCCTCTACCCCGCAGAGCTCGCGGGTCCCCGTTACCCGCAGGGCATCCCGATCCGGCCTGAGGAGGATCTCGCGGACATGATCGGCGAGCTCGAGCCCGACGACGTGGTGTTCGCCTACTCCGACGTCTCACACGAGTACGTCATGCACAAGGCGAGCGAGGTCCTCGCGGCCGGCGCCAACTTCGTGCTGCTCGGTCCCGACGACACGCTGCTTGAGGCAGACGTGCCGGTCATCTCCGTCTGCGCCGTGCGGACCGGGTGCGGCAAGAGCCAGACGACGCGCTACATCTCCCGGTTGCTCCGCGCCGAGGGGCTCAGGACGGTCGCGGTGCGTCACCCGATGCCCTACGGCGACCTGGTCGCGATGCGCGTGCAGCGCTTCGGGGACCTCACCGCGCTCGACGCCGCCGGCGTCACCATCGAGGAGCGGGAGGAGTACGAGTCGCACATCAACGCCGGCACGGTCATCTACGCGGGCGTCGACTACGCGGACATCCTGGCGCAGGCCCAGGCCGAGTGCGACGTGCTGCTGTGGGACGGCGGGAACAACGACCTGCCGTTCTACCGGCCCGACCTCCACATCGTCGTCGCCGATCCGCTGCGTGCGGGGAACGAGCGCACCTACCACCCCGGCGAAGCCAACGTGCGGATGGCCGACGTCGTGATCATCAACAAGGTGGACTCGGCCACGCCGGAACAGGTCGAGGCCGTGGAACGGTCCGTCGCCGAGCTCAACCCGCGGGCCACGATCGTGAAGGCCGAGAGCCGCGTCCAGGTGGACGAGCCGGACCTGATCGCGGGCAAGCGGGTCCTCGTCGTCGAGGACGGCCCGACGCTCACCCACGGCGAGATGAAGTTCGGGGCCGGGGTCGTGGCCGCGAAGACGTTCGGCGCGGCCGAGATCGTGGACCCGCGCCCCTACGTCGAGGGCACGATCCGCGAGATCTTCGAGAGGTACGACGTAGGCCCGGTGCTGCCGGCCGAGGGGTACTCGCCCGATCAGCTGAAGGAGCTCCAGAAGGCGATCGAGGCCACGCCGTGCGACACGGTGGTCCTCGGCACGCCGATGGATCTGCGCCACGTCATCGAGATCGACCGGCCCACGGCCGTCGTGACCTACGAGCTGATCGAGGCCGGCGGGACGCCGCTCCGAGACCTGCTGGAGCCGGTCATCGGAGCGATCCGCGCGCGCTGACACCTGCGCACGCGGACGCGGGGTCAGGCGGCGCGCCGCTTCGCGGCGCGCCCGACCGACCCGGCGTCGGCCGCCACGGCGAGCCCCAGCCACAGGAAGTCGAGGCCGTTGACCCCACCCGGCGCCACGAGCACCCAGATGATGGTCGTGACCGGCAGGAAGATGATCCCGAGGAGCGGCCAGATCCACGACCCATCGAACGCGGCGTCGAATCGCCCGGGCCGGAGGATCCAGAAGAGGATCGCGGCGAGGCGAGGAGCTACGCCGGCGAGCAGCGCGAACAGGCAACCCATCGGCGCAGCCTACCCCGTCGGTTCCCCGGTCCGCCTGAGCAGGAAACGGGTCGCGGTCGATTCGCCGATATCCGGGAGCGCGCGATCTTCGGGTCCATCGGCTGCGAGGGTTCCAGGGGTCCAGGATCGACCCGGCATGTAGCCGCATGCCGGATCCTCACCGAGGGGATCACCCGTCGCCGCGAGTGCCCGGGCGCGAGAGCCGCCGCAGGACTCTCTGAGCTCACAGCGACCGCATCGACCGTCGAACTCGGCCTTCCTGATCGACACCAGCAGGGGATGGCTGCGGTAGACATCGACGATCCCCTGCTCCCGCACGTTGCCCAACGCCAGCGGCATGAACCCCGAAGGGTAGATCTCGCCGTTGTGGGCAACGAAGATGATGCCTCTGCCGTCTCGCGTACCTGAGCTCTGCGCACGCGGAGAACGTGTGGGCTCCCCGAGGCGGGCTCGAAGGATGCCGGCGAGCCGCCTGTAGAGCGGACCCAGCTCGAGCGCCTCGACCGGATCGTTGGCTTCCGCGAGCTCGCGCCTGCTCGCAGCAACCCTGCGGAAGAACGGCCCCTCGACGGTCCGTACGGTCAAACCGTAGCCAGAAGCGTCATAGAGGAGATGGGCGACGTCTTCGTTCTGCCGCGGATCGAGCTCTGTCACATCGGCGCCGCGCCCGACCTTGACGAGGAAGAAGACCTCCCAGTTGGGCACCCCGATCTCGACGAGGAGCGCCGCGATGTCGGCAAGCTCGTGGGCGTTATCGCGCATCACGGACGTGTTCACTTGAACCGTCAGCCCCTCATGGACGAGCGCCTCGATCGCCTCGATCGTCCGGGCGAAGTGACCCTTGATCCCACGGATGCCCTCGTGTGTACCGGCGACGGCGCCGTCCAGGCTGATCGACACGGTCTTCGCGCCCAGGGCCTTGAACCTCTCGATCGTCTCCGCCGTCAGGAGCGGCGTGACGCTCGGGGAGAGACCGACCGGCATCCCCAGTGACCGCGCGTGTGCGACGAGCTCGAAGATATCCGGGCGCATGAGCAGATCCCCGCCGGTGAAGATGAGCACGGGCGGTGTGGCTCCGAACCCAGCGCAGTCCTCCAGCAGTGCGAGCCCTTCGGCCGTCGTGAGCTCGCCCTCAAGAGGGCGCTCGATCGCCTCCGCGCGACAGTGCCGACAGGCGAGCAGACAGGCACGCGTCGTCTCCCAGAACACGAGGATCGGCTGCCGGTCGAGATCCATCCCCATAGCCGAACCCAAGGACACGTGCTTCATGGGGGCCGAAGGCCCCGGCATTCGTGGGTCTATGGTGGCGGCCGAGCTCGACAGCTTCCCGCCACCGCACCTCCCGAACAGGACCCGAGGGCTGACACCTGAGAAGCATCCGAGAAGTGCATCTCGCGACGGGCAGGCGCGGGCTCCGGACGCGAGAGACCGGGTTGGAAGCGATCGGTTAGAGGGCGTGGCCCAGGAGCACCAGGCTTCGAGAGTTGGTCTGACCTGCGCTTATCCGGCGGAGACGCCGGGATTCGAACCCGGGAGGGAGCTCAACACCCCCTAACCGCTTAGCAGGCGGCTCCTTTCGGCCACTCAGGCACGTCTCCGC
>CAZZND010000202.1:0-4027 GCA_964655465.1 uncultured Actinomycetes bacterium
GTCTCCCGCCCGTGCTCGGGATAAAAGACGACGCGGATGGGCAGGTCGGTGATCTCGCCCTCCCGGGTGCAGGCGATGTGGTTCTCCATCTTCATCGCCTCCAGGATGCAGACGACGTCGCCCGCTTGGATCGGCTGGCCCTTCTCGACGAGCACCTTGACGATCGTTCCTTGCATCGGTGCCCGGATTTCGCCGTGCACGTGCTCGCCGTGGTGTGCGCCGTGGGACGCGGGCGCCTTCGGAGCGGCTTCGCGACGCTCGTCGAAGATACGCACCGGCACCCGTCGCCCGTCGACCTCGACCAGGATGTCGCGTGGCCGGGGCGCCTTGGTCGCCGCACCCTGCGCGAGGTCGCCCTGCGCGGGCAGGTGCGCGTCCACGAGCGCCTTCTCCAGCCACGTGGTGGTGTGTGAAGCCTCGCGGAAGGCCTCGGATTCCAGGATCCACCGGTGGACCGGGATCGTCGTGGGGACGCCCTCGACCACGAACTCGTCGAGCGCCCGCAGCATGCGACGGCGGGCCTGCTCGCGGTCGGCGCCCGACACGATCAGCTTGGCGAACATCGAGTCGTAATCGCCCGGGATGTTCCGGCCGACCGTGACCCCCGAGTCGACCCGCACGAACGGACCGCCCGGCTCCGCGTAGCGGGTGATGCGCCCGGGTCCCGGCAGGAAGTTGCGCCCCGGGTCCTCGGCGTTGATCCGACATTGGATCGCGTGCCCGCGTGGCGCGACCTCCAGGCCGTCCAGCGACCCGCCCAATGCCACCTCGATCTGCAGCGCGACGATGTCCAGACCCGTCACCATCTCGGTGACGGTGTGCTCGACCTGCAGGCGCGTGTTCATCTCCAAGAAGTAGAACGACCCGTCTTCGTCCAGGATGCATTCGATCGTGCCCGCGTTGACGTAGTCGGCCTGGCGCACCAGCGAGGTGGCCGCGGCCGCGAACCGTTCGCGCAGCGCGGGGTCTACCAGCACCGAGGGAGTCTCCTCGATCAGCTTCTGGTGCCGGCGCTGGACCGAGCAGTCGCGCTCGCCCAGGAACACGACGTTGCCGTGGGTGTCGGCGATGATCTGAGCCTCGATGTGGTGCGCACGATCGACGTAGCGTTCGAGGAAGACCTCGGGTCGTCCGAAGTAGGACTGCGCCTCGCGTGCCGCGCGCTTGAGCGAGTCCTCGAGGTGCTTCGCGTCGCGCACCACGTGCATGCCCTTGCCGCCGCCGCCAAAGGCCGCCTTGACCAGCATCGGGTACCCGATCCGCGGCGCTTCTCGCTTGGCGTCCTCGATGTCGACCGGGTCGCGGGTGCCGGGCACGATCGGCATGCCGGCGGCGTCGGCCAGCCGGCGCGCGGCCGCCTTGTCGCCCATCTCCTCGATCGCCTGCGGCGAGGGGCCCACGAACGTGAAGCCCGCCTCGGCCACCGCCTGGGCGAAGTGCGCCCGCTCGGCGAGGAACCCGTAGCCCGGGTGCACGAGGGTAGCCCTCGACTCGCGCGCGGCTTCGAGGATCGCCCCGATCGACAGGTACGAATCCGAGGCCAGGGCGGGACCGATCCGGTAGGCCTCGTCGGCCATCTCGACGTGCAGGGCGTCGCGATCCGCGTCGGAGTACACGGCGACCGAGGGGATGCCCATCTCGCGGCACGTGCGGATGATCCGCACGGCGATCTCGCCCCGGTTCGCGATCAGGACCTTCGGTTTGCTCGTCACTCGCGTATCGTGCCTTCCATGGACGCCGCGCGCCACCAGCCCCCGACATGCTGACCGACAAAGACTTGCTGGCGGCCCTCGCCGCGATCCCGGTCGATGCTCCCGTGCGTGCCGAGGAGGTTACCGGTTCGACGAACGCGGTGGCGATCGAGCTCGCCGAGGCCGGCTCGCCCGAGTGGACACTCGTATCCGCTGCGCACCAGACCGATGGCCGCGGGCGCCTTGGCCGGGTCTGGACCGACGTGGCCGACCGGTCACTGCTGTGCTCCGTGGTGCTGCGCCCCGCGCTGCCACCGGCACGCGCCGGACTGCTCTCCCTGCTGGCGGGCGCCTGCATGGCAGAGGCGATCCGCAGCTCGGCGGGGCGCCGCGTCACCTGCAAGTGGCCCAACGACATCCTGCTGCGCGAGGAGAAGGTGGGCGGGATCCTGCTCGAGTCCTCGGTCGAGAACGACGAGTTGCGCTACGTGGTGCTCGGGATCGGCGTGAACCTGGCCGCCCCCGACGGCGTGGAAGGCGCCGGCGCGATCGGCGACCGCGTCGGGCTCCGAGACCTGCTCAGCGCGTTCCTCGTCCGGTTCGCGAACGTCTACTCGACCGACGACGCGTCGTTGCCGGAGCGGGTTCGCCACGCGTGGCTGCCGGTGTCCGCCACGATCGGGCAGGTCGTGCGCGCGACCACGAGCGACGGGCGCGTCGCAACGGGCCGCGCCGTGGGCATCGACGGGTTCGGCTCGCTGCAGCTGTCCACCGACGAGGGGGAGCTCCGCGTCGGCTTCGGAGAGATCGAGCACCTCCGGCCCGCGTGAGGTTTGCCGTGCCCCCGTGCCCGCGGTAGCGTCCGGCCCATGCCATTCCCGAAGCGACTCCTCATCCCGGACGAAGAGCTGATCCTCGACCTGCGCCCCCACCCGGTCGCCCTGGCACTGCCGGTGCTGGTGGTTGTCGCCGAACTGATCGTGGCGATCTGGCTCACCTTGACGTTCGACTTCAACTCCTGGATCTGGTGGGCGATCGTGGTCGTCGTCTTCGTGCTGTACCCCTTGCGCCGGCTGATCTGGTGGGTCACGTCGAACTTCGCGGTTACCACCGAGCGGGTGATCCACCGCGAGGGGTTCATCGCGAAGCGTTCGATGGAGATCCCGCTCGAGGCGATCAACGACGTCCGCTTCGAGCAGGGCATCTGGGACCGGATCGTTGGCGCGGGCACCCTGCGGATCTCGTCGGCCTCCGAGTTCGGCACGAACTCCTTCACGCACATCCGCCACCCCGAAGAGGTGCAGAAGACGATCTACCACCAGGGCGAGATGAACAAGAAGCGGATGTATCAAGGCGACCACGTCGCCCCGGCGGCCGAGGCAGCGGCTGCCGCCGCCGGCACGCCGCCGACCCCTGCGGGTACGACGGCGCCGCCGAGCGCGCCCAGCACCACGACCGAGCTCGAGCGCCTCGCCAAGCTGCGCGATGACGGCGTCCTGACCGAGGCGGAGTTCCAGGCCCAGAAGTCCAAGATCCTCGGGCAGGGCTAGCCCCGGCGAGCGAGCCCCGGCGGATGGGTAGCATCGGGGCTGTGATCGTCGACCACATCTACTACTGGACCCGCGACCTGGACCGCGCGCTCGCGTTCTACACCGATGTCGTCGGCCTGCCGCTGGTGCGCAGGGATGGCAACGAGTGGGCCGAGCTGGACGGGGGTCCGGTGCGGATCGCCCTGCACGGCACCGAGGACGAGCACCCGGCGAGCGGCACCGTCGTGCTGCGCGTCGAGGACCTCGACGCGATGCGTTGGACCCTCGAAGAGCGCGGCGCCGTCTTCGACACCCACGTGGGCGAGGTCGAGGGCCTCGCGCGGTTCGCGACGTTCCGCGACCCCGACGGCAACCCGATCCAGATCATCGAGTACACCGGTGAGCGCTGAGCGCTGCCCGCGCTGCGGGGAGCCGCTGCCGGTCGCTGCGAACTTCTGTCCGAACTGCGGCGCGCCCGTCGCCGTGCCGGTCGCGTCCGAACGACGCCTGGTCACCGTCGTGTTCGTGGACATGGCCGGCTCGAGCGAGCTCGCGTCCCAGCTCGACGCAGAGCGGTTCCGTGAGGTGCTCGCGGCCTTCCACGGGATGGTGACGGAGGAGGCGGCCTGGTACGGCGGGGTCGCGGAGGGATTCATCGGCGACGCGGTCCTTGCGGTCTTCGGCGGACCAGTACCCCAATTGGATCACGCGGCGCGAGCCGTTCGCACCGCGCAGGCCATGATGCGCGCACTGACCGCCCTGAACGCGGAGCGTCCCGACACCGTACCGCTTCGCATGCGTATCGCC
>CAZZND010000203.1:0-4020 GCA_964655465.1 uncultured Actinomycetes bacterium
AGGCTCTTCATGACGGCCAGGACCTCGCCGATCAGCTCGGGGTCGAGCGCCGAGGTCGGCTCGTCGAAGAGCATGACGTCGGGCTCCATGGCGAGGGAGCGGGCGATCGCCACGCGTTGCTGCTGGCCGCCCGACAGACGGATCGGGTATTCGTCGGCCTTGTCGCCGAGCCCCACCTTGTCCAACAGCTCCAGGGCGAACGGGCGGACCTGCTCCTGCTTCATCCCCTTCACCGTGACCGGGCCCTCCATCACGTTCTGGAGGGTGGTCATGGTCGGGAACAGGTTGAACTGCTGGAAGACCATCCCGGCGTGCATCCGTACGCGTCGGATCTGCTCGCGCTTGTGACGGGTCCGGTGGCCACCCTCCAGGCGGATGCCGGCCACCTCGATGGTCCCCGCGGTCGGGTCCTCGAGGAAGTTCAGGCAGCGGAGGAGGGTCGATTTCCCCGACCCCGACCGCCCGAAGATGACCACGACCTCACCCTTCGCGACCTCCATGTCGATGCCCTTGAGGGCCTCGAGATCGCCGAAGGACTTGTGGAGGTTCTCCACCCGGACGATGGGCTGGCCCTTGGCGATGTCGCTCATCGCATGCCCTCGACCTCCGGCGGACCGCTGGTCTCATCTTCGGTGAGCACGACGCCGCCTGCGCCACCCCCGGGCCCGCCGCCGCCGCCGCCGGGGACGAACGACATCTTCTTCTTCCCGGTGGCCGAGCCAGGCGTCGGACCTCGCACATAGCCCTTCGAGACGCGCCTCTCGAGCCTGCTCTGGAAGTACGTGAAGATCACCGTCAAGACCCAGTACATGGCGGCGACCACGAGCAGCGCCTCGAGGTTCTTGAAGTCCTTCTTGCCCACGAGCTGGCCACGCCGGAAGATCTCGGCCGTCGCGGCCCCGACCCCCAGGAACGACACCAGGGCCGTGTCCTTCATCATCGCGATGAACTCGTTACCGGTGGGCGGGATGATCACGCGGAACGCCTGGGGCAAGACCACGCGGCGCATCTTCTTGCCGTACGTCATGCCGAGCGCGTCGGCCGCCTCGCCCTGCCCGTGCCCGATCGATTGGATGCCGGCGCGGAAGATCTCGGTCATGTACGCGCCGTAGTTGAGGCCGAGGGCGAGGATACCGACGACGAACGCGTCGAGGGTCAGGAACTGCTTCAACCCGTCCGGCGTCCCCGGGAAGCTCTCCTGGATCCCGCCGGCGATCTGGGGCAGCGCTAGGTACAGCAGGAACATCTGCACGATGAGCGGAGTGCCGCGGAAGAACGAGGTGTAGAAGCCCGAGACGCCGTACGCGATCGGGTTCTTGGACAGACGCCCGAGAGCGCCGACCACCGCGAGCAGGATCGCGAGGATGATGCCGCCCAGGGCGATCACGATCGTGAACCGCAGGCCGGCGGCGACGTAGCCGGCCTTGTCGCCCATCCAGGCGAGATCGAAGCCGGCGAGGGAGAAGAAGAAACCGAAGAACAGGAAGATGAAGATCCAGACGGCCGCCACCTTCACCGTGAACGGCACGCCCGCACTGGCGATCGCGAAACGGTCCATCCTGCCCCCGTCATCGGGGGCGTCGGGTGACCGGGTTCCCCCGGCCACCCCTGGCTGCCCTTGGCTCACGGGGCCTCCCCCTCCGCCGTCGTCCGAGGATCAGGTCTGGACCGTCAGGTCCAGCCCGTCGTACCACTGCTGAGACAGCGAGGTGAGCGTGCTGTCGTCGTGCATCTCGGCGATGATGGCGTCGACCGCCTCCTCGAGGCTCGTGCTGTCGAGTGAGGAGCTCTGGTCGAACGCGACCGACAGCGGCTCGTAGAAGACCGGGTCGCCGACGACCTTGGCCGCGTTGCCTTTGTCGATGAAGCCCTGGGCGATGACCGAGGCCGTGATCACGGCGTCGAGCCGGCCGGTGGCCAGGTCCTGCAGCGCCGTGGTGTCGGTGTCGTAGCCCTGGATCGCCGCGTCGTCGATGACGAAGTCGAAGGTGAACCCCTCGATCGCGAGCGACTTGTCGAGGAACTGCTCGTACGTGGTGGCCGTGGCCACGCCGATCGTCTTGCCGTCGAGATCGGTGGACACGTCGGTCACTGTCGAGTCCTCGGGGACGACGACCACGGCGGGCGTGTAGTAGTACGGCTCGGTGAACAGGAGCACCTTCTGCCGGTCGTTGGTCGGGGTCATCGACCCGACGCTCATCTCCCACCGGTCGTTCCAGTTGCCGGCGGTGAGGATGTCCCAGCTCGGGGTCTCCCAGGCGATGTCGACGCCCAGACGGGTCGCGACCTCGGTTGCGACGTCGATGTCGAAGCCCTCGTATTCGCCGGTCTCCTCGTTCAGCGAGGACGCCGGCGGATACGCCGGGTCGGTGGATACCGTGATGGTGCCCTCCTCGCAGATCTGCGCGAGCAGGTCACCCGCTGAGGCGTCGACCGAGGCGCAGGCGCCCGCCGTATCTCCGGTCGGGCTCCCCGTGGCGGCCGGGGGCGCCGTCGTGCTGTCGCCGCACGCGGCCGTGATGACCGCCATGATCGCACCGAGGGCCAGCAGGCCCCGGAACCTGAACTTCCGCATGGATCTCCCCTTTCCGGAGGCAGCGCGGGCGCCACCCCCCGTATCCCGTGCGTACTGTAGGCGTCCACGTCCGAGCGAGCAATGCGAGCCCACGGCCCCTCAGACGGGCAGCCAACGCACGCCTGTCGCTTGATACCTACGTGTGCGGAGGCTCGTCAGGACGCCCTGATCGTCCCACTCGTACCGGCCCGCAGCGCCGTCGTAGAGCCGGGTGGCAGTCAACGCCTCGGCGACCGCCGCGCGGTCGGTGCCCCCTCTCGCGAGCGAGGCGAGCAGCGAGGCCGCGTCGAACGCCTCGGCGGCGTAGGGGCCCGGATCCAGCCCGGTCTCCTCTTGGTAGTCGTGAGCGAAGGCCTGGAGCGCCTGTGAGGCATCCGAGGCGGGATCGACGCAGCCACACACGGCGACGGTAGGGTCCGGGTCCGGCCCGACGGATCGCGCGAGCCCTGGGGTCCTGGACTGATCCGTGACCACGAGCAACCCGTCGACTTCGGGACGGAGCGAGAGCGCGCCGGCCGCCGGGCCGCTCCACACCACCGCTGCGCAGCCGCCGGCGGTCCTGGGCTGACGCCAGGTGGCGGCCGTCGGGGCTTTCGCCAGCACCTCGGCGATCCCCTCCGACCACGGGTCCCGCGCGGCCAGCAGGCATGCGCCCGGGCCCGCGGCATCCGCCAGGACGTCGGCGGAGTCGGTGACCCCGGGTGTCATCCGGCGGTACGTGCCGGCCCCGGCGGGGACCCCGTCGACCTGGGACAAGGTGAGCGTAGGGACCTCGGCCTCGACGAGGATGCGCCCGGCCTCAGGTCCCGCGGAGACGAACGGCGCCACGATGACCCCGACCACCCGCGGGTCGGCCGCCGCCGCCCGCGCCGCCGCCGCGGCCGGTCCGGGATCGCCACCGGTGTCGACCAGCCACGGCTCGAGACCTCCCTGACGGAGCCCGAGGTCCGCGGCGAGCACGGACGGGCTGACGATCTCGCGGGCGTCCGGCACGGACCCGTCGTACAGGACCACGACGCGCGGGGCGGCCGCCGCGGACGGCGACGGCGTGCACGACGCGACCACCACGGCGACGATCGGCCAGACGAGGTGAAGAGGGCGGGTCGGCAAGCCCGGTACTCTAGGCGCGCCCATGCCGGGGTGGCGGAATCGGTAGACGCGCGGGTCTCAAAAACCCGTGGGCTTCGGCCCGTGAGGGTTCGATCCCCTCTCCCGGCACCTAGGTCTACCTGCGGTTTCACTTCCCCGGCAGGTTGGCCCGCATAGGCACCGCTGAGGCTTGCTGCCACTCTTGCTGCCACTCCCTCAGCCCAGCGCGGCCTGTAGCCCAACCATCAGCCGCTCCCTGGTCCGTCCGGTCAAGTCCTGTTCCACGTCGGCGAGCACCTCGGCGAGCGCCTCGCCGTCCTCGCGCTGGTACATCGACGAGATGAAGGCGAGCCGCT
>CAZZND010000204.1:0-3989 GCA_964655465.1 uncultured Actinomycetes bacterium
CACGATCTTGGCGTCCTCCATGGCGGCGCGCTCCTGGAACCGCGAGGCCGTCGGGCCCGGGCACAGGGCGGTCGCGGTGACCCCTGTCCCGCGGAGCTCTTCGTGCAGGGCGATCGTGAAGTTGAGCACGTAGGCCTTCGACGCGTAGTAGCAAGCCATCCCCGGACCGGGTTGGAAGGCCGCGTTCGACGAGAGGTTCACGATCCGGCCTCGCCGCCGCTCGACCATGCCGGGGGCGACGCGGCGCGTGAGCTGCGTGAGGGTCTCCATGTTGACGCGCAGCAGGGCCATCATCTCGTTCTCGTCCGACGAGGCGAACGCCGCGAGCTGGGTGAACCCTGCGCTGTTGATCAGGACGTCGGGGGCGAGGCCCCGCTCGGCGACGGCGTCGGCGAGCTCACCGCCTGCCCCCGGTTGGGCGAGATCCTTCGGCAGCACCGTGGCGAGGACGCCGTGGCGCTCCTCGGCCTCCTGAGCGAGCTCCTCCATGGGCGCGCCGGTTCGGGCGACGAGCACCAGGTCGTGGCCCTCGCGGGCGAGCAGCCGCGCGAACGCGGCGCCGATGCCGCTCGAAGCGCCGGTCACCAGGGCGAGAGGACGTTCGGGCATCAGGACATCTCCTCTTGGAACACCCGCTCCATCGCGCGGCGGCACCGCCGCGTGATCCGCAGGTAGTCATCCATGAACGTCTGGCGAGGGTACTCCTGGTAGCCGAGCCGTCTGGCGAGCGCCGTCTGCTCGCCCGGCGACGGTGGCACCGCCTCGGCGTGCACCCGGCGGTCGACCTCGAGCGCGTCCTTCACGTCGGTCAGGAACACGAACGCCTCGCCCAGGTCTCGGGCGACGCTCTGCTCGACGAGACGCTCCGACGCGAGGAGCTCGACGGCGTCGAGGGTTCGCGTCGTCCGGACGGCAGGCGCCGGACCACCGTGGCGCTGCAGCAGCATCTCGACCGCGAACTGCACGTCGGCGAGCGACCCGTGCCCGAGCTTGAGATGGAACCGCGCGGCCTCGGGCGGCTTGACACGCTCGCGCTCGATCCGCTCGCGCATGCGCCGGATGTCGGCGACGCGGTCGCGGGAGATGCCCTCGGGCGGATACGCCATGTCCTCGGCGGCCGAGGCGAACCGCCGGCCGAGCAGCGCGTCGCCGGCGACCGGCCGCGTACGCAGCAGCATCTGCGACTCCCAGGGCTCGGCGTAGCGCTGCCAGTACTCGAGGTAGCCGGCGAACGAGCGAGCCAGCGGTCCGTTGCGGCCCTCGGGGCGAAGGCCAGCATCGATCTCCCATCCGGTGGCCCGGACCTCACGCGTGACGGCCTCGGCGATCTCGTTGGCGCGCCGCTGATCCTCGGGGCCCTCGCCCTCGTAGACGAACACGACGTCGAGGTCGCTCGCGAAGCTCAGCTCCCGGGCGCCGAGCTTGCCGAGCCCGATGAGGGCGAAGGGCAGATCGGGACCCGCCACGGCGACCGCGTCGGTCACGATCCTGTCGGCGACGGCGGCGAGCGCCTCGGCGGTCTCGCGCGGCGAGGCCTCGCGGGACGCGTAGGCGGCCGCCGCGTGGACCAGCGACGCCTCGGCGTCATCGGCGTACACGACCCCGTCCGCGAGCACCCGCACGCGTTCGGGGTCGCGCACGAGCAGGTCGGTCGCGAAGCTCGAGGCCGAGGCGACGTGGACCAGCCGCCGGACCGCTGCCGGATCGGTCGCGAGGGCGTCGGCGGGCCCGGACCGCTCCCCCACCGCGTCCGCGATCCGCAGCAACCGCACGAGCGCCGTGTCCGGGTCGGCGGCCAGCGCGAGCGCCGGCGCGACGACGGGGAACATCGTCCCGAGCACCGTGCCCATCCGCGTCGCGGGGTCGAACAGCTGCCCGAGGAGGTCATAGCCGCGCCCCGGCTGGGTGAACCCGAGCCCCTCGAGCAGCTCCTCGGTCGAGCCGCGATCGCGGCCGAGCGTGGGGGTCGCCGGTCCGGCGAACGCCTCGAGCAGCGGGCGGTAGAACAGACGCTCGTGGATCTGACGGACCAGGCCGGTCGTTCGGTCGTGCTCGCGCTGCAGCGCGGCGGCGTCCACCAACCCGAGCGACCGCGCCAGGGTCCGGCGCGCCCGGGCGTCCTGGGGCAGATCGTGCGTCTGGAGGTCCCGCACCATCTGCAGGCGATGCTCGAGCCGGCGGAGGAACCGGTACGCGTCGGCGAGCGCGTCGGCGTCGGGACGGGCGACATAGCCCTCGTCGGCGAGCGCCGCGAGCGCCAGCACCGTGTTCGGGCTGCGCAGGCGCACGTTGCTCCGGCCGTGGACGATCTGCAGGAGCTGCACGGCGAACTCGACGTCGCGGATACCGCCGCGTCCCCGTTTGACCTCGGTGAGCTCCTTGCCGCGCTGGCGGATGTACTCCTCGAGCCGGACCTTCGTCCGGCGCACGTCGTCGATCGCTGCGGGCTCCAGGTGAGCCGGGTAGACGAACGGCGCGAGTCCCTCGACGACGCGATCACCGAGGTCGGTCGCGCCCGCCGCCGCGCGCGCCTTGATCATCGCCTGGCGCTCCCACGTCGCCGCGGTCCGCTCGTAGTAGGCGAGCGTGGCGTCGAGGGAACGGCTGAGCGCGCCGGCGCGCCCGCCCGGACGGAGTGCCGCGTCGACGCGGAGCGCGATGCCGTCGTCGGTGGGCTCCGCGAGAAGCCGGACCAGGTCGGCGGCAACGCGCTCCATGGCCTCCTGCGAGGCCGGGCCCGCATCGGTGTGGACGAACAGCAGGTCGACATCGCTCGAGTAGTTCAGCTCGCGCCCGCCCCATTTCCCCAGGGCGATGACGGCGAGGCCGGTCGCCCCGGCGAGTCCGCACGCGGCGGCGAACAGCGCGTCGGCGACGTCGCTGATCTCCACGACCACGTCGTCCACCGGCGCCCCCGCCAGGTCGCGCGCCGCGACGCGCAGCATCGCGCGGCGTCGGAACCGCCGGAGCCCTCGCTCGGGACCCAGGGACGCAAGGTCGGCGGTGAGCTCGGCGTCGAGCGCGGTGCGGTCCCTCGCTCCGACATCGGTGAGCCCGGCGGCCTCCTCGGGGTGGCGGACCAGCAGGTCCGCGGCGGCGAACGAGAACCCGAGCAGCCGGATGAGCGCGGGATCGGTCACCTCGGCGCCGGCATCGCCGACGCGCCCCAGCGCCACCCGTGCCAGCTCCGGATCGGGCGCGTCGGCGATCGCGCGATCGAGGTCCTCGGAGGCGGACACGCCGCGATGATAGGCGTGTGGCCAACCGTAACCGCGGCGTAACCACGGACCGCGCCACGCCTCCTAGGCTGCGGGCATGCTCTCCGACGAAGCTGCCTATGTACTGCGCACGGTCGAGGAACGCGGGATCCGATTCGTGCGGTTGTGGTTCACCGACGTCTTGGGGTTCCTGAAGTCGTTCACCATCACGTCCCAGGAGCTCGAGGGCGCCTTCACCGAGGGGATGGGCTTCGACGGCTCCTCGATCGAGGGCTTCAGCCGGATCCAGGAATCCGACATGGTCGCCGTGCCCGATCCCTCGACCTTCCAGGTCATCCCGTGGCAGACCGAGCATGCGGTCGCGAGGATGTTCTGCGACATCTACCAGCCCGACGGCACGTCCTTCGACGGCGATCCACGCGGGGTACTGAAGCGTCAGCTCCAGAAGGCGGCGGAGCTGGGGTTCACCTTCTACGTCGGCCCGGAGCTCGAGTACTTCTACTTCCGCTCCGTCGACGATCCGTCGTTCCTCGATAAGGCCGGCTACTTCGACGAGACGCCGCTCGACGTCGCGACCGACTACCGCAAGCGGACCGTTCAGTACCTCGAGGCGATGGGCATCCCCGTCGAGTACGTCCACCACGAGGTCGCGCCGAGTCAGCACGAGATCGACCTGCGCTACACCGACGCGCTCACGATGGCCGACAACGTCATGGCCTACCGCCTGACGGTGAAGGAGGTCGCGCAGGAGTTCGGGATCTACGCGACGTT
>CAZZND010000205.1:0-3981 GCA_964655465.1 uncultured Actinomycetes bacterium
TCCTTCTCCCGGCTGATCCTGTTCGACATGCGCGGCGTGGGTCTGTCCGACCGGGGGCCAGAGCCTCCGAACCTCGAACTGCAGCGTGACGACGTGGCGGCCGTGATGGATGCCGCCGGGATCGAGGGCGCCACCGTGTTCGGTGGAGCGCGGGCCGCCACGATGGCGATGCTGTTCGCGGCCACCCACCCGGAGCGAACCAAGGCGTTGGTCCTCTACGCCCCCGTGGCGAAGACGGTCGCCACGCCGGACTTCCCACATGGGAAGGCTCCTGAGGAGCAACGGGCTTTCTTCGAGCGGTTCGTGCGGGAGATGGGGACAGGCCACAACCTCGCGTTGCAGGCCCCCTCCATGGCAAGTGACGAGCGGTTCACGGCATGGTGGGCGCGGTTCGAGCGGCTCGTCGCCAGTCCCAGCGCCTACGAGGAACTCGCTCGGATCTTCACCGACGTCGACATCCGCGACGTGCTGCCCGCGATCCACGTGCCGACGCTCGTCCTCCATCGCGACGGCGACCTGATCGTCTCCTCTGCGCAAGCCCGGTACGTCGCGGACCGGATCGAGGGAGCGCGCCTGGTCGAGCTCGCCGGCGTCGACCACATCCCCTTCGTCGGTGACGCCGATGCGATCCTCGATGAGGTCGAGGAGTTCGTCACCGGGGTCCGGCCCGCGCCCGAGGTCGACAGGATCCTGGCGAGCGTCCTGTTCACCGACATCGTCGGGTCGACCGAGCGACAGGCGGCGCTCGGCGACCGCGGGTGGAAGCAACTCGTGGAGCAGCACCATGCGGCGGTCCGGGACCAGCTCACGCGGTTCCGCGGACTCGAGCAGGACACCGCCGGCGACGGCTTCTACGTCCGTTTCGACGGTCCCGCCCGGGCGATCCGCTGCGCCGAGGAGATCGTGCGCGCGGTCCGGCCGCTCGGGATCGAGGTGCGCGCAGGCCTGCACGCTGGGGAATGCGACATCGTCGAGGGCAAGTGCAGCGGCCTGTCGGTGTCGATCGGCGCCCGCGTGATGGCTCACGCCGACCCGTCCGAGGTCCTCGTGTCGCAGACCGTCAAGGACCTGACCGCCGGGAGCGGTCTCACCTTCGAAGACGCCGGCGAACACGAGCTCAAGGGTGTCCCCGACCGCTGGCGCCTCTACCGCGTGGTGGCCGGATGATCGAGTCCCACGACGTCCGCTACGTGAAGGTGCCCGACGGCACCTACATCGCGTACCTGACGCTCGGCGAAGGACCGATCGACGTCGTGTGGCAGCCGGACATCTACACCAACGTCGACATCGTCTGGCAGGTCCCGAAGTGGGCGGCTTGGTTCCGTGGGCTCGCAGGCTTCTCCCGGTTGATCCTTCATGATCGTCGCGGCACCGGCGCCTCGAGCAGGAACGTGGCACCCCCGACCCTGGAGACCAGGGTCGGCGACTGCCTCGCGGTCTTGGACGCCGTGGGATCCGAGCGCCCGGTGCTCGGGGGCGAGCTCGAGGGCGGCGCCGCGAACGTGCTGTTCGCCGCGACGATGCCCGAGCGCGTGCACTCGCTCTTCTGGTGGTACCCCGCGCCCAGGTCGACCCAGGCACCCGACTATCCGTGGGGCGGAGCACCCGACGAGATGGACAGGCGGATGCAACGGGAAGTAGGGGCGTGGGGAACGCGCGAGTTCAACATCACGGACGACCCGACGACGGACTGGGGCCTCTTCACCAGGCAGTCGGTTTCCCCCGATGTCGCGGTCGAGCTCGAACTCATCTGGCGGCAGACCGACGTGCGAGGAACCCTGCCTTCCGTAACGGCGCCGACGCTCCTCCTCGCCAGGGAACGGGACCTGGAGGCGTTGACGTACCTCGCCGATCTGATACCCAACGCCTCGGTACGCCTCTTCCCCGGGGGCGGGGATTCGCTCCCTTCCGTCGATGAACAGCCCGGCATCTTGGAGGCGATCCGGGAGTTCATCGGCGTCGAGGTGCCCGTCGCCGACCTCGACACCGTCCTGGCGACCGTCCTGTTCACCGACATCGTCGGATCCACGGCTCGAGCGGCCACCGCGGGCGACCGCGGGTGGCGCGCGATCCGCGAAAGCCACGACGCGATCGTGCGCGAGCACCTCGGGCGCCACCGCGGACGCGAGATCAAGACGATGGGCGACGGGTTCCTGGCCACGTTCGACGGCCCGGCCCGCGCGGTACGGTGCGCCCGGGAGATCGCGGCCGGGGTCCGCTCCCTGGGGATCGAGATCCGGGCAGGCTTGCACACCGGCGAGGTCACTTTGGAGGAGGCGGACATCTCCGGGATCGGCGTGGCCATCGGTGCCCGGGTCGGCGCGAAGGCGGGCGCCTCCGAGGTGCTGGTGTCCCAGACCGTCAAGGATCTCGTGGCAGGAAGCGGTCTCACGTTCGAAGATGCCGGCGAACACGAACTGAAGGGCGTCCCCGACCGCTGGCGCCTCTATCGGGTCGTGAGCGGATGACCGCTCCGGAGATCAGCTACGCGAAGACCTACGACGGGCTGGACATCGCGTACCTGACCCATGGCGACGGGCCCATCGACATCGTCGTCATCCCCGGGCACGTATCCCACCTGGAGATGTGGTGGGAGCGCCCCGAGCACGCGAGGTTCGCGGACCGCCTGGCCGCGTTCGCGAGGGTCATCCAGTTCGACAAGCGTGGCACGGGACTGTCCAGCCGCCTGACCGGAACCCCGGACCTCGAGACGCGGGCGGACGACATGCGCGCGGTCCTGGACGCGGTCGGGGCTGAGCGCGTCGTGATCCTCGGCAACGTCCTGGACGGCACCGCGCTCGGCGCGATGTTCGCCGCCACGCACCCGGAGCGCACCGCCGCGGTGATCCTCTGGGACCCGGCCGCCAGGGGCGCGTGGGCTCCCGATTACCCGTGGGGCGAGACGGCGGATGAGTTCGAGGAGGATCAGGCATCCATCGAGCAGCACTGGGGGCGCGAGACCTTCGTGGAGGGGATAACGGACGACGGGCGGGCACCGTCGTGGGCGGATGATGCTCAGGCGCTGCGGTTCGCGGCGAAGTACTTCCGCAACGCCGCGACCCCCACCGACGCCGCGGCGTTCTCCCGGCTCGTCTACGAACTCGACGTCCGCGAGATCCTCTCCGCTATCACCGCGCCGACGTTGATCATGTACCGGGAAGGTTGGGATGATGCGTTGCTCGACCAGGTTCGGTACGTGGCCGGCCTGATCCCCCACGCGACGCTCGTCGGTCTCCACGGCTCGGATGCCCCTATGTGGCTCGGCGATCAGGAGGAGGTGGCCTCTGAGGTCCAGCAGTTCCTCACGGGTGTTCGGCCGGTGCCTGAACTCGACCGCGTGCTCGCCACCGTCCTGTTCACCGACATCGTCGGCTCTACCGAACGCGCCAGCGAGCTGGGTGACGCGCGATGGACGGAGCTGCTCGCCTCGCACCATCAACGCGCGCACGACGAGATCGCTCGGTTCCGTGGGACGTATGTGAAAGACACGGGCGACGGCATCCTCGCCACGTTCGACGGTCCGGCGCGAGCCGTGCGCTGCGCGGCAGCCATCGGCGATGCCGTGCGGCCCCTCGATCTGCAGATCCGCGCCGGCGTCCACGCGGGTGAGATCGAGCTCGTCGGTGATGACATCGGTGGGGTCGCGGTACATATCGGGGCTCGGGTCGCGGCCGCGGCCTCCCCCGGCGACGTCCTCGTCTCATCCACCGTGAGGGACCTCACCGTGGGCTCCGGTCTCACCTTCGAGGACGCCGGCGAACACGAGCTCAAGGGCGTCCAGGAACGTTGGCGTCTCTACCGGGTGGTGAGCTGACCGTGCAGATCCCTGAGACGAGGTACGCCGCCGCCGCCGACGGCGTGCAGGTCGCCTACCAAGTCTTCGGTGACGGCCCGGTTGACCTGGTGTGGGTGCCGGGGTTCGTCTCGAACGTGGAGTACGCGTGGCGGTACCCGCCGAGCGAGCGTTTCTTCCGCAGGCTG
>CAZZND010000206.1:0-3717 GCA_964655465.1 uncultured Actinomycetes bacterium
TAAAAGAAGAAGTGACCCATGTGCGTGCGCGAACCTTAGCCGAGCCGTCGCTCCGGCGTCAATTCCGCGTCCGGGCGCAAGGTCGACCCCTCGTCACGAGATTCGAGGCACATCACCGACGAGCGGGCCCAGAAGCTTTCACTGAGCATCGAGAAGCTCGGGCCGGTGCGGCCGCTGCCCCGTGCTAGAATCCCGCCCGCTGCTCCACGGAGAGGTCGCATAGAGGCCTAGTGCAGCGGTTTGCTAAACCGCCAGGTGGGGTAACCTGCCTCGAGGGTTCGAATCCCTCCCTCTCCGCCAGCCAGCGGCTGGGACCAGCATCGCGTGCGCCCGTAGCTCAGTGGATAGAGCGTCAGGTTGCGGACCTGAAGGTCGTGAGTTCGAGTCTCGCCGGGCGCGCCAATTCCCCGAGTTCGAAGTGGTCCGTTTCAGGCTGTGCACCGCGCTGACCCCTCGGCAGACCGGGCGGCTGCGGTCGATTGCCCGTCCGGACCGCGATTTGCCGTGCGCCCGGCGGCCGTGGCAGAATCGTGTGGCGCCCGACCATCGTGTCGTCCGTCGCGCGGCAGCCATCGCCCGGATGGGACGACCAACCCCCACACCCTATGTCCTGCATGGCGCTCTCAGGACGGGAGGATCCCAAACATGACCGACGAGACCATCACCCCGGCCGACGACGTCACTGTCGTCGCGGCCCAGGTCGCCGACGACCAGGGCGTGCTCGCCGAGGGAGCCATCGCCGTCGAGGGCGATCACGCCCTCATCGTCGCCCGCTTCGCCGACACGACCTCGGCGATCGCGATCTACGACCAGCTCCTGACGGCCGAGATCGATGGCTCGCTCCACATCGACGGCGTCCTCGTGGCCAAGGCCGATGAGAGCGGCAAGCTCCACATCCAGAAGATGACCGACCACAGCACGCGGAAGGGCCTTAAGTGGGGCATCGTCGGCGGCGTGGTCGCCGGGATCTTCTTGCCCGCCACGATCATCGGTGGCGCGGTCGCCCTCGGCGTGGCCGGGGCCGCCGCGGGCAAGGCCCGGAACCTCTACCACCGGGTCGAGGTCGAGAAGGAGCTCGCCGACGTCATCACCCCCGGCACGTCGGGAATCCTCTGCCTCGTGTCGGCCACGCAGGCCGACGAGGTCGCGAAGAAGATGCCGGACGCCCAGGAGGTCAAGACCATGCCGGTCGACGAGGAGACCGCCGGCGCGATCAAGGCCGCCGCTGTCGCCGCCGACAAGGCCACGCCGGCGCCCGCCGTCGAGTGACCCGGGCGCTCGCGCGGCGCCCAAGGCAGCGAGCCCGGGCCGACCACCGGCCCGGGCTCGTCATCAAGCCGGCGTACGTACCCCGACCCGGGTTCAGCAGGGGGTCCCGAGGACCTGGAGGGGCGTACGACGGGAATCCTGCCCGGGTCCCGCGAGCGACCATCGCGCGGATTGACCATACGCGTCACACCGACCATCATCACCCCGACCGCCCGCGCCGCGGGAACCATGTGGAGGGAACAACCCATGCGTCGCCTGCTGCCAGTCGGGCTCCTCGGGATCGCCATCGTGTTCGCCGGCTGCTCGTCGGGGACGACCGCGACGACCGCACCGGGCGGCGCGCCCGCGCCGGCAGTGACCCCGGCGCCAGCTACCCCCGCTCCTGCGACCCCTGCCGCCGCGACGCCCGAGCCGGCCACCCCGGAGCCATCGGCTGACGAGTCGGCGATCGGGCAGCAGTCCGCCCAGATCCAGTCCAGGCTTCAGACCGAGCTGGCGAAGGTCACGGCGAGCATGATGACGGCGAAGTCGCCCGAGGCGCTTGCCGCGGCGTTGAAGGACTACGCAGCCGTGACACGCAAGGCGATCGCCGCGGCCCGCGCCCAGCCGTGGCCACCCGCGATCAGCGGTGACATCGACAAGCTCTTCACCTACCAGGAGGAGCTCGTCGGGGTGATGGAGAAGGGGATCACGGACCCGTCGTCGATCGACCAGGCGCGGCTCGCCCAGATCGAGGCGGAGATGCCGGGTGTCGCCCAGCGGATCGCCGCCTATTTCGGTGTCCAGATCCCCCAGTGATCCGGGACTCGCAGACCAGCGGACCACAGGTGGCGACGTCGGGGAAGGAGCGGATCGGCTTCGTCGGCCTCGGCACGATGGGCTCAGCGATGGCCGGCCACCTGGCGCGCGCCGGGTATCCGTTGACGGTCTGGAACCGCACAGCCGGACGGCAGGCCGCCCTCGTGGAGCTGGGAGCTGCGACGGCAGCTGATCCGGCTGCGGTGGCGGCAGCGTCCGACGTCGTCCTGATCTCGGTCTCGGACACGCCCGACGTCGAGGCCGTGCTCTTCGGGCCTCGAGGGATCGCCGAGGCTGCTGCGCCGGGGAGCCTGGTTATCGACACGTCGACGATCTCGCCGACCGCGACGCGCGACTTCGCGACCCGCCTCGGCGCCCTGGGGGTCGGGCTCGTCGACGCCCCCGTGTCGGGCGGCTCGGAGGGCGCCCAGAAGGCGACGCTGACGATCTTCCTCGGTGGCGAGCCGGCCGCGGTCGACCGGGCGCGGCCCGTCCTCGAGCACCTCGGCCGGACGATCACCCACTTCGGGCCGTCCGGCAGCGGCCAGGCGGTGAAGGCCGTCAACCAGGTCATGATCGCGGGCGTCTACCTGGCCGTGGCCGAGGGCCTCGTCCTGGCGATGAAGGCCGGCCTCGACCCGGACCAGGTCGTCGCCGCCCTCGGCGGCGGCGTTGCGGAGAGCTGGATCCTCGCGAACCGCAGCGCCAGGATGATCGCCAACGAGTACCCGCTCGGGTTCCGGACGTCGCTCCATCTCAAGGACCTCGGGATCGCCTTGGCGATGGCCCAGGAGCTCGGGGTCAGCATGCCGGTCGCCGCGCTGGCGGCGCAGCTCGAAACCAGCCTCGTCGCCAGAGGCTACGGTGACGAGGACATGTCGAACCTCGCCCGGACGATTCGGGAGCTCTCCGCCCTCGATTGAGAGCCGGTCGGTCAGTCCCCGGTCATCTCGGCCGGCGCCGCCGTCAGCAGGATCGGGTGCCCGAGGCGGTTGGCGTACGTCGGCCGGTAGCGGTCCATGTCGTACGCGGTCGCCACGTCGATCGTGCGCGGTCCCAGACCCGGCTCCGGCAGGTGCGTATGGGCGTACTTGCCGTCGCGGATCGCGACCATGCGACCCTCGAGGCCGTCCCGGATCAGGTCCATCGCGACGTTGGCGAACGTGATCGCGACCATCTGGTCGAGCGAGTCCGCCTCGCCGCTCCGCAGGTCGTAGGTCAGCTCGCTGGCGACCGCATCCTCGCCGGTGCGGGCCTTCAGCTCGCTCGCGAGCACCTCGGCGATGTTCGCCTTGTGGCGGTGGCCGAACGCGTCCGCCTCCCCGGTCTCGGTGATCGAGCCACCCTCCCAGATCGCTCCCTCGGCGGCGATGACGAACGCGTAGCGACTCGGGTTGTTCCGCTTGTCCTCGAGGAGGAGCTCGAACAGGTGCCCGAGGTCGAACGGGTACTCGGGGATGAGGCACCGGCCGGACGTGACGTAGGCCGTGTAGAGCGCGGAGAAGCCCGCGTCGCGACCGAAGATCCGGAAGACCCCGATCCGCTCGTGCGACCCCAGGGTCGTCCGCTGGCGGTTGATCAGCTCCTTGGCGCGCGTGATCGCCGACGAGAAGCCGATGCAGTACTCGGTCCCGGGCACGTCGTTGTCCA
>CAZZND010000206.1:3733-3940 GCA_964655465.1 uncultured Actinomycetes bacterium
GAACCCGCGGTCGGCCAGGACCCGCGAGAAGCTGAGCGTGTCGTCGCCGCCGATCGTTACGAGGTAGTCGAGCCCGAGGTACTCGACGTTGTCGAGCACGAGCGGCGTCAGGTCGTAGAGGTCCTCGCCGGTCCGCATCGCCTCGGCCCGATCCGCGGGGAGGTGAGCGGGCAGCGTCCTCGCCTGCATCCTGCGCGGGTTCGTGCG
>CAZZND010000207.1:0-3933 GCA_964655465.1 uncultured Actinomycetes bacterium
GTGGGTCACCGGCCACTCCTACATCGTCTACGGGCCGCTCGCGAACCACACGACCGGCGTCATGTACGAGGGCGCGCCCGACTGGCCCGACAAGGACCGGTGGTGGTCGATCGTCGAGAAGTACCGCGTGAACATCCTGTATACGGCGCCGACGGCGATCCGCGTGTTCATGCGGTGGGGGACCGAGTTCCCCGAGAAGCACGACCTTTCGTCGCTCCGCCTGCTCGGCTCGGTCGGTGAACCGATCAACCCCGAGGCCTGGGTCTGGTACTGGAAGGTCCTCGGCGGCGAGCGGTGTCCCGTCGTCGACACCTGGTGGCAGACGGAAACGGGTGCGATCTTGATCACGCCGTTACCCGGCATGACCGCGCTGAAGCCGGGGTCGGCGACCCTCCCGTTCCCGGGGATCGAGGCCGACGTCGTCGACGAGAACGGCGCGTCGGTGGGGCTCGGCGGCGGTGGTTACCTAGTGCTGCGGCACCCCTGGCCAGCGATCGCCCGGACCATCTGGGGCGACCCCGATCGATACGTCGAGACCTACTTCTCGCGTTTCGGTCACGACGTCTACGTTGCTGGCGACGGCGCACGCCGCGATGAGGACGGGTTCTACTGGCTCCTCGGCCGGATCGACGACGTGATGAACATCGCCGGCCATCGCCTGTCGACCTTCGAGATCGAGTCGGCCCTGGTGGACGACGAGAAGGTGGCCGAGGCGGCGGTGGTCTCCAAGCCGCACGAGATCAAGGGTGAGGGCATCGTCGCCTTCGTGACCCTCAAGAGCGGCTACGTCGGTGACGAGCAGATGCTCCAGGAGCTGCGTAACCACGTGTCGAAGGTTATCGGGCCGATCGCGAAGCCCGACGAGATCATCTTCACGGTCGACCTGCCGAAGACGCGCTCGGGCAAGATCATGCGGCGGCTGCTGCGCGATGTCGCCCGCGGGAACTCGCTCGGCGACGTGACGACGCTCGCCAACGCCGAGATCGTGGAGCAGATCTCGTCGATGGCACGCACCTCCAGCGAGGACTGACGTGGGCAAGCTCTTCGATCAGGGGCCGCTGCTTACGGGCGAGGCTGCCGGATTCCTGGCCGAACGCCGTGTCGTGCAGCTGGGGACCGTGAGTCCGGACGGCACCCCGCACGTCGTCCCGATCTCCCCTGTTCTCGACCTCGACAGCGTCGTGTTCGCGACCGAGGCGAGCACGGTCAAGGTGCGGAACCTCTGGGGGAACCCCGCCGTCGCACTCAGCGCCGACGAGTACGACGAGGACTGGTCGAAGCTCCGGTCGGTGATCGTCTTCGGTCAGGCGCAGATCATCGAGGCTGGGTACGAGTGGGAGCGGGGAAGGAACCTGCTCTACGAGAAGTACCCGCAGTACCCGACCGACGCGGCGATCGAGCTCGGCTCGACCGTCATCGTCGACGTGCGGATCGACCGCGTCGTGACCTGGGGGTTCTGAGTCTCGCTCAGGCGTGACGTGCGAAGAAGTCCAGCACCAGCTGCATGTGCCGGACCTGGTCTTCCATACCGTTGGCGTGGTGGCCGGCCGGGTACGTGTGCACCTCGACCTCGACGCCGTTGGCACGGACGGCCTCGACCCACGGCGTGACGCCTTCGATCGGACAGCGGGGGTCGTGCTCACCCGCGATCACGATCGTCGGCGCGGTCACCGCCTCGGCGTAGGTCATCGGGTCGCTTCGGCGGTACGCGTCGGGGACCTCGTGGGGATGGCCGCCGTAGACCGCCACGTCCCACGCCTGGAGCTCAGGCGCCGACGCCCAGTGGGCGGCCACGAAGTCCCCCGCAGGGATGCCGGCGAACACCGCACGCCAGCGCCTCGGGTTGACGCCCGCGTTGAAGCACGCGAGACAACCGCCCCAGGACCAGCCGCTCCAGTAGACGTGGTCGGGATCGGCGATCCCCTCGTCAACGAGCGCGTCGAGCACCGCCATGAGGTCCTCGGATTCGCAGTGGCAGACGTTACCGATGAGCGCCTCGCGGAAGGCCAGCCCGTACCCCGTCGAGCCGCGGTAATTGGGAAGTGCGACCGCATAGCCGGCGTCGAGGTAGGCGAGCGTCTCAGGGTCCCACGCGTGGCGCTCGTGCCATCCCGGCCCGCCGTGCACCGAGAGCACCAAGTGGAACGGTCCGTCCCCTTCGGGCGTGACGACGAGTGCGTGAACGCGGTCGCCGTGCTGGTTGGTGGCCCAGACGTCGCGGAAGGGGACACCGCCCGGCGGTGAGGGGTCGGGGCTCATGATCATCGTGGCGCCGGTCCCGTCGATGGTCCGCGGGGCCGTCTCGCCGTCGCTCGCGCGCAGCCACACCGAGGCGTCGGGCCGTAGGCTCGCTTCCTCGATGTCGCCAAGGGGGTCGGCGACCAGCGTCAGCTCTCCGGAGGCGACGTCGAGGCGGTGCAGCTGGGCGTGCGCCTCGAGCTCGTGGCGCACCAGGAGCGCGTCCCCGTCGGGGTACCACTCCACCGGGTAGACATCGCCCGGTAGGTCGACGTCGAGGTCACGGCGCCGGGTGGACGTCTCCCACACGCCGGGTCGCGCCCGGTCGGCTCGCTCGCTCGTGAACGCGAAGCGGGTGCCGTCCGCGGACCAGGCGCCGGCCTCGATCCGGCGAGGGGCGTCGTCGAGGTCGGCCACGACGTCGCCCGTGTCGGCGTCGAGGATCCGGAGCGCCGGACGGAGGATGTCGCCGTGCTCGGTGTGACGGAGCGCGAGCAGGATCCCGTCTGGTGACAGGCCTCCGGCCCCGCCGGGCCACTCCGCGCCCACACCGGCGGGGCGCCCCGACGTGTAGACGAGCCGCGGATCGCCACCGGGTTCGACCACCCATACGTGGTACTGGCCGCGCACCTCGAGCCCGACCGCGGCGCGGCCGCCCCGTGCCATCCGCATGCCCAACGACCACCCTGTGGGGAGCGCGGGGAACAGCGGGGCGACCGCGCCGCCGGCGAACGGTTGGGCGAGCCAGCGGCCGGTCTCCTCGCCCGAGTCGTCCTGGAACCACGCGATGCGGCCGTCGGGGAGTACCGAGACCTCCTCGACACCGACCGGTTCGTCGCTCGCCTGACGCCAAGAGCCGTCGGTGAAGTCGTGCGCCCAGGCCTGCCAGGAGCCGCTGCGGTTCGAGACCGTCGCGAGCCGGTCGGGCGCAGCGTCCGACCATGACGGGAAGCCGAAGCGTGCCGCGGTGTAGCGGAGGACCCAGTCGGGGGTTGTGGGCATCCGCGCATGCTACCCGGAGCGTTGATCCGCACGAGGATGGGGGGGATGGGTTCGCGCGTTCCGGGGCGACCGGAGGGCATCGACGAGCCGCAGGGTCACGGGTTCCAGGCCGCCTACGCGGTGATCGGGGTCGCGGTCGGCTTCGTGCTCCTGGTCGTGCCCGGCGTCCTGGTGCGGCGCCGGTACCTGGGATGGAAAACGGGCGTGGCGCGCAGGCCAGAGATCGCGGGACCGCTCGGCGGCTGATCCCACGGCTTGCCACTGGGCGCCGGCCGAGGCTACCATCTTTAGCACTCGCACCTGTTGAGTGCTAGCAGTCGGCAGCATCAGCTGACAACCGGACGAAGGAGGTCGAAACGGATGGCACCGAAGCTCATCTCGTTCGACGAGGACGCGCGGCGCGCGCTCGAGCGGGGCATGGACCAGCTCGCCAACGCCGTCAAGATCACGCTCGGCCCCAAGGGCCGCAACGTCGTCCTCGAGAAGAAGTGGGGCGCTCCCACCATCACGAACGACGGCGTGTCGATCGCGAAGGAGATCGAGCTCGACGACCCGATCGAGAGGATCGGGGCCGAGCTCGTCAAGGAGGTCGCCAAGAAGACCGACGACGTCGCCGGTGACGGCACCACCACCGCCACCCTGCTCGCACAGGCCATCGTCAAGGAAGGCCTGCGCAACGTCGCTGCCGGCGCG
>CAZZND010000208.1:0-3930 GCA_964655465.1 uncultured Actinomycetes bacterium
GAGGCTATCCCGATGCTCGATCGGGATCTCACTGCTCGGCCACCCTGACACTGAGGCGAGGCTAGCCGACAGGCTCGCCCTGCGGCACCTCGACGACCGGCTCGTCGTCGGCGGAGCTCTGGCGGGCGAACGCCACGGCGGCGGCCTCACGCTGGGCCTCGATACGAGCCTCGATCTCGGCCCGCTCCTCCGCCTCGAGCCGCTGTGCGACCACCTTGGTCGTGCCGTCGGTGTTGAGCGAGATCCCGTACAACATGCCGGCGATCTCCATGGTTCGCTTCTGGTGCGTGACGATCAGTACCTGGCTCCGGCGTGCGAAGCCCTCGACGAGCCGCAGGAACCGGTGGAGGTTGATGTCGTCGAGGGCGGGCTCGACCTCGTCCATCAGGTAGAACGGAGAGGGCCGCGCCTTGAAGATGGCGAACAGGAAGGCCATGGCGGTGAGCGACCGTTCGCCTCCTGAGAGCAGCGAGATGCGCTTCACACGCTTGCGGCCCGGGCTCGCCTCGATCTCGATACCGGAGGCGAGCGGATCGGCCGGATCGGTCAGCACCAGGCGACCCTCGCCTCCGGGGAACAGCTCGCCGATCAGCCGCTCGAACTCGTGGGCGACGTCGCGGTACGCGGTCGTGAAGGTCGCGGTGATCTCGCGATCGACCTGTGCGATGACCTCGAGCAAGTCGCGGCGGGCCTTGCGTACGTCGTCGAGCTCGCGCTGCATGAAGTCGTGACGCGCCCGCAGAACTTCGAACTCGCCCGTCGCGAGAAGGTTCACCCTGCCGAGCAACGCGAGCCGGCGCTGGACGAGGTCCTGCTTCTTCTCGAGCGACTCGACCGAGTCGTCGTCGGACAGGGCCGCGAGCAGCTCGCCGGGGTCGGCGCCGAATCCTTCACGCAAGAGACGCTCGGCTTCCTTGACCCGGCGTTCGATGTCGCCCCGGGTCCGGTCGTCTTCCTCGTAGGTGGCCCGGAGCTCGTCCAGCCTCCCGGACACCTGACGCCAGGAACGGTTGACCTCTGCCTCGCGTTCCGCGGCCTCACGCTCCGCGCCCGCTGCCGCCTCCCGCGCGTCGGTCGCCGCGCGGAACGACTCATCTGCGGCGGCGGCGGCAGTCTCGGCCTCGGCGCGGGCGTTCTCGGCCTTCTCGAGCACCTCGCGGAGCGTGATCGGGTCGTGGGTCGCGAGCTCGGTGAGCTCGTGGCGCAGCTGCGCGGACCGCTGGTCGTGTGCCGTCCGCGCACGGCGCAGGGTCTCGACGGCGACACGGGCCGAGACGGGCGCCCGCGGGAGCGGCGGGAGATCGGGGAGCTCCTCGGCTGCGCTGGGGCCGATCGTGCTCATGCGCTCGCGCCACACCGTGACGTTCGCGTCGATGGCTGCGAGACGGCTCGCGAGGAGCTCCTGTTCGCGCGCCTCCGCGGCGGCGTCGCGCTCGATCATCGCAAGGCGCTCGGCGGCGGCCGTGATGTCGGTGTCGGCAGCCTCGATCTGCTCCCGGAGGAAAGCGATCTCGCCGACGATCTCGCCGACGCGGTCGCGGCGCGGACGGAGTTGCTGCTCCGTCGCGGAGAGGTCGTGTGCGAGCACCTGAAGCTCGGCGAGGATCTCGCGCAGCCTCGAATCGGCCTCGCGGGCGGTGTGGATCACGGCGGGTCCGACGAGCACGCCCTCGGGCGTCACGAACGAGGACTGCGGGTGCTGGCCCTGCTTCTCCGCGGCCTCGTTGACGGAGGCGGCAAGGTAGACGTCCTTCAGCACGGTCGCGACGATGCCCCGAGCCGCCGGGTGCGCATCGACCGCCGACAGCAGGGCCCGCTCACCCCGGAGGCCGATGGGTACGGGGCCGCCCGCGGCGATCGCGAGGATCGCGCCATCGCCCCCGTGCGCGTCCTCGAGGGCGCGCGTGCCGTCGTCGTAGACCACCGCATCGGCGAGCGGGCCGAGAGCCGCGACCAGAGCACGCTCGAGACCCGAGTCGACGCGCACCAGGTCCTTGAGCAGACCGACCGCGCGGCCTTCGTGGACGCCGAGGAAGCGTGAGCCGGGGGTCTCCTCGATGTCCTGACGGCGTGCGTCGAGTAGATCCTTACGCGAGCGCATCCCCCGGCGCGCTTCCTCGAGCTCTTCGATCCGTTCCACGAGCTTGCGGCGGTCGTCCTCGAGCTGCGTCCGCTTCTCGGCGAGAGGTGTCGTCTGCCCGTCCATCTGTTCGATGTCGCCCTCGAGCGCCTCGCGCTCGGCGACGGCGGCCGCCGTGCGCTCGCGGAGCCCGGCGAGCTCCTCGGCCAACCGAACCCGCTCGCGCTCCGCCTGCGCGAGCGAACGCTCGAGCGAGGCCACCTCTCCCCGACGGGCGGCAGCCTCCTCGCCCGCATGGCGCCGGAGCTCCTCGACCTCACGGCGTCGCTCGTCGGCCGCCTGGTAGCTGGCCTCGGCCTCGACGAGCTCGCGTTCGCTGCCCTCGAGCTCGTCGATCACGCGCGCGAGCTGGGTCTCGATCCGGGCGCTCTCGTCGTGCACGGTGTCAACGCGAACGGCGCGTGCCGCTTGACCGGCGAGCTGTTCTCGGGCCTTGGCCTCGCCGTCGACGGCCGCGCGGTAGCTGGCCTCGGCGTCTTCGCGCTCTGCCTGTGCGCCGCGGAACGCCAGGTCGGCATCGGCGAGGCCCCGTGAGAGCGTGGCTCGGGCGTCGGCTGCAGCCAGTACCTCCCCGTCGAGGGCGTCGAGCTGGGCCCGGGCATCAGCCCGCTCCTTCAGCCCCTGCTCCCACCCGTCCTTGCGGCGCTCCTGCTCGCGCAGCAGGGCGCGGAGGCGGGCCGCCGCCAGCATGCGCGCCAGCTCGTCGGCCTTGGCGGTCAGGGTCTCGTGCTTCTTGGCCATCTCGGCCTGCTGCCCGAGCGGCTTCAGCTGTCGTCGCAGCTCGGCCAGGACGTCGGACAACCGCAGGAGGTCCTGGTCCAGACCCGAAAGCTTGCGCTCGGCACGCTCCTTCCGGCGGCGATGCTTCGCGACGCCGGCGGCTTCCTCGATGTACTTGCGGCGCTCCTCGGGCCTCGCCAGGAGGACCTCCTCGAGCTGCCCTTGGCCGACCACGGTGTGCAGCGCGCGGCCGATGCCCGACTCGGCGAGGAGCTCCTGGACGTCCATGAGCCGCACCACCTGACCGCCGATCCGGTACTCGGACTCACCGCTGCGGAAGATCGTCCGGCTGATCTCGATCTCGGTCAACGGCACCGGGATCTTGCCTTCGGTGTTGTCGATGACCAGCTTGACCTCGGCCATGCCGAGAGCGGGCCTCGTCGGGGTCCCGGCGAAGATCACGTCGGCCATCTGGCCGCCGCGGAGTGCCCGCGGGCCCTGCTCACCCAGCGCCCAGCTGATGGCGTCGACCAGGTTGGACTTGCCCGAGCCGTTCGGGCCCACGATCACGGACGCCCCCGGGACGAACTCAAGGACCGTCTTGTCCGCGAACGACTTGAACCCGCGGATCGTGATCGACCGGAGGAACATGTGGGCGGATGCTAACAGGCATGTGATCTTGGCCGTGCCAACGCCGCGGATCGCGTCCGAGAGGCCCACCGGGCCCGCTCAACCCCGGATCTCGAACCCGACGAGCCCCTCGACGGACCCGTCGACGAGGTCGACATGGTCGACGGCGGCCCCGGGAGGCCCCTCGCGGCACCACGCCACCATGGCCTCCACCGCAGGCCAGCCGCCCTCGAACACCGCCTCGACGTCCCCGTCGGGGAGGTTGCGGACCCAACCGGCGACCCCTCTGAGGCGGGCCTCGCGGGCGCACAACGCGCGGAAGAACACCCCCTGCACGCGGCCGCCGACCCGCACGCGCACACACCGTCGCTGGCTCACGGGGCCAGGGTAGATATCCCACGCTCCTAACAGTCAAGCGGCTCGTGCTTCGTGAACGGGCC